>NZ_PSVO01000002.1:0-316345 GCF_002932325.1 Rathayibacter sp. AY1E2
ACCCTCTCCCTCGGCATCGACCAAGCCCACCTCCCCCCGGGATCAGCAGGCAGCGTCGTCCGCATCGAGACCCGCGAATCCACCACCACCCCCTACCTCGACATCACCTTCGGCGACTGAGATCGGACGGCCCGGGCGGCCAGGCCAGAGCTCCGCGACGCCTCAGCGCACCGCCACCGTCGCGCGGTCGCGGCCGGTGAGGTCGCGCTGCGTGGTCGCTCCGCGCCAGCCGTCGGCGGTGAGCAGGGCGCGGATCTCGGCGCCCTGCAGCTCGCCGTGCTCCATCACCAGCACTCCCCCGGAGCGGAGCAGGCGGAGGGCGGTCGCCGAGAGCGAGCGGACGACGTCCAGGCCGTCCTCGCCTCCGTAGAGAGCCGAGGGCGGGTCGAACAGGCGCACCTCCGGGTCGCGCGGGACGGCGGCGGCCGGGATGTAGGGCGGGTTCGAGACGACGACGGAGATGGTGCCGTCCAGCTCGGGAAGCGCCCGGGCGAGGTCGTCGAAGACGATGCGGGCGTTCTCGAGCCCGAGCCGCTCGCGGTTGCCACGGGCCCAGATGAACGCCTCGGGAGCGTTCTCCACGCCGATCACGCGCGCGTGCGGCACCTCGTGCGCGAGCGCGAGCGCCAGGGCTCCGCTGCCCGTGCCGAGGTCGACGGCGATCGGCTCCGGGTCGACGACCGCGCGGAGCGCGTCGATCGCGATCTGCGCGACGCCCTCGGTCTCCGGGCGCGGGACGAACACGCCGGGTCCGACCGCGAGCTCGAGCGAGCGGAACGGTGCGATCCCGGTGATGTGCTGCAGGGGCTCGCGAGCCGACCGGCGCTCGATCGCGCTCGCGAACGCCGCGGCGTGCTCCTCGTCGACGCTCAACCCCGTGATGAGGCGCGCCTGCAGCCGGCCGCGGCCGAGCCCGAGCAGGTGCCCGAGAAGCAGCTCCGCATCGACGTCCGGCGTGGGGACGCGGGCGGCGGCGAGGCGGGCGACCGCGTCCGCGAGGAGGGTGCGCGCGTCGACACCGGTGGTCACGAGGGTCACGCCTCCTCGGAGCCGATGTCGGCCAGGCGGGCCTCCTCGTCGGCCTGGATGGCGCTCTCCACCACCGGGTCGAGCGCGCCGTTCATCACGCCGTCGAGGTTGTACGCCTTGTAGCCGGTGCGGTGGTCGGCGATGCGGTTCTCGGGGAAGTTGTAGGTCCGGATGCGCTCGGAGCGGTCCATCGTGCGGATCTGCGTCTTGCGCGCGTCCGAGGCCGCCGCGGCGATCTCCTCCTGCTGGCGGGCCAGGATGCGAGCGCGGAGCACGCGCATGCCCGCCTCGCGGTTCTGCAGCTGGCTCTTCTCGTTCTGCATCGACACGACGATGCCGGTCGGGAGGTGGGTGATCCGCACGGCGGAGTCGGTCGTGTTGACGGACTGCCCGCCGGGACCGGAGGAGCGGTACACGTCGATCTTCAGGTCGTTCTGATTGATCGCGACCTCCTCGGGCGCGTCCACCTCGGGGAACACGAGCACGCCCGTGGTCGAGGTGTGGATCCGCCCCTGCGACTCGGTCACGGGGACGCGCTGCACCCGGTGCACGCCGCCCTCGTACTTGAGGTGCGCCCACACGCCCTGCGAGGGATCGGTGGCGTTGCTCTTGATCGCGACCTGCACGTTCTTGTAGCCGCCGAGGTCGGACTCGTCGCGGTCGAGGATCTCCGTCTTCCAGCCCTTCGCCTCGGCGTAGTGCAGGTACATACGGAGGAGGTCGGCCGCGAACAGCGCGCTCTCGGCTCCGCCCTCGCCGCCCTTGACCTCCATGATGACGTCGCGGCCGTCGTCGGGGTCGCGCGGGATGAGCAGGCGCCGCAGCTTCTCCTGCGCCACCCGCAGCGACTCCTCCAGCTCGGGGACCTCCTCCGCGAAGGCCTCGTCCTCGCGGGCGAGCTCGCGCGCGGCCTCGAGGTCCTCGCCGGCCTGGATCCAGGCGGAGTGGGCCGCCTTGATCTGGCTCAGCTCCGCGTAGCGCCGGTTGACCTTCTTGGCGCGGGCGGCATCGGCGTGGAGTGCCGGGTCGGAGAGCTGCGTCTGCAGGTCCTCGTGCTCGGCGAGGAGGACGCTGACGGATTCGAACATGGGGTCCTGGCTTCCGGAGGTGGTCGGGGTCGGGCTCATCGCCCGGGGACGCGAAAACGTCCGCGGCCGCCCCCGGTGACAGGGACGACCGCGGACGTCGGGGCGCTAGTGGTGGCCGTTGCCGTGGCCGGCGGTGGCCGGGCCGACGGCCGACTTCGAGACCTGCATGAGGAACTCGACGTTGGACGAGGTCTCCTTCAGGCGCGACAGGATGATCTCGAGCGCCTGCTGCTGGTCGAGCCCGGCGAGGGCGCGGCGCAGCTTCCAGGTGATCTTGACCTCGTCGGCGCTGAGCAGCATCTCCTCGCGGCGCGTGCCGGAGGCGTTCACGTCGACGGCGGGGAAGATCCGCTTGTCGGCGAGGTGGCGGGAGAGGCGGAGCTCCATGTTGCCGGTGCCCTTGAACTCCTCGAAGATCACCTCGTCCATCTTCGAGCCGGTCTCGATGAGCGCCGTCGCGAGGATGGTGAGCGAGCCGCCGTTCTCGATGTTGCGCGCCGCGCCGAAGAACTTCTTCGGCGGGTACAGCGCCGAGGCGTCCACGCCGCCCGAGAGCACGCGGCCCGAGGGAGGAGCGGTCACGTTGTAGGCGCGGCCGAGACGGGTGATGGAGTCGAGCAGCACGACCACGTCGTGGCCCAGCTCGACCAGGCGCTTGGCGCGCTCGATCGCGAGCTCGGCGACGGTCGTGTGGTCCTCGGCCGGGCGGTCGAAGGTGGAGGCGACGACCTCGCCGCGCACGGTGCGCTGCATGTCGGTGACCTCCTCCGGACGCTCGTCGACCAGGACGACCATCAGGTGGACCTCGGGGTTGTTCTGCACGATCGCGTTGGCGATCTGCTGCAGGACGATGGTCTTGCCGGCCTTGGGCGGCGCGACGATCAGGCCGCGCTGTCCCTTGCCGATCGGGGCGACCAGGTCGATGATCCGCTGGGTCAGCTTGCCGGGCTCGGTCTCGAGGCGCAGGCGCTCGGTCGGGTAGAGCGGCGTGAGCTTCTGGAACTCGACGCGCGCAGCGGCCTCCTCGACGGTCTGGCCGTTGATCGAGTCGACGCGGACGATCGCGTTGTACTTCTGGCGGCCGCCGCCCTCGCCCTCGCGGGGCTGGCGGATGGCGCCGACGACCGCGTCGCCCTTGCGCAGGTTGTACTTCTTGACCTGGCCGAGGGAGACGTAGACGTCGCTGACGCCGGGCAGGTACCCGGTGGTGCGCACGAAGGCGTAGTTGTCGAGGACGTCGAGGATGCCGGCGACCGGGATGAGGACGTCGTCCTCGCCGATCTCGGGCTCGAAGTCGTCGCCGATCGCTCCGCCGCGGCGCTTGCGGTCGCGGTAGCGGCTGCGGCGGCCGTCCTCGCCCTCGGCCTGCTGGCCGTTCTGGGGCTGTCCGGAGCCGTTCTGCTGAGGAGCCTGCTGGCCCTCGGACTGCGCGGTGCGCGCTCCCTGACCGTTCTGCGGCTGGGACTGCGCGGCGGGGCTCTGCTGAGCGTCGTTCTGGCGGTCGTCCCCGCGGTTGCGGTTCCGGTTGCGGCGGTTGCGACCGCGGCCGGTGCCCTGCTGGTCGCCGTTCTGCTGCTGGTCGCCGCCCTGCTGCTCCTGCTGGTCGCCGGAGTCGGAGGAGTCGGCGTCGTTCTCGGCGGGCGCCTGCTCGGCCTGCTCGCTCTGCTCGGAGGCGCCCCCGCGGCTGCGGCGGCGTCCGCGGCGCTCGCGCTGGCCGCCCTCGCGGGAGGAGTCGTCCGACTCCGGCCCGTTGGGCAGCTCGATGTCGATGACGGGCTTCGCGGCCTGGTCGGCGTCGCGGTCCTGCTCGATGACGGGGAGGTCGGGGATCAGCGACTCGACGCCGGTCCCGCCGGGGATGTTGAGGTGCTCGCCGGCGGCGACGGTGCCGCTGGAGGCGCGGCGCGAGCTGCGTCGGCGGGGCGCGCGCTCGGCTGGCTCGGCGACCGGCTCGGCCGCCGCGGGGAGCTCGAGCTCGACGGGGGCCGACTCGGCGGCCGTCGCGGAGGGCTCGTCGACGGTGGGCGCGGCCTGCTCGAGGACGTCGGCCGTGTCGGCCTCGGTGCTCTCGACGGGCGTCGGCAGCTCCGCCGGCGCCTCGGGCTGCGGAGCGGACTGCTCGGCCACATCGGCCGGCTCGGCCTCGACGCCGGTGGCGTCGACGTCCGGGGCGACCGCTGCGTCGTCCGGAGCGACCGCGTCGGCGATCGCGGCGGGCGCGTCCTCGGCGGAGGCGGCGCGCAGGTCCGAGATGGCCTGGACCAGCTCGCCCTTGCGGAGCTTGGAGGCGCCGCCGAGGCCGAGCCGCGTCGCGAGAGCCTGGAGCTCGGCGACGCGCAGACCGGAGAGGTCGGCGGTGAGGTCCACGGTCGAGCCGTGGGTGTTGACGTCTGTCACTGGAGAGGGTTCCTTCCCCCCGGGAACGAGTGCTCACCGGGAGAGCTCATCGACCGTGCGGTGCCATCGCGTGTTCTGATCCACGCGATGCTCTCGGCCGCCGGGACCGACTGCCGCAGAGAGCGAGGAGAGGGCCCGGAGACCAGGCGCCGGTCTGCAAGAGGAGCAGGGGCGCCCTTCACACGATGTGATGGCCGTGGTTGTCGGGACGATCCGTCGGACAGATTCCGCTCGTTACGCGGTTCCTCGGGATGCGGTCCCCACTGTAGCACCCTTGAAGTCGACGGCCAGCATGTGCGCGCGCCACGGCGTGGGGGCCTCCCGCTCCACCAGATCCGCGGCGGCGAGGCGCTGGGCGGGGTCGCTGCAGAGCACCAGGACGCTCGGTCCGGCACCCGAGACGACGGCGGCGTAGCCGTTCGAGCGCAGCAGCGCGATCAGCGCTGAGGTCTCGGGCATGGCGGCCGCGCGGTAGTTCTGGTGCAGCTTGTCCTCGGTCGCCGCGAACAGCAGCTCCGGGCTCTGGATGAGGGCGGCGATCAGGAGCGAGGAGCGCGAGACGTTGAACACCGCGTCCTCGTGCGGCACGCTCTGCGGCTGCAGCGAGCGGGCCAGCCGCGTCGACATGGTGTGCTCGGGCACGAAGACGACCGGGGACACGCCGCGGTGGACCATGAGCTTCTTGGAGCGCGGGCGCAGCGGCGAGTCGTCGGCGCCGGAGGCGTGCGGCTCGACCCAGGCGATGGTGAGGCCGCCGAACAGCGCGGGCGCCACGTTGTCGGGGTGCCCCTCCATCTCGGTGGCGATGCGGAGGAGGTCGTCCGAGTCGAGCTCGACGACGCCCTCGAGCAGGCCCTTCGCGGCCATGATGCCGGAGACGATCGCGGCGCCGGACGAGCCCATCCCGCGGCCGTGCGGGATGATGTTGCGCGCGATCACCTCGATGCCGGGCATCTCCTGCCGCTGGTCGGCGAACGTGTACGCGATGGCCTGCACGACGAGGTTCGTCTCGTCGGTCGCCACCTCGCCCTCGCCGACTCCGTGCACGGTGACCCGCGCACCCGTGGCCGCGACGGCCGTCACGTCGAGCTCGTCGTAGAACGAGAGCGCCAGGCCGAGCGTGTCGAAGCCGGGGCCCAGGTTCGCCGAGGTGGCGGGGACCTTGACGTGGACGGTGCGGCCGACGGGAACCGCCGAGGTCATGCGCCGGCCAGCCCCAGCACGTCGGCGATCGCGGCGGTGTCGACGGGGACGACGGTCGGCGTGATGTCCGCGCCGTCGGCCGTGCGGAGCGCCCACTGCGGGTCCTTGAGCCCGTGGCCGGTGACCGTCAGGACGACGGTGGCGTCCTTCGGGATCGCTCCGGCCTCGGCGCGCTCGAGGAGCCCCGCGACGCTGATCGCCGACGCCGGCTCGACGAAGACGCCGACCTCGCCCGCGAGGATGCGGTACGCCTCGAGGATCTTCTCGTCGCTGATCGCGCCGAAGTAGCCGTCGCTGACGGTGCGCGCGTTGAGGGCGAGCTCCCACGAGGCCGGGTTGCCGATCCGGATCGCGCTGGCGATCGTCTCGGGGTGGCGGACCGGGGCGCCGTGCACGATCGGAGCGGAGCCCTCGGCCTGGAAGCCGAACATGCGCGGGAGGCGGGTCGACTCGCCGCGCTCCAGCTCCTCCGAGTAGCCGCGGAAGTAGGCGGTGTAGTTGCCCGCGTTGCCGACCGGGACGATGTGGAAGTCCGGAGCATCGCCCAGCACCTCGACGACCTCGAAGGCGGCGGTCTTCTGGCCGGCGATGCGGTCCGGGTTCACCGAGTTGACCAGGTGGACCGGGTAGTTCTTCGCGAGGTCGCGGGCGATGTCGAGGCAGTCGTCGAAGTTGCCCTGCACCTGCAGCAGCTGCGCGTTGTGCGCGATCGCCTGGCTGAGCTTGCCCAGGGCGATCTTGCCCTCCGGCACCAGGACGGCCGCGGTGATGCCGGCGTGCGTCGCGTAGGCGGCGGCCGACGCGGAGGTGTTGCCGGTCGAAGCGCAGATGACGGCCTTCGCGCCGTGCTCGACGGCCTTCGAGATCGCCATGGTCATGCCGCGGTCCTTGAAGGAGCCGGTCGGGTTCATGCCCTCGTACTTGACCCACACCTTCGCGCCCGTGCGCGCCGAGAGGGCCGCCGCGGGGATGAGCGGCGTGCCGCCCTCGCCGAGAGTGATGACCGGGGTCGCCTCGGTGACATCGAGGCGGTCCGCGTACTCGTGCAGGACTCCGCGCCACTGCTTGGCCATCTCAGGCTCCTTCAACTCGTAGAACGGACGTCACGGCGCCGACGAAACCATGCGAATGGAGGGCGGTGACGGTGGCCGCCAGATCGGATTCCGCCGCGGCGTGCGTGCCGATGACCAGGGTAGCGGTCGGCTCGCGCCGCTCCGCACCGCCCTGCTCCTCCAGCGGGTCGGCGCCGGGCGGGGTCTGCACCAGGGTCTCGACCGAGACGCCGTGGTCGGCGAAGACGCCCGCGATCTGCGCGAGCACGCCGGGGCGGTCGAGCACCTCGAGGGTGACCTGGTAGCGGGTGGTGACGTGGCCGATCGGGAGGACCGCGAGTCCGGAGCTCGCGCTGGTCACCAGGCCGGGGCCGCCGACGACGTGGCGGCGGGCGGCCGAGACGACGTCGCCGAGGACGGCGGAGGCCGTCTCGATCCCGCCGGCGCCGGCGCCGTAGAACATCAGGTCGCCGGCCGCCTCCGCCTCGACGAAGACCGCGTTGTTGGCCCCGTGCACGGCCGCGAGCGGGTGGGAGCGGTGCACGAGCGCGGGGTAGACCCGCGCGGACACGCCCTCCACGCCGGTCTTGGCGTCGGTCAGCCGCTCGCAGATCGCGAGCAGCTTGATCACGTAGCCGGAGTCGCGGGCCTGGTCGACCTGCGCCTTCGTGATGCCGGTGATGCCCTCGCGGTGCACCAGGGTGACCGGGACGTCGGTGTGGAACGCGAGGCGGGCGAGGATCGCCGCCTTCTGCGCCGCGTCGTAGCCCTCGATGTCGGCGGTCGGGTCGGACTCGGCGTAGCCGAGCTCGGTCGCGCGGGCGAGCGCGTCCTCGAGGCTCGCGTGCTCGGTGTCCATCCGGTCGAGGATGTAGTTGGTCGTGCCGTTGACGATGCCGAGGATGCGGTGGACCCGGTCGCCGGCGAGGCTGTCGCGCAGCGGCCGGATGATCGGGATCGCGCCGGCGACGGCCGCCTCGTAGTTGAGCTGGGCGCCCACCTGGTCGGCGGCCTCGAAGAGCTCGTTGCCGTGGGCGGCGAGCAGCGCCTTGTTGGCCGTGATCACGTCCGCGCCCGACGAGATCGCCGTGAGGATGTGGCTGCGGGCGGGCTCGAGCCCGCCGATCAGCTCGACCACGATGTCGGCGCCCAGGATCAGCGACTCGGCGTCGGTGGTCAGGAGGTGCTTCGGGATGTCGGCGGTGCGGGGCGCGTCCACGTCCCTGACGGCCACGCCCACGAGCTCCAGCGGCGCCCCCACGCGCTGGGCGAGCTCGTCGCCGTGGTCGAGCAGGAGGCGCGCCACCTGGGCACCGACGGACCCGGCGCCCAGCAGGGCGACGCGGAGGCTGCGGTACTCGATCATCGGGAGGTGGCCTTTCGTTCGATGCCGGCGTCGCGGCGGAGGAGGTCCTCCTCGGTCTCGCCGCGCACGAGGACGCGCGAGCGCCCGTCGCGGACGGCGACCACCGGGGGGCGCCCGAGGTAGTTGTAGTTGCTGGCGAGCGACCAGCAGTAGGCGCCGGTCGCGGCGACGGCGAGCAGATCGCCCGGCCGCACGTCCGCGGGCAGGAAGTCGTCGTGGACGACGATGTCGCCCGACTCGCAGTGCTTCCCGGCAACCCGCACGAGGGCGGGCTCGGCCGAGGAGGAGCGGTCGGCGATCCGCGCCGTGTAGTCGGCGCCGTAGAGCGCCGGACGGGCGTTGTCGCTCATGCCGCCGTCGACGCTGACGTAGCGGCGGACCGCGGTCGAGCCCTCGGAGCCGACCGTCACGTCCTTCACGGTGCCCACCTCGTAGAGGGTGACGCCGGCGGGCCCGATCAGCGAGCGGCCGGGCTCGATCGCGATGTGAGGCACCGGGACGCCGCGGGCGGCGCACTGCTCGGCCACCGCGTCGGCGACGGCGGCCGCGATCTCGGCGATCGGGGTCGGATCGTCGGCGCTGGTGTACGCGATGCCGAAGCCGCCGCCGAGGTTGAGCTCCGGCACGGGGCCGTCCGCGAGCAGTGCCGCGTGGACGTCGAGCAGGCGCGACGCCGACTCCGCGAACCCGGCGGAGCCGAAGATCTGGGATCCGATGTGGCAGTGCAGCCCGAGGAACCGCAGGGAGGAGAAGGAGCGTATGCGGGCGACCGCGGCCGGGCAGTCGGCGAGTGCGAGGCCGAACTTCTGGTCCTCGTGCGCCGTGGCGAGGAACTCGTGGGTGTGCGCGTGCACTCCGCTGTTGACCCGGAGGCGCACCGCCTGCACGCGGCCGTGCCGCTCGGCCGCGGCTGCGACGCGCTCGATCTCGACGAGGCTGTCGAGCACGATCGTGCCCGCGCCCACCTCGACGGCCCTGTCGATCTCGCGGAGCGACTTGTTGTTGCCGTGGAGGCCGAAGCGCTCGGGCTCGATCCCTGCGGCGACGGCCACCGCCATCTCGCCGCCGCTGGAGAGGTCGAGGTTCAGGCCCTCGTCGCGCATCCAGCGGGCGACCTCGGTCGAGAGGAACGCCTTGCCCGCGTAGTAGACCGTGACGCCGGTGCCGATGCGGCCGAGCTCGCGGGCGAAGACCTCGCGCATCTCGACGGTCCGGCGGCGGGCGTCGGCCTCGTCCACCACGTAGAGAGGAGTGCCGTGCTCGCGCACCAGCTCGGCGACGGGCACTCCGGCGATCCGGATCCCGCCGTCCTCGCCGCGCTCGGCGCTGTCCGGCCACACGCCGTCGGCCAGGGCGTTCGGGTCGGCGGGCGTGTGCAGCCACTCAGGCGCGAGCGGATGCCGGGGGGCGCGGGCGCGGGCGTCGACGGTGTCCACGGGTGAGACCTCACAGGAGAGAGTGGGAGCGTCACTGCGGGGCGAGCGGGTCCGGATTGACCCCTGAAGCCAGCGATGTCAGTGTTCGGCCCGCGGAAGACGCCGGCACAGGGCTCCGATCCTACCGGTCCGGGGCGGCGGCGCCGCGCGGGCTCAGGCGCAGGTGCCCGGTTCCTGCTCCGCGGGGTCGCTGAGGAACGTCGGAGAGAGCGCGAAGCTCGCGTTCAGCGACTCGTCGGCGACCTCGACCCCGGTCAGCGTCAGTCCGCGCGGCACCGAGTCCGCGATGCACACGGAGGACGGAGCGAGCAGGTCGCCGGAGACGGCGCCGAAGCGGTCGCGGAAGTCGGTCGCCGAGAAGGTCGCACCGGCGGCGGAGACCTCGGCCGGGGTCAGCCGGATGGCGCCGTCCACGGCGGCGAGCTCCATCCCCACGCCCGCGCCGAGCCGGAGGCCCAGCACCTCGACGGAGGCGGTCACGCGCACGAGCGGAGCGTCCAGGGTCACCTCGTCGACAGGAACGGTGCTGCGCTCGGTGACGAGCCGCGAGACCGAGGCCGCGTCGATCGCGACCGTCGTGCTGCCGGACTCGACCGCTCCGACGCCGCTCACCGGCACCCCGATCAGGGTCGCGGCGACGTCGCCGTCGAGCTCGCCGAACGTCACGTCCGAGCTGCGCAGGTCGAGCCGGTCCAGCCGCCCCGAGACGAGCTGCGGGAGCACGGCCCAGCCCGCGACGTCGACGTCCACCGCCCGGTCCGCGGGCAGTGCGAGCGCCTCGCGGAGGCTCGCGGCGGCGCGGTCCGCGACGGCGCGGCGAGCGAGCGAGTCACCCACCACCGCCGCGACCACGAGCAGCACCAGCACCACGACGACCACCACGGCCGCGCGTCCCCCGCGCCGGCGCCGCGGCGCCGCCCCCGACGCGCTCACATCCGGTCCGGGGCCGTGACGCCCAGCAGGGAGAGCCCGTTGCGGAGCACCTGCCCGGTCGCCTCGTTCAGGCGCAGCCGGGTCGAGTGCACGGCCTCGACCGGGTCCTCGCCCTGCGGCACGACCCGGCAGTTGTCGTACCAGCGGTGGTAGAGGCCGGCGATCTCCTCGAGGTACCTCGCGACGCGGTGCGGCTCGCGCAGCTCCGCGGCGTGCGCCACGATGCGCGGGAACTCCTGCAGGCCGCCGAGCAGCGCCGACTCGGTCGGATGCACCAGCGTCTCGGGCGCGAACGGCTCGACGGGGACGCCCGACGCCGCGGCCTTCGCCGCGACCTGGCGGGTGCGCGCGTGGGCGTACTGCACGTAGTAGACGGGGTTGTCGTTGCTCCGCTTGGTCAGCAGGTCGAGGTCGATGTCGAGGGTCGAGTCGGCCGAGGAGCGCACCAGCGAGTAGCGCGCGGCGTCCACGCCGACGGCCTCCGTGAGGTCCTCCATCGTGACGACGGTCCCCGCCCGCTTGGACATCCGGACCGCCTCGCCGTCGCGGAGCAGGTTGACCAGCTGGCCGATCAGGATCTCGAGGTTCACGCCCGGGGTGTCGCCGAACGCCGCGCACATCGCCATCATCCGGCCGATGTAGCCGTGGTGGTCGGCGCCGAGCATGATGATCGCCCGATCGAAGCCGCGCTCGCGCTTGTCGAGGTAGTAGGCGAGGTCGCCCGCGATGTAGGCCGCCTCCCCGTCGCTCTTGATGATGACGCGGTCGCGGTCGTCGCCGAACGAGGTGGTCCGCAGCCAGGTGGCGCCGTCCGCCTCGAAGATGTGCCCGAGCTCGCGGAGGCGCTCGATCGCGCGGTCGACGGCACGCGACTCGTGCAGGGAGTTCTCGTGGAAGTACACGTCGAAGTCGACGCCGAACTCGTGCAGGCTCTGCTTGATCTCGCCGAACATCAGCTCGACGCCGATCGAGCGGAAGGTCTCGGCGAGCTCCTCCTCGGGCAGGACGGCGAGGTCGCCCGGGTAGGCGGCCGCGACGCGCTCGGCGATGTCGCCGATGTAGGCGCCGCCGTAGCCGTCCTCCGGGGTCGGCTCGCCGCGGTGGGCGGCGAGGAGGCTCCGCGTGAAGCGGTCGATCTGCGCGCCGTGGTCGTTGAAGTAGTACTCGCGGGTCACCTCGGCGCCCTGCGAGAGGAGCATCCGGGCCAGGCTGTCGCCGACAGCCGCCCAGCGCGTCCCGCCGATGTGGATGGGGCCGGTGGGGTTGGCGGAGACGAACTCGAGGTTCATCCGGACGCCGGCGTAGGCGGACCCGGTGCCGTAGGCCTCGCCCGCCTCGACGATCGCGCCGGCCAGGGCGCCCGCGGCCGCGGCCTCGAGCCGGACGTTGAGGAAGCCGGGACCGGCGACCTCGACCGTGGCGACGCCCTCGACCGCGCCCAGCCCCTCGGCCAGCTCGGCGGCGAGCTCGCGCGGGTTCGCGCCGACCCGCTTCGCGAGCTTCATCGCGATGTTCGAGGCCCAGTCGCCGTGGTCGCGGTTCTTCGGGCGCTCCAGCACGACGTCCGAGAGCTCGACGCCCGCATCGCTCCCCCGTCGCTGCACGGCGTCGAGGACGAGGGCGTGCAGGGAGGCGGCGAGCTGTTCGGGAGTCACGGGGAGCGATTCTACCGGCCGCCGCGCCCGCGCCCCCCGTCCCTCCTGCACCGTGGGGCCGCTCGGCAGGGCGGCGTTGCTAGGGTGCGACGCATGCGCCGTCCCGCCGCCCTCCTCCTCGTCGCCCTCGCCGCGGCGGCCCTCTCCGGCTGCTCCCCCGCGGCCGACCCGGAGCCGAGCGCGAGCGGCGCCGTCAGCGGCACGCCGATCCCCCTCGCCTGCGAGCAGCTGGTCCCGGCCTCGGCGCTCGCGGGCCTGTGGAGCGGATTCTCCCCGGACGACGGCATCGGGACCACCGCCGTCTCCGAGGAGATCGCCCAGTACGACGGCCTGGTCTGCGGATGGTCCGACGATTCGGGCGCCGAGCTGCAGCTGGCCGTGGCCCACCTCGACCCCGCGGTGATCGAGGCGCTCAAGAACGAGTTCTTCACCACCAGCAAGGCCGTCCCCACCTACGGCAAGCCGCCGGAGATCGAGGGCTACTACCAGGTGGCCGAGGGGCGGGGCGTCGCGGACGCCTTCGTCGGCGAGTACTGGATCGAGGCGTCCAGCGCCTCCTTCGTCGAGCCGGGCGACCCCGAGCCGCTCGTGCGGTCGGCGATCGGCGTCCTCGCCGGCTGAGCCCCGGCGTCAGCCCAGGCGCACCGGCGAGACGTGGTCGTCGACGAGCGCCGCGTCGCAGTCGGCCTCCACGCTCATCCCGGTCAGGCGCAGGTCCGTCAGGTAGCTGCTGAGGAACGCGGTGTCCGCCGTGTCCCGGCCGGACGAGATGCGCAGCATCGACCCGCGCGGAGCCAGCCGGGTCGCGTCCACGACGTGCCAGGCGCCGCCCACCCAGGCCTCCGTGACCGCGTGGAAGTCCCGCGGCTCGAGGCCCGGCGCGTAGACCGCCGTCACCCGGGCGGGGATGTCGAGGGCGCGGAGCAGCCCGGCGACCGTGTGCGCGAAGTCCCGGCACACGCCCTGGCCGCTCTCGATGACCTGCGCCGCTCCCCCGGTGCCGACCGTCGACCCGTAGACGTACGACAGGTGGCCGTGCACCCATTCCTCGACGGCCGTCAGCGCCTCGAAGCCCCGGGCCCGCCCGAATTCGCGCCGGGCTATCCCGCCGAGCACGTCCGCCTCGGCGTACCGGCTCGGCCGCAGGTACTCGACGAGCTCGAGCTCGCTCGGCTCGTCCGGAGCGCCGTGCCCGGCGACCCGCGCCCGGTACTCGACCCGCAGGTCGCCCTCGTTCCCCGCGACGCGGTGCACGCGGGCGCCGTGCCGCGCCGGGAACTCCCGCACCGGCACGTCCTGCCCGTCGAGCCGGACGGTGAAGGAGTCCTTGAACGAGTCGCCCGTGGGCGTCGCCGCCACCAGGAAGATCAGGTCGGTCGGGCCGTTCAGACGCAGATCCAGCGAGGCGGAGACAGTGCGCAGCATGGCTCCATCGTGGCATGCGCGAGGACCGCTCCCGGCGTCGGGGCCCGCCCCGCCCGGGTGCTAATGTGGTCAGGCACTCCTGGCCCCCATAGCTCAGGGGATAGAGCACTGCCCTCCGGAGGCAGGGGCGTAGGTTCGAATCCTACTGGGGGCACATCCGCGGTCCTGCGCTCCCTTCCCTCGCATGCAGGCGCTCAGCTCCGGTGCTCGACGCCCCTCGAGGCGCACCCCTCCACCACGGACCGAGCGGCGTCACCCGGTGGGCGACCGAGTCCGACCGTGGCGGTCCTCACCCGGCGCTCCGACCCTCCCCGGACAGCACGAAGGCCCGCGATCGTCGATCACGGGCCTTCGGAACGTTCACCACCGGCACTCGGCCGGTCGGGCTCACTCGTAGAGGTGGAAGGTGCCGGCGCAGTCGGCCGAGCAGAAGCCGTCGCGGCGACGGGCCGAGGTCCCTCCGCAGGCTTCGCAGCGGCGGCGTCCGAGCATCCGCGAGATCAGGCTCTGAGGCGCCGACGCGACCACCGAGACCGGGGTGTCGGGGCGCACGGGGGCTCCCGTGGTCGAATCGAGCTGGATCCCAGCGGTGTCGAGCGTGGCGCGAAGCATCCGTGTTCCTTCCGATCGGTGAACCATGTGCGAGCACTGTATTGCCAGTCCCTGAGATTCTGCGAAGGGCTTGACGCGGCTCGCGATCGAGAGTAGCCGAAATCGACATATGTCGGTCAGTCGGGATCGACCCGGGGAACGACGAACAGCCGCGCCCCCTCCTGGCGGAGAGAGGCACGGCTGTTCGGGTGTCGGGGATCGGTGGGCGGACGACGCCGGAGCTCATGGGAGCGGGGCGTCGGGCCCGGAACGACCGGGAAGTGGGCCTAGTACGCGCCGCTGGTGCTCCGGGTGTCGATCGCCACCGTCGATGCGGGAACCGGCGCCGGTCGCAGGGCGGGGAGCGAGGCGCTCCTGCCCGTGCGGAACGGCAGCAGGACGAGCATGACGGGGAGAAGGACGATCCACAGGAGGACCGACAGCGCGAGACGCGCCCAGATGGAAAGAATATTGAGCATGTTTGTGCCGCCTTCGGGTGACGGTAGAGGTGAACTTCGCGAACAGTATCATCGGGCCGACGGGGGGAGAAGAGTAGAATTGCGCCATTGATCGCGCCTCTCCCGCCACGCCCCCGAGCGGTCTGTCACTCCTCATTCGTCGCCGAGCGCCGATCGGATGGGTCGATCCCGCATCCGATCGACACACGGCCCGCCCAGAGCGTCCTCCTGGGAGCCGGGCCGTAGGGTGAGCGCGTGAAGATCCTTGTCGTCGAAGACGATCCAGCCATGGGTGAGGCCCTCGTCGGCGGCCTCGAAGACGCCGGCTACGAGGCCGTGCTGACCACGAACGGCATCGACGCGCTCGTCGCGTTCAGCAACGCCGAGTTCTCGGCCGCCATCGTGGACGTCATGCTCCCGGCGATGTCGGGCTTCGAGATCTGCCGCCGGATCCGCGAGCTCGGCCGGCCCACGCCGATCATGCTGCTGACCGCGCGGGACGCGATCGAGGACCGCGTCTTCGGGCTCGACGCCGGAGCGGACGACTACCTGACCAAGCCGTTCGCGTTCACCGAGCTCAACGCGCGCCTCCGGGCCCTCCTGCGCCGCAGCCCGTCGCTGATGTCCACCTCGATCGACGTCGGACGCATCACCGTGGACGGATCGAGCATCCGGCGCACCGCCGACGGCTCGCGCATCCACGTCAGCCCGAAGGAGCTCGAGCTCCTCAAGCTCCTCATCACTCCCGTCGGCTCCGTGGTGACCCGCCAGCGGATCCTCTCCGAGATCTGGGGCGGCGGCGAGATCGTCGACAACAACATCGTCGACCAGTACGTCAGCTACCTGCGCAAGAAGCTCCCGACCGAGGACACGGGCGTCAGCATCGTGACCGTCCGCGGCAAGGGCTACTTCCTCCGCCCGGTCGAGTAGCCCGTGTCGCGGATGAGCACGGCACGCCGCAGGGTCGGCGCGCTCTCGATCCGCGCGAGGATCACCGTGGGAACGGTCGCTGTGGCGACCGCCCTCTTCGCGCTCGCGGCGCTGCTCTTCTACCAGGTGGTCACCGGCATCGTCGACCGCAGTGAGCGGACGATCCTGATGTCGATCGAGGACGAGGTGCGCCGCGACATCTCGGCGGGCAACGTCCCGCGCACGCAGGGCTCGTCGACGGGCCAGCTGTTCCTCGCCCTCGCGCCCGACGGGAGCGTCAGCACCTCGACCCTGCCCTCGCGGCTGAGCGGCGAGGTGCTCAGCGCTCTGGCTGAGGAGCCGGCCGACACCTCGCCCCGGTACGCCGACGTGACGACGGCGAACGGCAGCTACCTGGTCCGCTTCACGGCCATCGAGAGCGATCGCGGCGTCTGGCAGGTCGCCTCCGCGCGCGACCAGGCCGCGTCGCAGCTCGTCCTCGACGACTTCGCCCACGTGCTCGTCTACGCCGCGATCTTCCTCGTCGTCACGTTCGGGCTCGCCTCGTGGATCCTGACGGGCGCGGCCCTCGCCCCGGTGCGGCGGATGCGGGCGCGCGCGGATCAGATCGCCGCCGAGCCCGGGCAGGGCGACCAGCTCCCGGTCGTCGGCACGCGCGACGAGATCGACGAGCTCGCGGTGACGCTGAACGCGTTCCTGACCAAGCAGACCGCGTCGCTGGCCCGGGAGAAGCAGATGGTGTCGGATGCGAGCCACGAGCTCCGCACTCCCCTCGCCGCGCTCTCCGCGCAGCTCGAGATCGCCCACCATCGCGTCGACGATCCGGTCGCGGTCGACCGGGTCATCCTCGACGCGCAGAAGAGCGTCGACCGGCTCGTGCGCCTCGCGTCCGCCCTGCTCGACATCTCGCGCATCGAGAGCCGCACCGTCCGCCCGACCGCTCCCTTCGCCGAGCTCGTCGACGAGCTGGTGGGCGCCGTCGACCGCACCCGCCTGCTCGCCTCGGAGTCGGGGGTGGAGATCGACTACGAGATCGACGAGCGCGAGCCGGCGCGGCTCTACGCGGTCGCGTCCCAGGACTTCGGCCGGGTGATCGACAACCTCGTGAGGAACGCGATCCAGGCGATGAACGGCGGCGGCATGATCGTCGCCTCCCTCTCGCAGTCGGACGGGCGCCTGATGCTCACCGTCTCGGACGACGGACCGGGGATGCCCGACGCCTTCATCCCGGTCGCCTTCGACCGCTTCTCCCGCCCGGACGACTCCCGGACCCTCGCCTCCGGCGGCAGCGGTCTGGGGCTGGCCCTGGTGCACACCACTGTGCTCTCGGCCGGCGGGACGGTCGCCCTGGTCAACCGCTCCCCCCGGGGTCTCGCGGTCGACATCGTCCTCCCGCCCGTCGGCTCCGCCTGAGCCGCCCCGCCCCGGGAACGACGAAGGCCCCTGGCGGACCGGGGGCCTTCGTGGAGGATCGTCAGCGCGGGTCGTCCTCGGGGCGGACGGGCTGCGGCTGCGGGTCGCCGACCGCGGCGGGCGGCGGAGCCCAGGCCGTCTGCGGCGCCTCCGCCGGGGAGGTGCCGCCGTCGAGCAGGTTGCGCGCGCGGTTGACCACCTCGGGGTCCACGAGCACGGAGTAGCTGGTCGCGATCACCTGCATGGTCGAGGTGAAGTCGCGACGGCGGCGGTTCACGGCGTAGGAGGCGAGCCCGAAGAGCATCCCGAAGCCAGCGCCGAGGAGGACCGCCGCGATGAGGAAGGAGAACTCCGTCGTCGGCGAGAAGATGATGAGCAGGAGGCCCAGGAAGACACCGAGCCAGGCGCCGGAGGCCGCTCCGGCGAGGGCGACGCGGCCCCAGGTGAGCTTGCCGGTCACCCGCTCGACGCTCTTGAGCTCGTTGCCGATGATGGCGAGCTGGCGCACCGGGAAGTCGGCGCGGGCGAGCACGTCGACGGCGGCCTGCGCCTCCTGGTACGTGTCGAACGTGGCGAGGATCTCCCCGCGCGGGATCGTGGGGAAGGCCGGCCCTCGGCCGCTGAACGGCGTCTGCTGAGTCACCCGGACAGAATCGCACAGGCCACTTGAAGGTCTCTGAACGGATTCGGAGAACCGGCCGAGGGCGAGCCGGGAACGCTCGGCGTCCGCCCGGCTGCACGGGACTAGGTTTGTAGCCGTGAGTTCCGCCAGAGTCTTCGTCGCGCGCTTGGCCGGATGCAGTGTCTTCGACCCGGCCGGCGATCGCGTCGGCAAGGTCCGCGACGTGCTCCTGGTCTACCGGCAGAACGACGCCCCGCGGGTGGTCGGCCTGGTGGTCGAGATCCCCGGGCGCCGTCGCGTCTTCGTGTCGATCGGCCGGGTCACCAGCATCGGCAGCGGCCAGATCATCACCACCGGGCTGATCAACGTGCGCCGCTTCGAGCAGCGGGGCGGCGAGGTCCGCGTCATCGCCGAGCTCCTCGGCCGCCGGGTGAGCTTCGTGGACGGCTCCGGTGACGCGGTCGTCGAGGACGTCGCGATCGAGGAGGCCGCTCCCGGCGAGTGGGAGCTCGCGCAGCTCTTCGTCCGCCGGCCCAAGACCAGCCCCTCCCCCTTCGCCAAGGGCGCGACCGCCTTCGCCGGCTGGCGCGAGGTCCGCGAGAGCGTCTCGACCGAGGCGCAGTCCGCCGAGCAGTACGTCGCCAGCCTCTCCGAGCTCAAGCCCGCCGACCTCGCCAGCACGCTCCTCGACCTGCCGCAGCAGCGGATGCTCGAGGTCGCCGGCGAGCTCTCGGACGACCGCCTCGCGGACGTGCTCGAGGAGATGCCCGAGAGCGAGCAGGTCGAGATCCTCGGCCGGCTCGACGACGACCGCGCCGCCGATGTGCTCGACCAGATGCAGCCGGACGACGCGGCCGACCTGATCGCCCAGCTCTCGGAGGAGCGCGGCGAGGCGCTCCTGGAGCTGATGGAGCCCGAGGAGGCGGACGACGTCCGCATGCTCCTCACCTACGCCCCGGAGTCCGCCGGCGGTCTGATGACCACGGAGCCGATCATCGTCTCCTCCGAGGCGACCGTCGCCGAGGGTCTCGCCCTCATCCGCCGCCACGAGCTCGCCCCGGCCCTCGGCGCCGCCGTCTGCGTCACACTGCCGCCCTACGAGCCGCCGACCGGCCGCTTCCTCGGCATGGTGCACTTCCAGCGGATGCTCCGCTACCCGCCGCACGAGCGCCTCGGCACCCTGCTCGACCAGAGCATGGACCCGATCACGCCCGAGACCTCGGCGGCCGAGGTCGCCCGGATCCTGGCCAGCTACAACCTCGTCTCGGTGCCCGTCGTCGACGCGTCCCACCGCCTCGTCGGCGTCGTGACCATCGACGACGTCCTCGACTACCTCCTCCCCGACGACTGGCGCAGCCACGGCGACGACGACGAACCGAGGAAGCCGGTGACGACGGCGACGCAGGGCGTCCCGCTCGTGCCGCCGGCACCCGCGGCGACAGGCAGGACACGACGGGGACGGAGGGGCGCGCGTGGCTAGGGACACCAAGCAGGACCGGCGCCTGGACGCTCCGAAGGGCTTGCGCACCCGCGTCCTCTCCCGGCGGAACCGCCCGAGCAGCGACCGCTTCGGCCGCCTGACCGAGTCGTTCGCCCGCGGCATGGGCACGCCGTGGTTCCTGGTCGGGATGACGATCTTCTGCGTCTTCTGGCTGATGTTCAACACCTACGGGCCCGCGGACGCGCGCTTCGACTCGCAGGCCCTCGGCTTCACGGTGCTGACGCTGATCCTCTCGCTGCAGGCCTCCTACGCCGCGCCGCTGCTGCTGCTCGCGCAGAACCGCCAGGACGACCGCGACCGCGTGCAGATCGAGCAGGACCGTCAGCGGGCCGAGCGCAACCTCGCGGACACCGAGTACCTCGCGCGCGAGGTCGTGGCCCTGCGCCTGGCGATCCGCGACATGGCGAGCAAGGACTTCATCCGCTCGGAGCTGCGCGGCCTGCTCGAGGAGCTCGAGAAGGATCGGGCGCAGGAGCCCGAGCGGCGCGATGCCTGACGTCGCCGCCATCGAGACCGCCGTCAGGACGGCGCTGGCCCGCGTCGTCGATCCGGAGATCCGGAAGCCCATCACCGAGCTCGACATGCTCGAGTCGGTCGAGGCGGGGGCCGACGGAGCCGTCCGCGTCGCGATCCGGCTGACCATCGTCGGCTGCCCGGCCGCCTCCGCGATCGAGCGCGACGTGCGCGAGGCCGCGGCCTCGGCTCCCGGAGTCACGGCGGTCGACGTCGTGGTCGGAGTCATGACGCCGGCGCAGCGCACCGCCCTCACCGAGCGCCTCCAGGGCGGGCGCCGGAGCATGCCCTTCGGCCCGGACTCGCTCACCCGCGTGTACGCGGTCACCAGCGGCAAGGGCGGCGTCGGCAAGTCGACCGTCACCGCCAACCTCGCGGTCGCCCTCGCTCGGCGGGGTCTCGCTGTCGGCCTCGTGGACGCCGACGTGCACGGCTTCTCCATCCCCGGCCTGCTCGGCTTGATGCACGACGGGCGCGTCGCGGGGCCCACCCGCGTCGGCGAGCTGATGCTGCCGCCGGTGGCGTACGGCGTGAAGGTCATCTCGATCGGGATGTTCCTCGAGGGCGACACCCGCGGGGCGGCCGTCTCCTGGCGCGGGCCCATGCTCCACCGCACGATCTCCCAGTTCCTCACCGACGTGTACTTCGGCGACCTGGACGTGCTCCTGCTCGACCTGCCTCCCGGCACGGGGGACGTGGCGATCTCCATCGGACAGCTGCTCCCCCATGCGGAGGTCCTCATCGTCACCACACCGCAGCCGGCGGCCGCCGACGTGGCCGAGCGCAGTGGAGCGCTCGCACGCCAGTCGGGTCAGCGCATCGTCGGAGTGGTCGAGAACATGTCGGGGCTTCCGCAACCCGACGGCTCGGTGCTGGAGCTCTTCGGCAGCGGAGGCGGGGCCGAGGTCGCGCGTCGGCTCACTGCTACGGGCGACGAGGTGCCGCTGCTCGCGTCGCTGCCGATCTCCGTCGCGCTGAGGGCGGGGGGCGACGAGGGCGTGCCCGTCGTCGTCGGCGATCCGGAGGATCCTGCCGCCCGGGCGATCGACGCCCTGGCGGCGACGCTCGCCGCGCGGCCGCGGGGACTGACCGGCCGTCGGCTCCCGCTCGCCGTCGGCTGACGCCTCCGCGCGGCTTCGTGCGGGCGGCGTCGGTCGAGACGCCCGCCCGGCGCTCCTGCGGAGCAGGGCTCAGGTGGCCTCGGAGTCGATCGGCGGCGGCGCGACGCTCGAGAGCGTGCCGGAGGAGACGGAGCGCTGCATCGTCGTGTAGTAGCTGTCCTGCGCGGAGCCGGTGCCGCCCGGCACTACCGGAGCGGCGACAGCGGTGGGCGGTTTCACGGTGGGGGCCGGATCGTCCTCGAGCAGGGCGTCGCGGATGATGCGGCGGGGGTCGTACTGGCGCGGGTCGAGCTTCTTCCAGTCGACGTCGTTGAACTCGTCGCCCATCTCGTCCTTGACGCGCTCCCGGGCCTGCGTGGCGAATCCGCGCACCTTGCGCACGAGCTGCCCGAGCTGGGCGGCGTAGTGCGGGAGGCGGTCGGGACCCAGCACGAAGACGGCGATGACCCCGATGATGAGGAGCTTGTCGAACGTCAGACCGAACACGAGGACAACACTAACCCGCCGCGCCTCCCTCGCGGAGCCCGCGCGCCACCGTACCCTGACGATGCCCGGGCGCGATCCGCCCGGTGCACCGATCAGAGGAGCGCCCCCGTGTCCGACAAGGATGCCAACTGGAAGTACGCCGAGGACGCGGTCGTCGAGTCGGAGGCCATCGCCTCGGCCCGCCGGCTCTCGGTCGAGCTGGGCATCGACGCCGTCTCCCCCTCGATCGGCGCGCAGGCCGCGCTGGTCGCCGCCGCGGCGCGCGCGACCTCCATCATCGAGATCGGCACCGGCACCGGAGTGAGCGGCCTGTGGCTGCTCGACGGCGCCCCCGAGGCCATGCTCACCTCGATCGACTCCGAGGCGGTGCACCAGCAGCACGCGCGCGCCCAGTTCCACGAGGCGGGCATCTCGCCCAACCGGCTCCGGCTCATCCCGGGCCGCGCCCTCGAGGTGCTGCCCCGCATGAACGAGAACTCCTACGACATCGTCTTCGTCGACGGCGATCCGCTGCAGGTCATCGAGAACGTCGAGCACGCGCTGCGGCTCGTCCGTCCGGGCGGGACGGTCCTCGTCCCCCACGCGCTCTGGCGCGGACGCGTGGCCAACCCCGCGCAGCGCGACGAGATCGCGACGGCGTTCCGCACGCTGGTGGCCGAGGTCTGCGCCTCCCCCGCCGTGGTCAGCGTGCTCTCGCCGATCGGCGACGGCCTGCTGCAGGCCAACAAGCGCCGCGCCTGACGAGCGCGGCCGACCGCGGACAGACGGAACGCCCGCCGCACGGTGTGCGACGGGCGTTCACGACGGTGCGGATCAGGCGGGAGACACCACCGACGCGAGCGCGTCGTGCAGCTCTTTCGCCTCTGCATCGTTGACCGAGACGACGAGGCGTCCGCCTCCTTCGAGCGGAACGCGCACGACGATGAGTCGGCCCTCCTTAACAGCCTCCATCGGTCCGTCTCCGGTCCTCGGCTTCATGGCCGCCATAGAGTTCCCCTTTCGTGACGTATCCCCCTATTATCGTGCATCCGCGGAGGTGTTCCGAACCGCGCCCGGAAGTCGGGCGTCAGCCGATCACGGCGGGGACCAGTCGCCGGGGGTGAACACCCAGCACAGCAGCACCCAGACGATCTGCCCGACGATCGATGCGGCCACCACGAACACCCTCAGGAGGGTCGACCGCGGCACCGCGAGCGCCCCGGCCAGCGGGAACATCGGCATCAGGATGCGGAACGTGCTCGACTGCGGGTAGAAGAACGCGAAGAGGTAGATCGCGTAGCCGCCGACCCAGAGCCGCGAGAAGACGTCGAGGCTGCGCGTGGCCCGCGAGAACAGGATCGCCAGGAATCCGAGCACCACCACGACGGTGATGCCCATGCCCGTGATCGGCGAGCCGAACCAGAGGCCTCCCCACCAGCCCCCGCCGGCGAACCAGGAGGTGAAGGGGATGAGCTCGCCCTCGCCGATGAAGACGCTGCGCCAGGCGAGCTCAGTGTCGGTGTAGGCGGTGAAGGAGCCGGTGACCGCCCAGGCGATGAGCAGCCAGGCGAAGCCCACCGCGAGGGACCAGACCGTGAGCGAGACCGTGAAGGCGAACTCCCGGCGGGCGAACGGCTCGGTGCCGCGCACGTGGCGCCAGACGCGGTAGAGGAAGTAGAGGCCCGTCATCGCCGCGATCGCGAGGCCGCTCGGGCGCAGGAGCCCCACGACCAGCACGACGGGGAACGTCCAGATCCACTTGCGGCGCACCAGAAGGAGGAGCAGCACGGCCGTCAGGAGGATGCCGCCGGACTCCGCGTAGCCGATCTGCAGGATCGGGGACGTCGGAGCGACGCAGAAGAAGACGATCCCCATCAGCGCCTGGCCCTCGCTGAGCGAGACGCGGAACAGCCGGTAGATCACCAGGCACGCCGCTGCACTGCAGACCAGGGCGACGAGCACCGCCGCGTTCGCCCAGTCGAGCCCGGTGATGTTCATCAGGCCGCGGA
Source organism: Rathayibacter sp. AY1E2 (assembly GCF_002932325.1). Classification (NCBI taxonomy): domain Bacteria; kingdom Bacillati; phylum Actinomycetota; class Actinomycetes; order Micrococcales; family Microbacteriaceae; genus Rathayibacter; species Rathayibacter sp. AY1E2. The sequence goes on from NZ_PSVO01000002.1 coordinate 23,208, forward strand.
CGGTGAACGGGTAGACGGGCATGAACGCCCAGGGGTTCTGCTCCACGGCTCCGGACGGCGAGAGCGGCAGGACCGACGGGTACCCCGTCATCCCGATCCGCTCGTACCAGCCGCCGTCCCACGTCGTCGCGAACCGGACGTAGGTGTCGCGGAGTCCCGTCCACTCGACGCCCTGACGCACGGCGCCGACACGGAGCATGATCACGGTCGTGACGACCCGGGACACGGCGAAGACCAGGAGCACCTGGATCCACCACGGGATCCTCCGGAGCAGACCCCAGCGGGAGCGGGACGGAGAGGCGTCCTCCGTCTCCGGCGCGATCGCGGTGGCGCTCACGCGAGCGGCCCGTGGTCCGTCGAGGAGGCGGTCGTCAGCGGGGAGCGGGCGGGTGTCGCCGCGGCTCGCCGGCGGGTCGGCCGGAGGAGGGGCGACGCGTGTCGCGGCTCACCGGCTGGCGTGAGGGGAGACATTCCGACGAGCATACCCGTGCGGGAGTCGGGAGTCCCCGGAGGAGCACCGCGCCGGGCGGGCGCGCACCACGATCACGGCGGGGTCCAGTCCGATCCGGCGACGGCCCAGCAGATCGAGATCCAGACGATCTGGCCGCCGATCCCGAGCAGGACCAGCGCGACCCGGAAGACCGGCGAGCGCGGCACCGCCAGCGCTCCGACGAGCGGGAACATCGGGCCCAGCAGCCGGAAGGTGCTCGACTGCGGGAAGAAGAACGCCAGCAGGTAGACGCCGTACCCGGCGACCCAGGCCCGGCTGAAGAGATCGAGCCGCCGTGTCCACGGTGCGGCGAGGATCCCGACGAACGCCGCCAGGAGGAGCACCACCAGCACGACGCCGACGGCCGGGGCCCCGAACCACCACGAGCCCCACCAGGCGCCGCCCTGGAACCACGGGGTCAACGGGAGCAGCTCCTGGTAGCCGATGTAGACCGCACGCCACGCCAGCTCGGTGTCGGTGTACGCGGTCATCGACCCGGTGACGGCCCACGCCACGGCGGGCCAGAGGAAGCCGACCACGAGCCCCCACGCCGTCAAGCCCACGGCCGGCAGCCACTCCGACCGCGGGAACGGCTCCGTGCGGCGCCGGACGAACCGGTAGACGACGTAGAGGCCGAGCGCGGCGGCGAAGGCGAGCCCGCTCGGCCGGGTCAGGCCCAGCAGCAGCACGACGGGCACGACCGCGAGCCAGCGGCGCCGCACCAGGAGGAGGAGCGTGACCGCGGTCAGGAGCATCGCCATCGACTCCGCGTAGGCGAGCTGCATCAGCGGCGAGGTCGGCGCCACGCAGAACAGCAGCACCGCCGTCAGCGACTGCGACTCGCCGAGGGAGTGCCGGAAGAGGCGGTACAGGACGAGGCAGGCTCCGGCTCCGCACAGGACGGAGACGGTCACGGCGGCCGGAGCCCAGGTGAGGCCGGTGACCGCCATCAGCGCCTTCACGACCCCCGGGTAGAGCGGCATGAAGGCCCAGGCGTTCTCCCCCACGTGGCCGTCCTGCGTGATCGGCAGGAAGCCGGGGTACCCGGTGGCCGCGATGATCTCGTACCAGCGGCCGTCCCACATCGACGCGAAGGCCGAGTAGGACGGGGAGGGGCCGGTCCACGGGTTCGCGAGCTGGTGCGCAGCGAACTGAAGCAGGATCACGGTCGTGACCACGCGGGTCGCGATGAACACCAGGAGGACGCGCGCCCACCACGGGACCAGGCGCAGGCGGAGGCGGACGGGGACGGCCGTGGCGGTCGCGCTCACGAGGACGCGGTCAGCCAGCGGCGGAGGCCCTCCGTGCACTCGGTGATCTCGTGCACCGCCACGCGCTCGTCGTCGGCGTGGGCCCGGAGCGGGTCGCCCGGTCCGTAGTTGACAGCCGGGATGCCCATGGCGGAGAACCGCGCGACGTCGGTCCAGCCGTACTTGGGCTTCGCCTCGGCTCCGACGGCCGCGAGGAAGGCCTGGGCCAGAGGTGCGTCCAGCCCCGGGCGGGCGCCCTCGGCCAGATCGTCCACCGTCACCTCGAACCCCTCGAAGAGCTCCTCGAGGTGGGCGAGCGCCTCCTCCCCGGACCGGTCGGGGGCGAAGCGGTAGTTGACCTGCACCGTGCAGAGGTCCGGGATCACGTTGCCCGCGACCCCGCCGGTGACGCGCACGGCGTTGACGCCCTCGCGGTACACGAGGCCGTCGACCTCGACCTCGCGCGGCACGTAGGCGGCGAGGCGGTCGAGGATCGGCGCGGCCGCGTGGATCGCGTTCTCGCCGACCCAGCTGCGGGCGGAGTGGGCGCGGACGCCGCGGGTGACCACGTCGACCCGGAGCGTCCCGTTGCAGCCGCCCTCCACTGCTCCGCTCGTCGGCTCGCCGAGCACGGCGAAGTCGGCGGAGAAGAGGTCGGGGCGGTGCCGGGAGAGACGGCCGAGGCCGTTGAGGTCCGCTGCGACCTCCTCGTTGTCGTACCACATCCAGGTGATGTCGACGGCCGGATCGGAGAGCTCGGCGGCGAGGACGAGCTGCACCGCCACTCCAGCCTTCATGTCGACGGTCCCGCGGCCGACCAGGTGCTCGACGCCGTCGATCGTCTCGGCGACGACGGGCAGGTTGCCGTTGACCGGCACCGTGTCGAGGTGCCCGGCGATCACGACGCGCTGGGCGAGGCCGAGGTTCGTCCGCGCCACGACGGTGTGGCCGTCGCGGATGACCTCGAGGTGGTCGTACTGCTCGAGCGCCCACTGCACCGCGTCCGCGATCTCGAGCTCGTCGCCCGAGACGGACGGGATGTCGCAGAGGATCCGCGTCAGGGCGACCGGATCGGTGCGCAGATCGAGCGGAGGGGCGGTGGTCGGATCGGCCATGCGCCCCAGGGTAGCGGCCGGACGCTCCGCGCTACCCTGATCGGCATGACCCTCGAGCACTCCGCAGACTCCTCCGCGCCCGCCTCCGCCTGGGGATACGGGCTCGCCACCGTGGCCGCCGACGGCACCGTCCTCGACACCTGGTTCCCGGAGCCGCGCCTCGGCACCATCCCGGCCGGCCGCGACCCCTGGATCGTGCCGGCGGAGTTCGAGGAGCAGGCCGGCGAGGATCCGCGCCGCGAGGTCCGCATCGACGTGGTCACGCTGCAGATCGACGTGCAGGCGCCGCCCGCCTCCACGTCCGACGCCTACCTGCGGCTGCACCTGCTCTCGCACCTCCTGGTCCGCCCGAACGAGGTGAACCTCGACGGCGTCTTCGCCCACCTGCCGAACGTGGTGTGGACGAACGCCGGTCCGGTCTCGCCGGAGTCGTTCACCCGCCTGCGCCCCTCGCTCCGGCGCCACGGCATCCAGGCCACCGGGATCGACAAGTTCCCGCGGCTGACCGACTACGTCACCCCCGCCAAGGTGCGCATCGCGGACACCTCGCGCGTCCGCCTCGGCGCGCACCTGGCACCCGGCACGACGGTGATGCACGAGGGCTTCGTCAACTTCAACGCCGGGACCCTCGGCAGCTCGATGGTCGAGGGGCGCATCTCGCAGGGCGTCGTGGTCGGCGACGGCTCGGACATCGGCGGCGGCGCGTCCATCATGGGCACCCTCTCGGGCGGAGGAGTGCAGCGCGTCTCGATCGGCGCGCGGGCGCTGCTGGGTGCGAACTCGGGCATCGGCATCTCCCTCGGCGACGACACCGTCGTCGAGGCCGGCCTCTACGTGACCGCCGGCACCAAGGTCGTCGTGGTCGGCGGAGCGCCGCGCGCCGACGGCGCCCCGCAGACCGTGAAGGCCGTGCAGCTCTCGGGCGTGCCGAACCTTCTCTTCCGCCGCAACTCCCTCACCGGGGCCGTCGAGGTCCTCCCCCGCACCGGCGCCGGCATCGAGCTGAACGCCGCCCTGCACGCCTGAGGGCGGGCGTCCGGCGCCGCTGGTCCCGCAGGCGGCGCCCCGGAACGATCCGAGCTGATCGAGTCCGCGGCGACCACGCCGCTCTGCGTCCCGCCTCGAAGAAGCGGTTCGAGCCTCGGACGGCCGACGAGAGGCGGGTGCGCCGCACGGCGAGAGCCCGCCCCCGGCGGGGACGGGCTCTCGGGGACCGGTCAGCGGTCGGTCGGCCAGTGGCGCTCGGGCGCGCCCATGTAGAGCTGCTGCGGGCGGCCGATCTTGGTCTGCTTGTCGGTGTTCATCTCGCGCCAGTGGGCGATCCAGCCGGGCAGGCGGCCGATCGCGAAGAGGACGGTGAACATCCGGGTCGGGAAGCCCATCGCCTTGTAGATGACGCCCGTGTAGAAGTCGACGTTCGGGTAGAGGCGCCGCTCCTTGAAGTAGTCGTCCTCGAGCGCGAGGGCCTCGAGCTCCATCGCGATGTCGAGCAGCGGGTCCTTCACGCCGAGGGCCTGCAGGACCTCGGAGGCGCTCTCCTTGACCAGCTTCGCGCGCGGGTCGTAGTTCTTGTACACCCGGTGGCCGAAGCCCATCAGGCGCACGCCCTCCTCCTTGTTCTTCACCCGCTCGACGAACGTCGACACGCTCTCGCCCGACTCGCGGATCCGGCCGAGCATGGTGAGCACCGCCTCGTTCGCTCCGCCGTGCAGAGGGCCGAACAGGGCGTTGATGCCGGCAGACACCGAGGCGTAGAGGTTCGCCTCGGTCGAGCCGACGAGGCGGACGGTCGATGTCGACGCGTTCTGCTCGTGGTCCTCGTGGAGGATCAGGAGGCGGTCGAGCGCCTTCGAGAGCACCGGGTCGACCTGGTACTGCTCGGCCATCGTGCCGAAGTTGAGGCGGAGGAAGTTGTCGACGAAGCTCAGCGAGTTGTCCGGGTAGAGGAACGCCTGGCCGATCGCCTTCTTGTGGGCGTACGCCGCCATCACGGGCAGCTTCGCCAGGAGGCGGATCGTGGTGAGCTCCACCGCCTCCGGATCCTTCGGGTTGGAGCTGTCCTCGTAGTACGTCGACAGGGCCGACACTCCGGCCGAGAGCACCGACATGGGGTGCGCGCTGTGCGGGAGCGCGTCGAAGAAGCGCTTGAGGTCCTCGTGGAGGAGCGTGTGGCGGCGGATGCGCTCGTCGAAGCCCGCGAGCTCGTCGGCCGTCGGCAGCTCGCCGTAGATGAGGAGCCAGGCCACCTCGAGGTAGGTCGCGTTGGTGGCCACCTCCTCGATCGGGTAGCCGCGGTAGCGGAGGATCCCCTGGTCGCCGTCGATGTAGGTGATCTGCGACTTGGTCGCCGCCGTGTTCACGAAGCCGTAGTCGAGCGACATGAAGCCGGTCTGCTTCGACAGGGTCGAGAAGTCGATGCTCGAGGAGCCGTCGACGCTGCGCAGGACCGGGAAGTCCGCGGTGCGGTCGCCGAAGGTGAGCGTGACCTTCTCGGGGAGCTCCTGCTCCGCCGGCGCGGGAGGCGGCGTCGTGGCGCTCCCGGTCGCGGGCTCCGTGGAGCCCACCGTCGCGGTTCCGTCGCTCTGCGTGCCGGATTCGGTCACAACGCCTCCCAGGTCGTCGCGGTCGCACCCCGGAAGCGCTCGCGCGGAGCGGGCGGCGCCGGGTCTGGATCGTGGTGCAGCCGGGGCCTCGCGAGGCGCCGTCGACCGAACCACATACAGCCTATGGGCAAAGCGGGGGCACTGTGACATCGCCCAGCGCTGGGGTCGGGGCCTTGTCGGAACCCGCCAGGATCGGCCGGGTCGAGCGCCTCAGAGGCCGCCGGACAGGCGCTCGACGGCCGCGTCGATCCGCTCGTCGGAGGCCGTCAGCGAGAGGCGCACGTGCTCGGGGAAGCCCTCCCCGTAGAAGACGCCGGGGCCCGCGAGGACGCCGAGGCGGGCGAGCCGGTCGATGGACTCCCAGGCCGGGCGGCCCTCGGTCGCCCACAGGTAGAGGCCGGCCTCGCTGCGGTCGATCCGGAAGCCCGCGGACTCGAGGGCGGGCCGGAGGCGGTCGCGGCGGGAGCGGTAGCGCTCCTTCTGCGCGGCGACGTGCTCGTCGTCGGCGAGGGCGACGATCATCGCCTCCTGCAGCGGACCGGGCACGATCATGCCCGCGTGCTTGCGGACGGTCACCAGGCGCGCGATCAGGGCCGCGTCCCCGGCGACGAAGGCGGCGCGGTAGCCGGCGAGGTTCGACTGCTTGCTCAGCGAGTAGACGCCGAGGACCCCGGTGCGGTCCTCCCCCACCACGCGCGGGTCGAGGACGCTCGGGATCGGCTCGTCGGCCCAGCGGCCGTCCCAGCCGAGCTCGGCGTAGCACTCGTCCCCCGCGATCGCAGCGCCCAGCTCACGGGCACGCGCGACGGCGCGCTGCAGGGCGGGCACGTCGAGCACGGCGCCATCGGGGTTGCCGGGAGAGTTGAGCCAGACCAGGCGGGTCGTCGCGGGCCACTCGGTCGGGTCGTCGGAGGCGAGCGCCTCAGCGCCGGCGATCGCCGCGCCCATCGCGTACGTCGGGTAGGCGGCGCGCGGATGCACGACCACGTCCCCCTCCCCGAGTCCGAGGAGGAAGGGCAGCCAGGCGACGAGCTCCTTGGAGCCGATCGTCGGCAGGACCTCGTCGATCCCGAGTCCCTCGACTCCGCGCCGCCGCGCGTACCAGGCGGCGATCGCCTCGCGCAGAGCGGGGGTACCCACGGTCGTGGGGTACGCGTGCGAATCCGTCGCACGGGCGAGCGCGTCGCGGATCGGGGCGGGCGTCGGGTCCACCGGCGAGCCGATCGACAGGTCGACGATCCCGCCGGGGTGCTCCGCCGCCGTGCGGGCGAAGGGCGCCATCAGGTCCCAGGGGTAGTCGGGCAGCGCGCCGAGGGCCATGGGAGCGGCCTCAGTGGCTCTGCGGAGGCAGCGCCGCGATGACCGGGTGGTCCTTCGCGATCACGCCGACCTTCGCGGCTCCGCCCGGGGAGCCGATCTCGTCGAAGAACTCGACGTTGGCCTTGTAGTAGTCGGACCACTCCTCGGGGAGGTCGTCCTCGTAGTAGATCGCCTCGACGGGGCAGACCGGCTCGCAGGCACCGCAGTCCACGCACTCGTCCGGGTGGATGTAGAGCGAGCGCTCGCCTTCGTAGATGCAGTCGACCGGGCACTCGTCGATGCAGGCGCGGTCTTTGACATCGACGCACGGAAGTGCGATCACGTAGGTCACGGTGCTCCAGGTCCCTTCGAACAGTGTCTCTATCGTACGGGGGCCGACGGGGCGTCGGCGTCCGCCGGCCGCGGGGCGGCGGCGGGAGCGGCCGCCCGCAGCCGCGGCCAGGCGATCACGACGAGGGCGATGAGGGCGGGGAGGAAGGTCCAGGCCACGCCGAGGCCGTTCGCCGGGACGAGGACGGATCCGCCGGTGCTGCGCAGGGCGAGCAGCCCGATCATCCCGAGCAGGCCCATCGCGGTGCAGAACGCGACGAACCGGTCGATGAGCACGAGGCGCAGCCCGAGCAGGAGCAGCAGCACGCCGGCGAGGGAGGCGGCGAGTCCGACCGGGAGGACGACTCCGCCGACCGACACGGTGCTCTGGTGAGCGACCGTCGTGATCGCTCCGACCACCGCGCCGACCAGGACTCCGGCGACGCCCGACAGCACGCGCGATCCCAGCGTCGGACGCTCCTCCGGCAGCGGCGCCGGACGGCCCGCCTGCGCGACCGGGCGGAAGCGCTCGATGCGGCCGATGGGGAACGGCGGACCGCTGGAGAGGCGGGCCTCGTCGCCCTCGACCGCCAGCTGCGTCGCGTGCGCCTCGAGGGCCGCGCGCTTGCGGGCGTGGTCCTCGGCGGACAGCTCGATCACGACGTCGCCGGGGAGGGGCGGGGCCGCGTCGGGGAGGACGGCGAGGAAGCGCAGGCCCAGCAGCTCGGCGGCGCGCTCGGCGACCCGGGCGGTGCGGACGTGGTCCGGGTGGCCGTAGCCGCCGCCCGCGTCGTAGGACAGCACGACGCCCGCGTCGACCTGCCGGAGGACGGCGACGAGATCGGCCACCTCCTCGTCCTCGGGCGCGGCGGTGAAGGACGCGGGATGCACCGGCTCGAGCGGCACCGGGACGCGGCCGGGCCCCCACTGCATGCCGGAGTCCCGGTAGACGCGCGGAGCGAGGCCGGGTGCGCGGGCGCCCGCCTCGCCGAGGAAGCGGTGGTCGGCGACGCCGAGGGCCGTCAGGGCGACGACGAGCTCGGTCGTCCGATGCGCGGCCAGCTCGGCCGAGCCCTCGAGCGGAGCGAGGTCCTCGGGGATGACCTCGCCGCACTCGCCCCGCGTGGCGGTGACGACGGTGACGGAGGCGCCCTGCGCCACCAGCCGCGCCAGGGTCCCGCCCATGGTGATCGTCTCGTCGTCGGGGTGGGCGTGCACCGCCACCACCCGCTCCGCTGCTGCGTCCCGGCCCGCGTCCACTCTCCGCCTCTCGTCCTGCGCGGCCTCCGCTGCGGGCGCTTCTGGACAGCGACCGGGCAGCGGACTACAGTCGACCCGGGTTAGGCAAGGCTTACCGAACAACGGAGCCCCGCCGACCGGATCGACTCGGGGCGGGAGTCGCCCCCTCCTCGTCCACCATCGACCAAGAGAACACGCGTGCTCGCAAACTACCTCATCGGCCTCCGCGAAGGCCTCGAAGCCGGCCTCGTCGTCGGCATCCTCGTGGCCTACCTGACCAAGCTCGGCCGGCGCGACGTGCTGCCGCGGCTCTGGACCGGTATCGCCGCCGCGATCGCGATCTCGCTCGTCACCGGTGCGATCCTCACCTGGGGCCCCTCGACCCTGTCGTTCCAGGCCCAGGAGCTCATCGGCGGCGGCCTCTCGATCCTCGCGGTCGGACTGGTCACCTGGATGATCTTCTGGATGGGCGCGAACGCCCGCAGCATGAAGGGCGACCTCGAGTCCCGGCTCGACGGCGCCGTCGCGGGGTCGGCCCTCGGCATCGTGGTCCTCGGCTTCATCAGCGTCGGCCGCGAGGGCATCGAGACGGCGCTCTTCGTCTGGGCGAGCGTGTCCTCGAGCAGTGCGGGGTCGGGATCCAGCGCGTGGGTCGGCACGGTCGGCGCGCTGCTGGGCATCCTCAGCTCGGTCGTCATCGCGTACCTGATCTTCCGGGGCTTCGTCCGGATCGACCTCGGGCGCTTCTTCACCTGGACGGGCGGCTTCCTCATCCTCGTCGCGGCCGGCGTCCTCTCCTACGGCGTCGGCGACCTGCAGGAGGCGTCGCTCCTGCCCGGCTGGGGCACCCCGCTGTTCTCGCTCGGCCCGATCCTCCCGCCGCCCGTGACCGCCGTGGTCGGCGGCCTCTTCAACTACACGCCCGAGCCGACCGCTCTGCAGTTCGCCGCCTGGCTGCTCTACCTCGTCGTCGTCGGCGCCCTGTTCGTCCGCCAGGTCCGCCTGCGCGGCCCGCGACGGGGCAGCGCGGCCCCGGTCGCCGCTCCCGCTCCCACCTCCGTCTGACCCGCTCCGGCACCGCCGGCGCACTCGCCCCGATCCAGGAGAAGCATGTCCTCGCGCGCTCGTCCCACCCTCCCCCGCGTCACCCTCGGCCTCGCCGGCGCCGGCGCCCTGGCGCTGATCCTCACGGGCTGCGTGCCGAACACCCCCGCGTCCTCCTCCTCCGCCGCGCTCGACGTCGCGATCAGGGACGACGCCTGCGAGGTGTCGACGGCGACCGCCGAGGCGGGAGCGGTGACGTTCTCACTGACCAACGGCGGCTCGGACGTCAACGAGTTCGAGATCCTGGCCGAGGACAAGCTGCGGATCGTGGGCGAGAAGGAGAACGTGACCCCGGGCCAGAGCGTCTCCTACGTCGCTCAGCTCGAGCCGGGCACCTACTACACCGCCTGCAAGTTCCAGCAGGTCGGCGCCCCGGTCGGGCTGAGCGAGTTCACCGTGACCGGTGAGGCCACCGCGCAGTCGGCGGACGAGAAGGCGGCGACGGAGGCGGCGGTCACCAACTACGTGGCGTACGTGAAGTCGCAGGTGGGCGAGCTGCTCCCCGCGGTCGCCGAGTTCGCGCAGGCCTACGAGGCCGGCGACGACGAGAAGGCGCGCGGAATCTTCGCGTCGACCCGCGTCTTCTACGAGCGGATCGAGCCGACCGCGGAGGCGTTCGGCGACCTCGACCCGCGCATCGACTACCGCGAGGTCGACGCGGTCGCCGAGGGCCTGGACTGGACCGGCTTCCACCGCATCGAGAAGGACCTGTGGGCCCCCGCGGAGGGTGCGCTCAACTCCGACGGCACGAGCGCGCTCCTCGACTGGGCGCCCTCCACCCCCGAGCAGCGCGCGCAGTTCGGCCAGGGCCTCGTCGACGACGTGCAGAGCCTGGCCGACCTCGTGAACGCGCCCGGCTTCACCGTCTCGGTGGGCGACATCTCCAACGGCGCCATCGGCCTGCTCGACGAGGTCGCGGCCGGCAAGATCACGGGCGAGGAGGACTGGTGGTCGAGCACCGACCTCACCGACTTCGCCGCGAACGTCCAGGGCGCGGAGGTGGCGTTCGGCAACGTCGAGCCGATCGCGACCGCCAGCGGCGACGAGGGCGCCGACCTCACGGGACGGATCACGCAGCGGTTCTCCGAGCTCGACGCTATGCTCGCGCAGTACGGCTCGATCGACTCCGGCTTCGCCGCGTACTCCACCGTCACCGCGGAGCAGAAGAAGGAGCTCTCGGACGCGGTCAACGCTCTCTCCGAGCCGCTCTCGCAGCTGACCCACACGGTGCTGGGCGTCGAGGAGCCGACCGCGTAGTGGACGCCGAGCAGCACGAGGGAGCCCGGCCGACGGACTCCGAGCAGCCCGCCGACGAACCCCGCCGCCTCTCGCGGCGCGGGCTGCTCGGCCTCGTCTCGGCGGGGACGGCCGGGCTGGCCGCCGGAGTGGGCGGCACGGTCGCCGTCACATCGTCCGCGAGCGCGACGGCCTCCTCCGCCACGCGCACCGTGCCGTTCTTCGGCGCCAACCAGGCGGGCATCACCACCGCCGCGCAGGACCGGCTGCACTTCGCCGCGTTCGACCTCGCCGCGGGCACCACGCGCGAGGACCTCGTCGAGCTCCTGAAGGACTGGACGCTCGCCGCCTCCCGGATGACCCAGGGCCTCGAGGTCGGCGAGACCGGCGCGGTGGACGGGCCGGACACGGCTCCCCCGGAGGACACCGGGGAGGCGCTCGGGCTCGACGCCGCGTCCCTCACCGTCACGGTCGGCTTCGGACCCACCCTCTTCACGGACGAGTCCGGCGCCGACCGCTTCGGCCTCGCCGACCGCCGGCCTCCGCAGCTGCAGGCCCTGCCCCGCTTCCGCGGCGACGCGCTCGTCCCGTCGGCCGGCGGCGGCGACCTCTGCATCCAGGCCTGCGCCGACGATCCGCAGGTCGCCGTGCACGCCATCCGCAACCTGAGCCGGATCGCGTTCGGCCGGGCTTCGCTCCGCTGGTCGCAGCTCGGCTTCGGCCGCACCTCCTCGACGTCCACCGCCCAGGCGACTCCGCGCAACCTCTTCGGCTTCAAGGACGGCACGGCGAACGTGAAGTCCGAGGAGGCCGACGCCGTCGAGGAGCACGTCTGGGTCCCGTCCTCCGACGGTCCCGCGTGGATGGTCGGCGGCAGCTACCTGGTCGCGCGGAAGATCCGGATGATCATCGAGACGTGGGACCGCAGCCAGCTGGGCGAGCAGGAGCGGGTCATCGGCCGCAGCAAGGGGTCCGGAGCCCCGCTCTCGGGCGGCACGGAGTCCACCGAGCCCGACTTCGCAGCGGCCGGCGCCACCGGTGCCCCGCTGATCGATCAGGAGTCGCACGTGCGCCTCGCGCACCCGAGCGTGAACAACGGAGTGCGGCTCCTGCGGCGCGGCTACAACTTCGTCGACGGCAACGACGAGCTCGGACGCCTGAACGCCGGGCTGTTCTTCCTCTCGTTCCAGCGCTCCCCGGAGCAGTTCGTCACCGTGCAGCGGAACCTCGCGACGGACGCGCTGAACGAGTACGTGAAGCACGTCGGCTCGGCCGTGTTCGCGGTGCCGCCCGGTGCTCGCGACGAGACCGACTTCCTCGGCTCCGGCCTCTTCGCCTGATCCCTGAGAGGACCCGCACTCCGTCCCAGGATCCGGCGGGCGCACTCCACGGCGCGCCGAAGCCTGCGCCCGTAGCGTCGTCGGCGATGTCCGGGAACAGTGCGAGAAGCGGCCTGACCAAGCGCGAGCGCCAGGAGCTCGCCCGAGCGCAGGCGCGGGAGCGCCGCGAAGCGGAGAGGCGCCGGCGGCGCCGGAACCGGCTGCTCGGGCAGGGCGGAGCGGTCGTCGGGCTCCTCGCGGTCGTGGCCCTGGTCTGCTGGAACGTCTGGTCGCAGCAGGAGGTCGCGAGCGCCGGCCCGGCGAACATGCTCAGCGACGGCATCGTCCTCGCGGGCGACGGCTCGGCCGTGACGGCGACGACGAGCGCGGCGATCGCTCCGGGAGCATCCCCCGTCCCGACCGATGAGAGCGCCACGCGTGCGGGCGGAGTCGTCGCCGTCGACCTCTACGTCGACTACCTCTGCCCGTACTGCGGGCAGTTCGAGAAGGCGAACGCCGAGCAGCTGCAGTCGTGGCTGACGAAGGGGGCGATCACGCTCGAGATCCACCCGGTGGCGATCCTCGACTCCTCCTCGGCCGGCTCCGAGTACTCCAGCCGGGCCGCGAACGCGGCGGCGTGCGTCGCCGACGAGGATCCGGACCGCTTCCTCGCCGTGAACGCGGCGCTCTTCGCGCAGCAGCCGGCGGAGGGGACGACCGGCCTCGACGACGACGCTCTGCGGGCGCTGGTGACCGGAGCGGGCGTCACCGACGACGACGTCCTCGCCTGCATGACCGCGGGCGAGTTCCGGCCCTGGGTGAAGGCCGCGACCGAGCGGGCCACCTCGCTCCCCCTCGCGAACTCCTCCCTTCCGAAGCTCGAGTCGACGCCGACCGTGCTGGTGAACGGCGAGCAGTACACGGGGAAGCCGGACGACGCGGCGGCGTTCGTCTCCTTCGTCACCTCGACGCTCGAGGCGGAGTCCTCGACCCCCTCTCCCTCTCCGAGTCCGGCGGGCTGATCCGGACCGCGAGGGACGGGATCGGCGCTGCACGCTGCAGCACCGGGGCGGAGACGACGAGACCGGCCGGAGCATCGCTCCGGCCGGTCTCGTCGTGGGCGGGCGCCGAGGCGCCCGGGGCTCAGCCCTGCTTCTTGAGGCGGCTCGTCATGCGCGCGCGGGCGTTCGCATCGAGCTCCACCTTGCGGATGCGGACGACCTCGGGGGTGACCTCGACGCACTCGTCCTCGCGGGCGAACTCGAGGCACTCCTCGAGCGTCAGCTGACGCGACGGCGTCATCGACTCGAAGGTGTCGGAGGTGGACTGACGCATGTTGGTCAGCTTCTTCTCCTTGGTGATGTTGACGTCCATGTCGTCGTTGCGCGAGTTCTCGCCGATCACCATGCCCTCGTAGACCTCCTCGGTGGGGTTCACGAAGAAGGTCATCCGCTCCTGGAGCGCGATGATGGCGAACGGGGTGACGACGCCGTTGCGGTCCGCGACGATCGACCCGTTGTTGCGGGTGACGATCGCGCCGGCCCACGGCTCGTAGCCGTGCAGGATCGCGTTCGCGATGCCGGTGCCGCGCGTGGTGGTGAGGAACTCGGTGCGGAAGCCGATCAGGCCGCGCGACGGGACGATGAACTCCATGCGGACCCAGCCGGTGCCGTGGTTCGACATGCCGTCCATGCGGCCCTTGCGGGCGGCGAGGAGCTGCGTGATCGCGCCGAGGTACTCCTCCGGAGCGTCGATCGTGAGGTGCTCGAAGGGCTCGTGCGTCTTGCCGTCGACCTGGCGGGTGACCACCTGGGGCTTGCCGACGGTCAGCTCGTAGCCCTCGCGGCGCATCTGCTCGACGAGGATGGCCAGCGCGAGCTCGCCGCGGCCCTGGACCTCCCAGGAGTCGGGGCGTCCGATGTCGACGATCTTGAGCGACACGTTTCCGATGAGCTCGCGGTCGAGGCGGTCCTTGACCATCCGCGCCGTGAGCTTGTGGCCCTTCACCTTGCCGACGAGCGGCGAGGTGTTGGTGCCGATCGTCATCGAGATCGCCGGGTCGTCAACCGTGATGGCCGGCAGCGGGCGGATGTCCTCGGGGTCGGCGATGGTCTCGCCGATGGTGATCTCGGGGAAGCCCGCGATCGCGACGATGTCGCCGGGGCCCGCGGACTCGGCCGGGTAGCGGTCGAGCGCCCTGGTGATCAGCAGCTCGGTGATGCGCGCGTTGGTGTGGGTGCCGTCGTGGTGGACCCAGGCGACCGTCTGCCCCTTCTTGATCGTGCCGTTGAAGACGCGGAGGAGGGCGAGGCGGCCGAGGAACGGCGACGCGTCGAGGTTGGTGACGTGGGCCTGGAGGGGCGCGTCGTCGTCGTAGGTCGGCGCGGGGATGTGCTTGAGGATCGCCTCGAACAGCGGCTCCAGGTCCTCGGCGTCCGGCAGCGTGCCGTCCTCGGGCTTGTTCGCCGAGGCGCGGCCGGCCTTGCCGGAGGCGTAGACCACGGGGACGTCGAGGATCGCGTCGAGGTCGAGGTCCGGCACGTCGTCGGCCATGTCGGAGGCGAGGCCGAGGAGCAGGTCCTGGCTCTCGGCGACGACCTCGTCGATGCGCGCGTCGGGGCGGTCGGTCTTGTTGACCAGCAGGATGACGGGGAGCTTCGCCTCGAGCGCCTTGCGCAGCACGAAGCGGGTCTGGGGCAGCGGGCCCTCGGATGCGTCGACGAGGAGGCAGACGCCGTCGACCATCGACAGGCCGCGCTCGACCTCGCCGCCGAAGTCGGCGTGGCCCGGGGTGTCGATGACGTTGATGGTGATGGGACCGTCGCTCGCGTGCTTGCCGCTGTACGAGACAGCGGTGTTCTTCGCGAGGATCGTGATGCCCTTCTCGCGCTCGAGCTCGTTGGAGTCCATCGCGCGCTCGTCCACGTGGGCGTGCGCGTCGAAGGAGTTCGTCTGCTTGAGCATGGCGTCGACCAGCGTGGTCTTGCCATGGTCGACGTGGGCGACGATCGCGACGTTGCGCAGGTCGGAGCGGGTGGCACTTGCCATGGATACGGACTCGTCTCGTGTTCTCGTGCAAAAGGGGGACCATCCATCGTACCGCAGCGAGGCGTCCGCACGGCGAAGGGCCCCGGATCCCCGCTCCGGAGGGCTCCGAGGAGCGCTCCAGGCGGGGCCGGGGCCCAGGTGACGGTCGGTCAGACCGCGAACTCGATGCCGGCGCCGGGGATGGCGTCGAGCAGCTCGCGGGTGTACTCCTGCTGCGGCGAGTCGAACACGGTGTCCGTCGGGGCGTGCTCGACGATCCTGCCCTTCTGCATCACGCAGACGTCGTCGGCGATCACGCGGACCACCGCCAGGTCGTGCGTGATGAACAGGTAGGTCAGCCCGAGCTCGGCCTGCAGGTCGGCGAGGAGGCGGAGGATCTGCGCCTGGACGAGGACGTCCAGAGCCGACACGGCCTCGTCGAGCACCACGATCTCCGGCTTCAGCGCGAGCGCGCGGGCGATCGCCACGCGCTGGCGCTGGCCGCCGGAGAGCTCGTTCGGGTACCGGCTCGCGATCACGCGCGGGAGGGACACCTGGTCGAGCAGCTCGAGGACGCGCTCGCGCTGCGACGTCCGGTCGCCGACCTTGTGCACCCGCAGCGGCTCCGAGATGGTGTTGCCGATGTTGTGCAGCGGGTCGAGCGAGCCGTACGGGTCCTGGAACACCGGCTGCATGGAGCGCCGGAGCGCCAGCATGTCGCGGCCCTTGAGCTTCTCTGTCCGGCGACCGGCGATCGAGATCGCTCCGGACGTCGCCGTCTCGAGGCCCAGCACCAGGCGGGCGATCGTCGACTTGCCCGATCCGGACTCGCCGACGAGCGCCGTGGTGGTGCCCTTCGGGATCGAGAACGACACGTTGTCGACGGCGGTGAAGTCCTCGGCCTTCAGGCCGCCGCGGCGGATCTTGAAGACCTTCGTGAGGCCGTCGACCTCGATCATCGGGGCGCCCGAGGCGACCGCGGCGGCGTGGTGCGCGACGCCCGTGCCGACAAGGTCGACCTCGCGGACGGCCTCCGACTCGCCGGGGACCGACTCCACGGCGCGACCGGCCGTCGACTGGATGCGACGCGACGCGAGGCTGGGCGCCGCAGCGATCAGGCGCTGCGTGTAGGGGTGCTGCGGGTTCTGCAGCACCTCCACCGAGGCGCCGGACTCGACGATGCGGCCCTTGTACATGACGATGAGCTTCTCGGCGCGCTCGGCGGCGAGGCCCAGGTCGTGCGTGATGAAGAGCAGCGCGGTGCCGTCGGTCTTCGTCAGCGTCTCGAGGTGGTCGAGGATCCGGCGCTGGACCGTGACGTCGAGCGCCGAGGTGGGCTCGTCGGCGATCAGCAGCTGGGGAGCCGCGGCCAGGCCGATGCCGATCAGCACGCGCTGGCGCATGCCGCCCGAGAACTGGTGCGGGAACTGCTTGAGGCGCTTCTCCGCGTCGGCGAGGCCCGCGTTCTGCAGGACCTCGATCGCCTTGGCGCGCACCTCCTTGCGACCGGTCGCGAGGCCGTTGGCCTTGATGGTCTCCTCGACCTGGAAGCCGACCGACCACACGGGGTTCAGGTTCGACATCGGGTCCTGCGGGACGTAGCCGATCCGGCGGCCGCGGATGTCCTCGAGCTCGGTCCTCGTCGCCTTCGCGAGGTCCTTGCCGTCGAACAGCACGGAGCCGGCGGTGACCTGGCCGGTGCCGGGGAGCAGGCCGATGATCGCGGCGGCGGTCGTCGACTTGCCGGAGCCCGACTCCCCCACGATCGCGACGGTCTGGCCGTGTTCGATCGTGAGGCTCACGCCGCGGAGGGCGGGGACCAGTCCGCTGCCGGTCTGGAAGCCGACCTCGAGGTCGGTGACCTCGAGCAGCGGCCCCTGCGGTGGGTTCGGTGTCGTGGCGGTCATCGGAGGGCCCTCGCCTTCGGGTCGAGCGCGTCGCGGAGCGACTCGCCGAGGAGGATGAAGCTCAGCACCGTGACCGTCAGGGCGATCGACGGGTAGATCAGCGTCTGCGGGTTGGTGCGCAGATCGCGCTGGGCCTGGCTGATGTCGTTGCCCCACGACATGACCGAGCCGGGCAGGCCGACGCCGAGGAACGACAGCGTCGCCTCCGCGGTGATGGCCGCGCCGAGCGAGATCGTCGTGACGACGATGACGGGGGCGATCGAGTTCGGCAGCACGTGCCGGAACAGGATCGCCATGCGGGAGAGGCCGGTCGCGGTGGCGGCGCCGACGAAGTCGGCCTGCTTCACGCGGAGGACCTCGGAGCGCAGGACGCGCGCCGTCGTCGGCCAGGCGAACGCGCCGATCGCCAGGGCGATGACGAACACGTTCCGGTAGGCCGAGAAGACAGACATGATGACGACCGCGGCGAGGATGTAGGGGATCGAGAAGAAGATGTCGCCGAGGCGCATGATCACGGTGTCGACCCAGCCGCCGAAGAAGCCTGCCAGCGCGCCGCCGATGACGCCGGAGACCGTCGTGATCACGATCACGATGAGGCCGACGGTCAGCGACGTGGACGTGCCGTGGATGATCCGCGAGAAGACGTCGCAGCCCTGCTTGGTGTAGCCGAGCAGGCTGCCGTCGCCGGGGCCCTGGTTGCTGAACGAGAGCGCGCACTGGCGGGGGTCCACCGAGGTGAACAGGCCCGGGAACAGCGCGACGGCGATGATGACGAGGATCAGGACGCCCGAGATCCAGAACATGGGCCGCTTGCGCAGGTCGCGCCACGCGTCGGTCCAGAGGTTGCTGGGCTTCTCGTCGAGGCTGACGGCGTCGACCGACGCGATCGGCGTCTCCTCGAGCGGGGCCACGAAGTGGTCGATGCGGCGGGCCTTCTGCGCGCCGCCGGTGGACTCATTTGGCATAGCGGATCCTCGGGTCGAGTACGGCGTAGAGCAGGTCGACGAGGATGTTCACCACGAGGTAGAACAGCACCATGACCGTGACGAAGGAGACGACGGTCGGCCGCTCACCTCGGATGATCGCCTGATAGAGCGTGTTCCCGACTCCGGGAACGTTGAAGATGCCCTCGGTCACGGTCGCGCCGACGATCAGGAGGCCGAAGTCGGCTCCGAACTGCGTCGTGACCGGGATGAGCGAGTTGCGCAGGACGTGCACGGGGATGACGCGGCGTCGCGAGAGCCCCTTGCTGTACGCGGTGCGGACGAAGTCCGAGCCGGCCGTCTCGATGACCGAGCCGCGCGTGAGGCGGATGGCCGACGCGACCACGAACAGGGCGAGCACGATCGCGGGCAGCAGCAGCCTCTGGAACGACGCGTCGGCTCCGACGGTCGGAGGGAACCATCCCAGCTGGATCGCGAAGAAGGACTGCGCGATGAAGCAGAGCACGAAGATCGGCACCGACACGAGCAGGAGGCTGACGACCAGGGCGCTCGCGTCGAAGAAGCTGCCCTTGCGCAGACCGCTGATGAGGCCGATGGTCAGGGCGACGACGATCTCGATGACGATCGCCATCATGGCCAGCGTCAGGGTGACCGGGAAGGTGCGGGCGAGGATCTCGTTGACGGACTGGCCGGAGAACGAGATGCCGAAGTCGCCGCGGACGACGCCTCCCAGGTAGTACAGGTACTGGACGAAGAAGGGCTCGTTCAGGTGGTACTGCTCCTCGAGGCGGGCGAGGAGTGCGGGGCTCGGCGTCTTGTCGCCGAAGAGCGACAGGAGCGGGTTCCCCGGCATGGAGAAGACCATGAAGTAGATGAGGAACGTGGTGCCGATGAGCACGGGGACGGCTTGCAGGATGCGTCGGACGATGTAGGCGAGCATGTCAGCCCAGCCGGTTCCGGAGTCGCATGGATGGGGACCTCATTCGATTGTGACCGAAACAGGGCGCTCCGCCCGTGCCGCGACCTGGTGGCCGACGGCACGGGCGAAGCGCCCCAGTGGTTCGAGCTTAGTTCTTGGTGATCTCGTAGTAGAGCGGCACCGAGTTCCAGCCGAACTCGACGTTCGACACGCCCTCGCCGTAGCCGCCGGTCACGTTCGCGTACCACAGGGGCAGCGACGGGAGGTCCTTGAGGAGGATCTCCTGGGCCTGCTGGAACGTCTTGTTCGCAGCGTCGGCGTCGGCGTCCGACAGGCCCTGCTGGAGCAGGGTGTCGAACTCGGGGTTCGAGTAGTCGCCGTCGTTGGACGAGGCGCCGGTCACGTAGAGCGGTCCGAGGAAGTTGTAGAGGCTCGGGTAGTCGGCCTGCCATCCGGTCCGGAACGCGGTCTCGATCGAGCGGTCGACGATCTTGGTGCGCGCCTCGGCGAAGGTCGGGTACGCGTCGCCCTCGGCGTCGATGCCCAGCGTGTTCTTGATCGAGTTGGTCACCGCGTCGACCCAGCCCTGGTGGCCGCCGTCGGCGTTGTAGGCGATCTTGAAGGTGCCGTCCCAGGGGCTGATCGCGTCGGCCTGAGCCCACAGCGCCTTGGCCTCGTCGGGGTTGTACTCGAGCACGTCGGCGCCGGAGAGGGCGTCGCTGTAGCCGTCGATCACCGGGGAGGTGAAGTCGGAGGCCGGGGTGCGGGTGCCCTCGAAGATCACGTCGGTGATCTCCTTGCGGTCGAAGGACATCGAGATCGCCTGGCGGCGGAGCTGGCCCTCCTCGCCGTCGAAGTGCGGGAGACGGCCCGGGATGGTGAAGGACTGGAACACGGCCGAGGGCTGGTTCACGGCGCGGTCGCCGAGGTCGCTCTCGAAGGTGCCGAAGGCGGAGTCCGGGATCTGGTCGATCACGTCGACGTTGCCGCCGAGGAGGTCGGCGTAGGAGGCGTCCTGGGTGGCGTAGAAGACGATCTTCAGGCCGCCGTTCTGGGCCTCGCGGGGGCCGGTGTACTCGTCGTTCTTGACGAGCTCGATCTGGACGTCGTGCTGCCACGCGTCGTCGCCGTCGAGCTTGTACGGGCCGTTGCCGATCGGGTTCTCACCGAAGGCGGCCATGTCGTCGAACGCGGCGGCGGGCAGCGGGTAGTACGCCGAGTAGCCGAGGCTGATCGGGAAGTCCGACTGGGGGGACTTGAGCGCGACGGTGAAGGTGGTGTCGTCCACGGCCTTGAGGCCGGTGAGCTCGCTGTCCTCGGTGTCGCTGAAGCCCTCGAAGTTCGAGAAGAACGACGCGCTGAGCTGGTTGTTCGACAGCTTGGCGCCGTAGTTCCAGGCGTCGATGAACGAGCTGGAGGTGACCGGGTCGCCGTTCGTGAAGGTCAGGCCCGACTTGATCGTGATCGTGTAGTTCTGCGCGTCGTCCGACTCGATGGACTCGGCGACGTCGTTCTCGGGGGCGCCCTTGGCGTCGTAGTAGACCAGGCCCGCGAAGATCTCGTCGAGGATCTTGCCGCCGCCCACCTCGTTGGTGTTCGTCGGGATCAGCGGGTTCTGCGGCTCGGAGCCGTTCGTGGAGATGATCGCGGCGGCGTCGCCTCCCGATGCACCTCCGCCCGAGTCGTTCGAGCTGCTGCAGCCGGCCAGGACCAGCGTGCTCGCGGCGACGAGCGCCAGAGCCCCGAATCCGTAACGTCTGATGTTCACTATTCCTCCAGTGATGTGGGGGCGCGCGAGAAGTGGTTTCCCTGACGCGTGGAGTGCCGTGCGCGTGGCGACGGCGGCGGCGCACGAGACTGGTGGCCGTCGCGCGGATGCCTTCAACGAGACTATGTATTCGCCCGCTATCTGCACAAAAGCATGTGGCAACCGTTACACAGCGGTAACCGGGAGGTGGAATCCTTGCGCTGTTCTGCACGAAACGTGCGTACCGGGCGGCCGTCGCGCAACACATCGACTTCAGAGGAGACGCACGGAGTGTCCACCGACCTGTCAGGATCCGCGCCCGGACGGCGCCGGATCCGCATCGAGATCCTGCTGGTCCTCGGGCTCTCGCTGGGCGCCTCCGCGGTCTACTCGGTGGTCTCCATCGCCAACCGGCTCACCCGCTCGACCGCACTGGCCGACCAGACCGCGACGATCAACGGCGCCCTCAGCGACCGCCCGGGCTTCGACCTCGTCTACCAGCTGCTCGCGCTCTTCTTCGACCTGGTGCCGGTGGCCCTCTGCGCGTTCCTGCTCTGGCAGAGCTCGGGCCGTCCGCTCGGGCGCCTGGGGCTCGACCTGCGCCGGCCGTTCGCGGACCTGGGGACCGGGACCGTCCTCGCGGTGGCGATCGGCGCGCCGGGCATCGCGCTGTACGCCGTCGGACGCGCGCTGGGCATCACCGTGGCGGTGGTGGCCTCGCCGCTGGACGCGTACTGGTGGACGGTGCCGGTGCTCGTGCTCTCCGCGATCCGGGCGGGAGTGCAGGAGGAGGTCGTCGTGATCGGGTACCTCTTCGCCCGCCTGGGCGATCTGGGCTGGGGGCGGTGGCGGATCCTGGTGACCAGTGCGCTGCTCCGGGGCAGCTACCACCTGTACCAGGGCATCGGGCCCTTCATCGGGAACGTGGTCATGGGCCTGGTGTTCGGACTGTTCTACCAGCGCTTCGGCCGCACCCTGCCCCTGGTGATCGCCCACTCGATCATCGACATCGTCTCGTTCGTCGGGTACCCGTTGGCCGTCGCCCTCTGGCCCGAGCTGTTCGCGCCGCCGGCTCCGCGGACGTGACGTCGGACCGATCGCATCCGAGGAGCCGCAGGACCGCGCCGCGGCTCTCCACTGCCGCGGCGTGACGCCCGCACGGTGGAGCTGCTCGCTCGTCACTACTCCGTCGAGCCCTGCCTGCCGGCACCTCCACCACGCGTTCCACACGGTCGGGCTCCCTCGTGCATCGGAGTCGCCGTGCGCCGTTCCCCCCGGATCGGGAGGACTGCGCCCCACTCCGCGCCTGTGAGGGACCGACGGTGCCCGCAACCGAGGGTCGGAGAGCCGAGGACGGGCTCGGGGCTCCGTTCCTGCTCTCTCACCCTCGGTTGCGGACGAGCGCGTGCGGGCGGATCAGGCGAAGGCCTCGATGGGCGGGCAGGCGCAGACGAGGTTGCGGTCGCCGTAGGCCTGGTCGATCCGGCGGACCGGCGGCCAGTACTTGCCGCGCACCAGCGAGCGGACCGGGTAGACGGCCTCCTCGCGGCTGTACGGGTGCGTCCACTCCTCGGCCGTCAGGCACTCGGCGGTGTGCGGGGCGCCGCGCAGCGGGTTGTCGTCCACCGGCCACTCCCCCGCGCCGACGCGGTCGGCCTCGGCCCGGATCCCGATCATCGCGTCGATGAAGCGGTCGATCTCGGCGAGGTCCTCGCTCTCCGTCGGCTCGACCATCAGGGTCCCGGCGACGGGGAAGCTCATGGTCGGCGCGTGGAAGCCGTAGTCGACGAGGCGCTTGGCGACGTCGTCCACGGTCACTCCGGTCGCCGCCGTCAGCGGGCGGATGTCGAGGATGCACTCGTGGGCGACGAGCCCGTTGTCCCCCGTGTAGAGCACCGGGTAGTGCTCGCGGAGGCGCGCGGCGACGTAGTTGGCCGAGAGGACGGCCGCCCCGGTCGCGGCCCGCAGGCCCTCCTCGCCCATCATCCGGGCGTACGCCCACGAGATCGGCAGGATGCCGGGGCTGCCGTAGGGAGCTGCCGACACCGGTGCGCCGCCGTGGACGATCCGCTCGCCCTGCGTGCCCACGCCGTGCTCGAGCCGCTGCGCGAGCGGGTGGCCGGGCAGGAACGGCGCGAGGTGCGCCTTCGCGGCGACGGGACCGACGCCGGGACCGCCTCCACCGTGCGGGATGCAGAACGTCTTGTGCAGGTTGAGGTGCGAGACGTCGCCGCCGAAGTCTCCGAAGCGGGCGAAGCCGAGGAGCGCGTTGAGGTTCGCGCCGTCCACGTACACCTGTCCGCCGGCCTCGTGGACGAGGCGGCAGATCTCGGCGACCTCGTGCTCGTAGACGCCGTGGGTCGACGGGTAGGTGATCATCAGCGCGGCGAGGGAGCCCGCGTGCTCAGCGATCTTCGTCCGGAGGTCGTCCAGGTCGACGTTGCCGAGCTCGTCGCAGGCCACGACGACGACGCGCATGCCGGCGAGGACCGCGCTCGCGGCGTTGGTGCCGTGTGCGCTCGAGGGGATCAGGCAGACCGTGCGGTCCTCGTCGCCGTTCGACCGGTGCCAGCCGCGGATCGCCAGCAGGCCCGCGAGCTCGCCCTGCGAGCCGGCGTTGGGCTGGAGCGACACGGAGTCGTAGCCGGTGAGGTGGGCGAGCCACCCCTCCAGCTGGTCGATCAGCGCCAGGGAGCCCTGCACGTCCGCCTCGGGGGCGAACGGGTGCAGGCCCGCGAACTCGGGCCAGCTGACCGCCTCCATCTCGGTGGCGGCGTTGAGCTTCATGGTGCAGGAGCCGAGCGGGATCATGCCGCGGTCCAGCGCGTAGTCCGAGTCGGCGAGGCGCTTGAGGTAGCGCATCATCGAGGTCTCGCTGTGGTGGCTGCTGAAGACCGGGTGCACGAGGAAGGGCGTGCGGCGGTCGAGCTCGGCGGGGATGCTCCGCGCAGAGCCGCCGAGGAAGCCGAACGACGAGTCCAGCTGCCCGACGGCGGTCGCGACGGCGATCACCTCGAGGTCGGTGACCGTCTCGTCGATCGACACCGAGACCGTGTCGGCGTCGACCAGGCGCACGTCGAAGCCGGCCTGGCGGGCGCGGGCGACCGCCGCCTCCGCGCCGCCGGGCACGACGACCGAGACGGTGTCGAAGAAGTCGGCGTGCCGGAGAGGGTGGCCCCGGTCGAGGAGGAGGCGCGCGAGGAGCGCGGCCCGGCCGTGCACGCGCTCGGCGATCGCGGCGAGCCCGTCCGGCCCGTGGTAGACCGCGTACATCGCCGCCATGACCGCCAGGAGGACCTGCGCGGTGCAGATGTTCGAGGTCGCCTTCTCGCGGCGGATGTGCTGCTCGCGGGCCTGGAGGGACAGGCGGTAGGCGGGGTGGCCGTCCGCGTCCTGGCTGACGCCGACGAGGCGGCCGGGCAGCTGGCGCTCGAGTCCCTTGCGGACGGCGAGGTAGCCGGCGTGCGGTCCTCCGAAGCCCAGCGGGACGCCGAAGCGCTGCGTGGTGCCGACCGCGACGTCCGCGCCGAGCTCGCCCGGCGAGCGCACCAGGGTCAGCGCGAGCAGGTCGGCGGCGACGACCGCCAGGCCTCCGTGTGCCTTCACCGCGGCGAGCACCGCCGACGGGTCCCAGAGGTGCCCGGACGCGCCGGGGTACTGCACGAGGGCGCCGAAGCACTCCGGCACCTCCTCCGCGGCGGTGCGCGAGAGCGGGAGCTCGACGATGCGGATGCCGACGGCCTCCGCCCGGCCGCGCAGCAGCGCGAGGGTCTGCGGGAGAGCGTCGGAGTCGACGACGAAGACGTCGGTGCGCGCCTTCGAGGCGCGGCGCGCGAGCAGCATGGCCTCGACGACGGCCGTGCCCTCGTCGAGCATCGACGCGCCGGCCGTGTCGAGGCCGGTGAGGTCGGAGACCATCGTCTGGAAGTTGATCAGCGCCTCCAGGCGCCCCTGCGAGATCTCGGGCTGGTACGGCGTGTAGGCCGTGTACCAGCTGGGGTTCTCGAGCACGTTGCGCTTGATCACCGCGGGGGTGTGCGTGCCGTAGTAGCCGAGGCCGATCATCGGCCGACGCACCGTGTTCCTCGCGGAGAGGGCGCGCAGCTCGGCGAGCGCCTCCGTCTCGGTGGCCGGAGCGGGCAGCACCTGCGGGAGGTCGCGGACGTGGATCGACTCGGGGACGGCGGCGGTGACGAGCTCCTCCACGGAGTCGTACCCGAGAGCCGCGAGCATGGTGCGCTGCGCGTCGGCGTCGGTCCCGATGTGACGGGACTCGAAGGCGCCGGGGGTCCTGGTGGCCGCCATCTACTCGCCGACCAGCTCGGTGTAGGCGGCGGAGTCGAGGAGGCCGTCGGGCAGGGCGTCGAAGCGGACCCGGATCAGCCACCCCTCGCCGAACGGGTCGGAGTTGACGAGCTCGGGGCTGTCGACGACGGCCGTGTTGGCCTCGAGGACCTCGCCGTCGACGGGGGCGAACAGCTCGCCCACCGACTTGGTCGACTCGATCTCGCCGACGACGCTGCCGCCCTCGACGCGGGCTCCCGCCTCGGGGAGCTCGACGAAGACGACGTCGCCCAGCTTGTCCGCGGCGTAGGCGGTGATGCCGACGGTCGCGACCTCTCCGTCGACCCGGATCCACTCGTGGTCGGAGGTGTACTGCAGCTCGGTGGGCACGGCCATGTCAGTTCTTCTTTCTCGAGTAGAAGGGGAGCTCGGTGACGGTCATCGGGAGGCGCGTGCCGCGGATGTCGACGGCGAGCGCCGTCCCGGGCTGCGCGGAGGCGGGGGCGACGTAGGCCATCGCGATCGGGACGCCCAGGGTCGGCGAGAGGACGCCGCTGGTGACCACTCCGACCTCGTCGTCGCCGGAGAGGACGGTGTAGTCGGCACGGGCGGCGCGGCGGCCCTCGCCGACGAGCCCGACGAGCACGGGAGCGTCTCCGGAGGGACCCTCCTCGCTGGCCGCGCGGCCGACGAAGTCGATCGGCTTCCCGAAGGCGACGACGCGGCCGAGGCCGGCCTGTGCGGGGAAGACGTCGCGGGAGAGTTCGTGGCCGTAGAGCGGCATGCCCGCCTCGAGGCGGAGGGTGTCGCGGGCGGCGAGGCCGGCGGGGACGAGGCCCGCTCCGGCGCCGGTCTCGGCGAGAGCCTGCCAGAGCGTGGGAGCGGAGTCGGGCGAGACGTAGATCTCGAAGCCGTCCTCGCCTGTGTACCCGGTGCGCGCGATCAGGATCGGGTGCGCCTCGAAGGTCGCGGGCACGGCGCGGTAGTAGCGCAGCTCCGCGAGCAGGCGGGCGGCGTCGTCCGCGTCGAGCACCGACTCCGCTCCCCGCTCGGTCTCGACGGCGAGGCCCTGGACGTTCTGCAGGATCTCGAGCGAGCGCGGGCCCTGCAGCGCGATGAGGGCGACGTCGTCGCTCTCGTCGAACAGCTCGCACTCGAACATCGCGGTGCGGTCGCGGAGCGTCTCGACGACGATGTGCCGGTTGGCCGCGTTCGCGACGACCATGAAGCGGTCCTCGCCCGTGCGGTAGACGACGAGGTCGTCGATCACGCCGCCCGTGCGCTCCAGGAGAAGGGTGTACTTCGCGCGGCCGGCGGCGACGGCCGAGATGTCGCTCGCCAGCGCGTAGTCGAGGGCGTCGACCGCCTCGGGGCCGACGACGAGGATCTCGGCCATGTGCGAGAGGTCGAAGAGGCCGGCGGCGGTGCGCACGGCGTGGTGCTCGGCGAGATCGCCGGAGTAGCGGACCGGCATCTGCCACCCGGCGAAGTCGGTGAAGGACGCGCCGGCGGCGACGTGCACCTCGTGCAGGGGCGAGTAGCGGGCTTCGGGGCTGGTCGTCGGGGTCTCGGACATGAGTTCTCCATTTCGTCGCAGTGCTGGACTCGCGCCGCGTTCGCGGCAGAGCACAGCAGTGCCGTGGGAACTCCCCCTCTGTCGTGGAGCCTGAGAGATTCGCGCCGCCCCGAGGGGTCGAGCGCTTTCACCATGGGCGGATCCGAGCGGATCGCTTTCCAGAGTGGCCAGTTCGACGCGGTACAAGACCTGAGAGATTGGCGGGGAGGCTTGCTCCTTCGGTGCCGACCGGAGTCGGCTCTCCCGCGTCGCGTATTGCGGCCCGGTATTCGGTTGTGCGGTCAGCCTAGCGGGCGGGGCGGGCCCGTAGCGGCGTGTCGCTTCTCCCGCTAGGTGTTCAGGTGTTGGTGACACTAAGGTGATCCCAGCACTTACAGTCGGTGCGACTCTTAGTAGGGGGCATCGGATGCCGGACGTGCAGCTCGCCGTGTCGACGGTGATCTTCGCCCTGCGGCCGCACCCGGTGACCGGAGCGAGCACCGTCTGGATCCCCGTCGTCCGGCGCATCCGCGAGCCGTTCGAGGGACTCTGGGCACTGCCCGGCGGACCGCTGCATCCGGACGAGGATCTCGCCGAGTCGGCCCGCCGCACTCTCCGCGAGACCACGGGCCTGGCTCCGCGCTACCTCGAGCAGCTCTACGCGGTCGGCGGCACCGACCGCTCCCCCGGTGAGGACCGCGTCGTGTCGATCGTCTACTGGGCGCTCGTGCGCTCCGCCGAGGCCGACGAGGCCATCGTGGGAGAGAACGTCGCCTGGCTCTGCACCGATCTGCCGCTCGAGCTCGCCTTCGACCACGGACTGATCGTCGACTACGCCCTCTGGCGCCTGCGCAACAAGATGGAGTACTCCCGCATCGCGCAGGCCTTCCTCGGCGGCGCCTTCACCCTGTCCCAGCTGCGGGAGGTCCACGAGGCCGTCCTGCAGAAGCCCCTCGACCCGGCCAACTTCCGCCGGACGATCGAGAGCTCCGGCACCGTGGTGCCCACCGGGGAGCGCCTGACGGGCACCCGCCACCGTCCCCCGCGCCTCTACCGCTACGACGAGTCGGCGGCGCTCGTCGACAACGGCCCGCTGCCCGTCTGAGCGCGCCGCCCGACTCCCCCACCCGCCTCACGAGGAGAACACCGTGACATCCGTCGACAGCACCATCCGGCTCATCGAGGGCGGCTCCGCGCCCGGCGCCACCTGCGCGCCCGAGCTCGCGGAGGCCCCCTGGTCGTTCGACCTCGGCCTGCCCGCCTACGGGCCCGGCGCCTCCCAGGCCGACCCGATCCCGGCCGACGCCCCGGTCCAGGGACGTCTGCCGGAGGAGTACACGACGGCGAGCGCCGACGAGCTGCACCACCGCATCCTCGCGGCGAAGGAGACGCTCGGCGAGCGGGTCGTCGTGCTCGGGCACTTCTACCAGCGGGACGAGGTGGTGCAGTACGCCGACTACGTGGGCGACTCGTTCCAGCTGGCGAAGGCGGCGACGAGCCGGCCCGACGCCGAGGCCATCGTGTTCTGCGGCGTGCACTTCATGGCGGAGACGGCCGACATCCTCTCCGGACCGGAGCAGGCCGTGATCCTCCCGAACCTGGCGGCCGGCTGCTCGATGGCGGACATGGCCGACATCGACTCCGTCGAGGACGCCTGGGCCGAGCTCACCGAGCTCTACGGCACCGAGCCGGACGCCGACGGCCGCGTGCCGCTCGTCCCGGTCACGTACATGAACTCCTCCGCCGCGCTGAAGGCGTTCTGCGGCCGAAACGGAGGCGTGGTCTGCACCTCCTCGAACGCGGCGACCGTGCTCGAGGACGCGTTCGCGCGCGGGCAGCGGGTGCTGTTCTTCCCCGACCAGCACCTCGGCCGCAACACCGCCAAGGCGATGGGCGTGCCGCTGGAGCGGATGCCGATGTGGAACCCGCGGAAGCCGCAGGGCGGCTCCGACACCGCGACGCTCCTGGACGCGCAGGTGATCCTCTGGCACGGATTCTGCTCGGTGCACAAGCGCTTCACGACGGCCCAGATCGCGAAGGCGCGCGCCGAGCACCCGGGCGTGCGCGTGATCGTTCACCCGGAGTGCCCGATGGCGGTCGTCGACGCGGCCGACGAGTACGGCTCGACCGACTACATCGTGAAGGCGATCCAGGCGGCACCCGCGGGATCGACCTTCGCGATCGGCACCGAGATCAATCTGGTGCAGCGCCTCGCCGTCCAGTACCCGCAGCACACGATCTTCTGCCTCGACGACGTGGTCTGCCCCTGCTCGACCATGTACCGCATCCACCCCGGCTACCTCGCCTGGGTGCTCGAGGGACTGGTCGCGGGGACGGTGCTCAACCGCATCGAGGTCGCGGAGTCGGTGCAGGCCGAGGCGCGCATCGCCCTCGAGCGGATGCTCGCGGCCGTTCCGCCCGCCGGGCCGGCGGCGGTCTGACATGGCGCGGGTCGTCGTCGTCGGCAGCGGCATCGCCGGGCTGGTCGCCGCGCTGACGGCGCAGCGCCGCCACGAGGTGCTGCTCGTCACCAAGGGCGCGCTGGCGGAGTCGTCGACGCGCGCCGCGCAGGGCGGGATCGCCGCGGTCACGGCGCCGGGCGACTCCGTGGCGCTGCACGTGGAGGACACGCTCACCGCCGGTGCGGGCCTCGCCGTGCGCTCGGCGGTCGAGGTGCTCTGCGCCGAGGGGCCGGAGGCGGTCGCGGTGCTGCAGGAGTGGGGCGTCGGCTTCGACCGCGAGGGCGGCGAGCTGGCGGGGGGACTCGAGGGCGCCCACTCGCGTCCGCGGATCCTGCACGCCGGCGGCGACGCGACGGGCGCCGCGATCGAGGCCGCTCTCGTGGCGGCGGTGCGGGCCTCGTCGGTCGAGGTGCGCGAGCACGCCGCCCTGGTCGACCTGGTGCGGGAGGGCGGCTCGGTCACGGGCGCCGACGTCCTGCACGACGGCGTGCTCGAGCGCCTGGCGGCCGACGCGGTCGTGCTGGCCACCGGAGGCGCCGGGCAGCTCTACCGGCACACCACCAATCCGTCCGTCGCGACCGGGGACGGGCTCGCCGCCGCCCTGCGGGCAGGAGCGGAGACGGCGGACCTGGAGTTCTACCAGTTCCACCCGACCACGCTCGCGCTGCCGGGCGGCTTCCTCGTCTCGGAGGCGGTGCGCGGCGAGGGCGCGGTGCTGCGCGACGCCGCGGGCGAGCGGTTCCTGGCCGGGGTGCACCCCGAGGCAGAGCTGGCGCCGCGCGACGTCGTGGCGCGCGCGATCGCGGAGCGGATGCGGCTGCAGGGCGGGCTGCCCGTGCACCTGGACGCCCGGGCGATCGACCCCGAGGTGCTGGCGAAGAGGTTCCCGACGATCTCGGCGGCCTGCCGCGAGAACGGGCTCTCGCTCGCCGACGACCTGCTGCCCGTGACTCCGGCCGCGCACTACTGGATGGGCGGGATCGCGACCGACCTGGAGGGGCGCACCAGCCTCCCCGGGCTGCTCGCAGTGGGCGAGGTCGCCCGCACCGGCGTCCACGGCGCGAACCGCCTCGCCTCCAACAGCCTGCTCGAGGGCGTCGTGTTCGCGCGCCGCGCGGCGCTCGCCCTCGACTCCCTCTCCTGGAGCGGCGGCCCGGTCGCCCCTCCCCGCGCCGTCGTCCCGATGACGCTCGACCGCACCGCTCTTCAGGACGCGATGTGGGCGGGAGCCGGCCTCTCCCGGGACGCGGCGGGGCTCACAGCGGCGCGCGACGCGCTCGTCGCCTCCGCGTCGCCCGCTCCGCTCGGACTGAGGACGCTCGAGGACGCGAACCTGCTGACCTGCGCCCTCGCTCTCATCGACGCCGCGCTCGCGCGCACGCACTCCGTCGGCGCCCACCACCGCACCGACTCCTCCGACCCCGCGACGGCGAGCGCCGCCGCCCCCACCAGAGAGGCGGCCCTTCCGTGCTGACCCGCCAGAGCATCGACCGCGTCGTCACCCTCGCCCTCGAGGAGGACGCGCCCTGGGGCGACCTGACCTCCGACACCCTCCTCCCCGCGGACGCCACCGCGAGCGCAGCCCTCGTGGCCCGCGAGCCCGGCGTCTTCAGCGGCGGCGCCGTCCTCGTCGGCACGATGCTGCAGGTCGACTCCCGGATCCGCTGCTCGGTGCTCGTGGAGGACGGCGCGGTCTTCGAGGCCGGGCAGACCCTCGCCCGGATCGAGGGCCCCGCGGGCGGCGTGCTCCGCGGCGAGCGCGTCGCGCTCAACCTCGTGCAGCGGATGAGCGGCATCGCCACCCTGACGGCGCAGTACGTCGCCGCGGTGGAGGGGACGCGCGCCCGCATCGTCGACACCCGCAAGACCACGCCGGGCCTGCGCGCGCTCGAGAGGCACGCCGTCCGCAGCGGCGGCGGCCGCAACCACCGCTTCTCGCTCTCGGACGCGGTGCTGGCGAAGGACAACCACCTCGCGGTGCTCGCCGCGCGCGGGATCGACCTGACCGCGGCCCTGCGGGCCGCGCGCGCCTCGATCCCGCACACGGCGCACCTCGAGGTCGAGGTCGACCGGCTCGACCAGATCGAGCCCGCGCTGGCGGGAGGCGCGGACACGATCATGCTCGACAACTTCACCCCCGAGCTGCTCCGCCAGGGCGTCGCCCTCATCGGCGGGCGGGCCGTGGTCGAGGCGAGCGGCGGCGTCGACCTCTCGACCGTGCGCGCGATCGCGGAGGCGGGGGTCGACGTGATCTCCGTCGGCGCGCTCACCCACAGCGTCCGCTCGCTCGACCTCGGCCTGGACATCGCGGTCGAGTGATCTACCTCGACCACGCCGCGACCTCGCCCGTGCGCCGCGAGGTGCTGGAGGCCATGTGGCCGTTCCTCACCGCCGAGTACGGCAATCCGTCGAGCAGCCACTCGCTCGGCGACGCCGCGGCGCGCGCGCTGGAGGCGGCGCGCGCTCACGTGGCCCGCTTCCTCGGCGGCCGCGCCTCCGAGACGCTCTTCACCTCCGGCGGCACGGAGTCGATCAACACGGCGGTCAAGGGCCTCGCGCTGGGATCGCCGCGCGGACGGCACCTGGTGATCTCGGCGCTCGAGCACGAGGCGACCGTCGAGTCGGCCGACCACCTCCGGCGCCTGCACGGCTTCGAGGTGTCGACGGCCCCCGTCGACGCGACCGGCCTGCTCGACCTCGACGCGCTCGCCGCGCTGGTCCGGCCGGACACCGCACTGGTCTCGGTGCTCGCGGCGAGCAACGAGATCGGGACGGTGCAGGACGTGCCGGCGATAGCGGCGCTCTGTCGATCGCGGGGCGTGCCGCTCCACGTGGACGCCGTCCAGGCCGCCGGCTGGCTGGACGTCGCGGGCTGGGGCGCCGACGCGGTCTCGGTCTCGGGGCACAAGCTCGGGGCGCCGAAGGGCGTGGGGGCGCTGCTGCTGCGCAGCCGGCTCCCGTTCGAGCCCCTGCTGCACGGCGGCGGCCAGGAGCGGGAGCGGCGCTCGGGCACCGAGAACGTGGCCTTCGCGGTCGCGCTCGGCACCGCGGTGCGCCTGCTCGATCCGGACCGCGCGGCGCGGGTCGGAGCGGTCCGGGACGCGTTCGCCGAGCGGGTCGCGGCCCTGGCGCCCCGGGCCGTGCCGCTGGGCTCCACGGCGCACCGGCTCCCCTCGATCGCCGCGTACGCCGTCCCCGGGCGCAGCGGCGAGTCGACGCTCCTCGAGCTGGAGGAGCGCGGAGTCGTCGTCTCGAGCGGCTCGGCGTGCGCCGCCGGGCGCGACGAGCCCTCGCCCGCGCTGCTGGCCCTCGGCCTTGACCCCGACGTCGCCCGGACCGCCGTGCGGTTCAGCTTCGGCGAGGGCTCCACGCTCGAGGAGGCCGAGGCCGCGTCCTCCGCGCTCTGCGCGGTCCTCACCTGAGACCTCTCGCAGCGGATCCCCGTCGATCGGGAATGTCCGGGGCGTCCGCCGCTGTTCTCCCTCCGTACCCCGCATCCGCGCCCGCGAGTCGAGCCGTCGATGCGCCCCTCACACCGATCCCCCTCACGACCGGAGAACACCTGTGACCGAGCGCAGCACCCTTCCCGCCGCGCGGCCCGCCGCACCCGCCGCCGGCTCGACCCTCGAGCCGCGCAGCCGCCTGGTCATCAGCCTCCTGCTGGTGTCGGCGTTCGTCGTGATCCTCAACGAGACGATCATGAGCGTGGCGCTGCCCGACCTCATGCGCGACTTCGACGTCGAGGCGCACGTGGGCCAGTGGCTCTCGACCGCCTTCATGCTCACGATGGCCGTCGTCATCCCGATCACGGGCTACCTGATCCAGCGGCTGCACACCCGCACGCTCTTCGCCGCCGCGATGATCCTCTTCAGCCTCGGCACGCTCACCGCCGCGCTCGCCCCGACCTTCGCGGTCCTCCTGGCGGCCCGCGTGGTGCAGGCCGGCGGCACGGCCATCATGATGCCGCTGCTGATGACGACCGTGATGACGCTGGTGCCCCCGGCGATCCGCGGCCGGATGATGGGCAACATCTCGATCGTCATCTCGGTGGCTCCGGCCGTCGGACCGACGATCTCGGGCGTCATCCTCAACTTCCTCGGCTGGCGCTGGATGTTCTGGATCGTGCTGCCGATCGCGATCGGCGCGCTGCTCCTGGGCCTGCGCAAGGTCGAGAACGTCACCGAGCCCCGCTCCATCCCGATCGACTCGCTCTCGGTCGTCCTCTCGGTCTTCGGCTTCGGCGGCCTCGTCTACGGCCTGTCGAGCCTCGGCGAGGGCGGAGCCGCGGTCGTCGCGCCGTGGATCCCGTTCGTCGTCGCGGGCCTCGGCCTCGCGGGCTTCATCGCGCGCCAGCTCCTGCTGCAGCGCACCGACCGGGCCCTGCTGGACCTCCGGACCTTCTCCTCCGCGAACTTCACCATCGTCATCGCGATGATGGCGGTCAGCATGTCGGCGCTCTTCGGCACGCTGATCCTGCTGCCCCTCTACACGCAGAACGTGCTGGGCCTCACTCCGCTGGAGACCGGGCTGCTCCTGCTCCCCGGCGGCCTGCTGATGGGCCTGCTCGCGCCGTTCGTCGGCCGCGGCTACGACCGCTTCGGCCCGCGCGTGCTGCTCGTGCCCGGCTCGATCGTCGTCGCCGGCGCTCTGTGGGGGTACACCCTGCTCGCGGCGGACTCGTCGCCCTGGTTCGTCCTCTCGCTGCACGTCACCCTCAGCCTGGGCCTCGCCTTCGTCTTCACGCCGCTGTTCACCGCCGGCCTCGGCTCGGTGCGCCCCTCGCTCTACTCGCACGGCAGCGCGATCATCGGCACCGTGCAGCAGCTGGGCGGCGCGGCGGGCACGGCGCTGTTCGTCACCGTCCTCTCGATCCGGTCGGCGGAGCTCGCGCAGGGCGGAGCCGACGAGGTCGCCTCCTACGCCGGCGGCATCCACTCCGCGTTCCTGTGGGGCGCGTCGATCGCGACGGTCGCGATCGTGGCCGCGTTCTTCGTCCGCCGCCCGGCGGAGTCGGACGCGCCGCTCCCGATGGCGCACTGAGCCGGGCGGGCCGACCCCGCCTGTTCACCTCCGCGTCACCCCGCCTCCCTACGGTGTCGCCCCGGCCGCCGCGCTCCCGATCGCGCGGCCGGGACGGAGACGAGACGTGACCGAGACGGCCGGCCCCCAGGACGTGCTCGACGCCGGAGCGGCCACCCCTCCTCCCCGCACGCTGGTCGACGTCCTCCGCGACACCGCGGAGCGCCACCCGGACGCCTCCGCGCTGGAGGACCCGGCCGGAGCGCTCAGCTACCGGGAGCTGCTGGCCCGCACGGTGCAGCTCGCGGGCGAGCTCACCGCCGCCGGGGTCCGACGCGGCGACCGCGTCGGGATCCGCATGCCCAGCGGCTCCCGCGAGCTCTACCTCGCGATCCTGGCCGTCCTCGCCGCGGGAGCCGCGTACGTCCCGGTGGACGCGGACGACCCTGAGGAGCGGGCGCGCCTCGTCTTCGGCGAGGCCGCCGTCCGCGGCGTGATCACCGGCTCCGGCCGCTTCGAGCGCACCGGCGCCGACGAGCCGGCCGCGCGCCTGTTCACCGCGAGCGCGCCGCACCCGAGCACGGCGTCGATCCCGCTGCTGCAGCCGCCCTCGCTCGAGGACGACGCCTGGATCATCTTCACCTCCGGCTCCACCGGAACCCCCAAGGGAGTGGCGGTCAGCCACCGCTCCGCCGCCGCCTTCGTCGACGCCGAGGCGCGCCTGTTCCTCCAGGCGGAGCCGCTCGGCCCCGGGGACCGGGTGCTGGCCGGTCTCTCGGTCGCGTTCGACGCGTCCTGCGAGGAGATGTGGCTCGCCTGGCGGCACGGCGCCTGCCTCGTCCCCGCTCCCCGCTCGCTGGTCCGCAGCGGCATGGACCTCGGCCCCTGGCTGACCACGCACGGCATCACCGTGGTCTCGACCGTGCCGACCCTCGCGGCGCTCTGGCCCGCGGAGTCGCTCGAGAACGTCCGCCTGCTGATCTTCGGTGGCGAGGCGTGCCCGCCGGAGCTCGGCGAGCGCCTGGCCGTCGAGGGCCGCGAGGTCTGGAACACCTACGGGCCGACCGAGGCCACCGTCGTCGCCTGCGCCGCGCCCCTCGGCGGGCCTCCCCCGGTGCGCATCGGGCTGCCGCTGGACGGCTGGCGGCTCGCCGTCGTGGACGCGGACGGGCAGCGGGTCGGCGAGGGCGACGTCGGCGAGCTGGTCATCGGCGGGGTCGGGCTCGCGCGCTACCTCGACCCGGTCAAGGACGCCGAGAAGTACGCGCCGGCACCGCTCCTGGGCTGGGAGCGGGCCTACCGCTCCGGCGACCTGGTGCGCTTCGAGAGCGCCGGCCTGGTCTTCCAGGGGCGCGCGGACGACCAGGTGAAGCTCGGCGGTCGGCGGATCGAGCTCGGCGAGGTCGAGGCGGCGCTGCAGGCGCTCCCCGGAGTCTCGGGGGCGGCGGCCGCGGTCCGCACCACGGCGGCCGGCAACCAGGTCCTCGTCGGCTACCTGGCCCTCGCCGGCGGCCGGGAGCTCGACCGCGACGCGGCGCTCGCCCGCCTGCGCGAGGAGCTGCCCGCATCCCTCGTGCCGCTGCTGGCCGTGGTCGAGGAGCTGCCGACCCGCGTCTCCGGCAAGGTCGACCGCGCCGCACTCCCCTGGCCGCTCGCCGTGGGCACGACCGAGGACGCCTCCCTCGACCCCGAGGAGGCGTGGCTCGCCGCCCTCTGGCGCGACGTGCTCGGCGTGCCGGTCGACGAGCGGGCGAACTTCTTCGACCTCGGCGGCGGCTCCCTCGCCGCCGCCCAGCTGGTCGCGCGGATCCGCGAGCGCGACCCCGAGTTCACGGTCGCCGACGTCTACGCCCACCCGCGTCTCGCGGCGATGGCCGCCGAGATCCAGAGCCGCTCCACCGGCACTGCGGAGGTGTCCGCTCACCGCATCGCGCCGGTCCCCCTCAGGATGCGCGTGCTGCAGACCCTCCTCGGCGCACCGCTGCTCGTGCTCGGCAGCGCCCGCTGGGTCACTGCGATCCTCACCGTCACCGCGGTGCTCGACCTGGTGCCGGGGTTCGGCTGGCTGCCCACCGCTCCGCTCGCCGCGCTGATCCCCGCATTCGCGCTCTTCCTCACGCCGTTCGGGCGGATGGGGCTCACCGTCCTCGCCGCGCGCACCCTGCTGCGCGGGATCCGAGCCGGAGACCACCCGCGCGGCGGGAGCGTGCACCTCCGGCTCTGGCTGGCGGAGCAGGTCGCGTTCCAGCTCAAGGCCGTGAGCCTGGCGGGTGCGCCCTGGGTCGCCTACTACGCCCGCGCGCTCGGCGCCCGCATCGCCGACGACGTCGACCTGCACTCCCTCCCTCCGCTGACCGGGATGCTCACGCTCGGGCGCGGCGCCGCGATCGAGCCCGAGGTCGACCTCTCCGGCTACTGGATCGACGGCGACGTCCTGCGCGTCGGCGCCGTCCGGGTCGGCGCGGGCAGCACGGTGGGCGCGCGCAGCACGCTCCTCCCCGGCGCCCGGATCGGCAAGCACGCGCAGATCGAGCCGGGATCGGCCGTCTTCGGACGGGTGCCGGCCGGGCAGCGCTGGGGAGGATCCCCCGCCCAGCGGCTCGGCAGGGCGAACGCCGGGTTCCCCTCGGAGCGCCCGGCGCGCCGCCCGGGCTGGGTCTGGGCGTACGGAGCGTCCGCGGTCGGCCTCGCGGCGGTCCCGGTCCTCGCCCTCGCGGCCGGGCTCGCCGTCGTGGCCGCCGCCGTGCGCGGCTCGGCCGGCCTCGGCGCCGCGCTCGGGCCCGCTCTCGCCGCCCTCGTGCCCGCCGTCGCCGTCTCCGGAGTCGTCCTCGCCGCTCTCGTCGTCGTCCTGGTGCGCCTGCTCGGCCGGGGCGTCGAGCCGGGCACCCACCCCGTCCGCGGTCGGATCGGCTGGCAGGTCTGGTCGACGGAGCGGCTGCTCGACTCCGCGCGGGTCCTGCTCTTCCCGCTCTACTCGGGCCTGTTCACCCCGGTCTGGCTGCGGCTCCTCGGCGCGAAGGTCGGACGCGACGTCGAGGCCTCGACGGTGCTCCTCCTGCCCGCGATGACGACCATCCGCGACGGCGCGTTCCTCGCCGACGACACGCTCGTCGCCTCCTACGCGCTCGGCGGCGGCTGGATGCGGCTCGCCCGCGCCGAGATCGGCGAGCGCGCGTTCCTCGGCAACTCCGGCATGGCCGCACCCGGCCACACCGTGCCCGCCGGCGGACTCGTCGCCGTCCTCTCTTCCGCGCCCCGGAAGTCGAAGGCGGGCTCGTCGTGGCTGGGCTCACCGCCCGTGCGGCTGCGGCGCACCGTCGTCGAGGCGGAGTCGGCGCGCACCTTCCGCCCGGCCCGCCGACTCCGCGCGGCCCGCATCGCGTGGGAGCTCGGCCGCTTCGTCCCTGTGGTCGTCTCGGTCGCGATCGGCCTCGGCGTCGTCGCCGGACTGCTCGCGCTGATCCAGACGCTCGGTGCGGTGCTCGCCGCGCTCGTGGGAGGCGTCGTGCTGCTGGCCGCCGGGGCGGTCGCCGCGGCCGTCTCCACCGCCGCGAAGTGGATCCTGATCCAGCGGGTCGAGCCGAGCGAGCAGCCGCTGTGGTCCTCGTTCGTCTGGCGGAGCGAGCTGGCCGACGCCTTCACCGAGATGGTCGCCGCGCCCTGGTTCGCCCACGCCGCCGCGGGCACTCCGGCGCTGGTCTGGTGGCTGCGGAGCCTCGGCGCCCGGATCGGACGCGGCGTCTGGTGCGAGAGCTACTGGCTCCCCGAGGCCGATCTGATCTCGCTCGGCGACGGAGCGACCGTGAACCGGGGCTGCGTCGTGCAGACGCACCTGTTCCATGATCGAATCATGAGCATGGATCTCGTGAGCCTCGACGCCGGCGCCACCCTGGGCCCGCACAGCGTGATCCTCCCCGCCGCGCGGATCGCCGAGCACGGCACGGTCGGCCCGGCCTCGCTCGTCATGCGGGGGGAGCTCGTGCCCGCGGGCAGCCGCTGGAGCGGCAACCCTATCGGCCCGTGGCGCGAGGTGCGCGTCGCCGACTACCACGCGCCCGTCGCGTGAGCCCCGCGCTGACCGGGCTCGAGACCGCCGGCGACCCCTACGTCCCCGGTATCGGGAACACCGGCTACCGCGTCGAGGCCTACGACCTCGACCTCGACTACCGCGTCGCCTCCAACCGCCTGGCCGGCCGGGCCGTGCTGCGGATCGTCGCGCTGCAGCCGCTCCGGCGGTTCTCCCTCGACCTCTCCCGGCTCCGCGTGGCCCGTGTCCGGATCGACGGACGCCGCGCCCGCCACGAGCAGGCGCCGCACAAGCTGCGGGTGTCCCCCGCCGAGCCGCTGGCCGCCGGCGAGAGCGTCGACGTCGAGATCGAGTACAGCGGCCACCCCGCCCCCCGCGCCAGCCACTGGGGCGAGCTCGGCTGGGAGGAGCTGGAGGACGGGGTGCTCGTCGCCTCGCAGCCCTCCGGCTCCTCCACCTGGTTCCCCTGCAACGACGACGTCGCCGAGAAGGCTCCGTACCGCCTGCGCGTCACCGCCGAGGAGGGCTACGCCGTGCTCGCGAACGGGGTGCTCGTCGACTCGAGCGCCCGCTCCGGCCGCCGCACCTGGCTCTACGAGCAGCGCGAGCCCAGCGCCGCGTACCTCGCCTCGGTGCAGATCGGCCGCTACGCGATCGAGGAGCGCGTGCTCGCCGGGGTCGCGGTGACCCTCGCCCGCCCCGCCGCTCTGGCCGCTCGGGTCGCGCACGACTTCGCTCCGCTCGAGCGCATGCTCGCCCTGTTCACGCGGCTGTTCGGGCCCTACCCCTTCGCCCGCTACTGCATCGTCGTCACGGCGGACGAGCTGGAGATCCCGCTCGAGGCGCAGGCGATGGCGGTGTTCGGAGCCAACCACGCCGACGGCCGCGGCGGCTCGGAGCGCCTCATCGCGCACGAGCTCGCGCACCAGTGGTTCGGCAACAGCGTGGGCATCGCCCGGTGGCGCCACATCTGGCTCAACGAGGGGTTCGCCTGCTACGCGGAGTGGCTGTGGTCGGAGGAGTCGGGCCGCGCCACCGCCGACGCCTGCGCCCGCCGCCACCACGCGGTGCTGCGGGCTGCGGCGCAGGATCTCGTACTCGCCGATCCGGGGCCGGTCGCGCTCTTCGACGACCGCGTCTACAAGCGCGGCGCGCTCACCCTGCACGCGCTGCGGCTCACCGTCGGCGACGAGCCCTTCCTCCGGCTGCTGCGGGAGTGGACGTCCCGCTACGCCTCCGCCGCCGTCACCGACGAGGAGTTCCGGGAGCTCTGCACCGAGGTCCTCGGCGAGGGCGTGGACGATCTGCTCGACGCCTGGCTCCTCGACGAGGAGCTGCCGCCGCTACCGTCCCGGCGCTGACACCAGCGAGTCCGCGAGCGCGTCGCCGTGCTCGCGCCGCCAGCCGATGATGGGCCCGGCGCCCGCGTCCCCCATCGGCCCGAGGGCGACGCTGACCCGCAGCGCGGGGTCCAGCTGCGGCTCGGCCAGCCGGAAGCGGACGCCGTCGATCCGCGCCTCCGCCGCGTGGTGCGACTCGTGCACGTGCACCCGGCGCGGGTCGAGCTCGAGCCCGCGGCCGTCCGCCTTCAGTGCGGCCTCGATCCGGGTCCAGTGCAGGACGGGGTCGGCGGGGCGCATCCCGCCCGTGGCGAAGGGCGCCCCGGCGATGCGAGTGATCCGCTCCCCGCGCTCGGGCGAGCCCAGCGTCGGCTCCACATCGACGCCGACCGCACCGGCGCTGCTCGCCGCGACCACGACGGCGCCCGCGCAGTGCGCGATGCTCACCGACAGCAACTCGAGCGCGATCCCGCGTCCCTCCAGCCGCGGCCGGCCGTGCGCGCCCCCGCAGCGCGGGCAGCAGGCGACGACTCGGACCTCCGACGCGCGCGTCCCCGTGAGCTCGGCCGCGAGCATCCGCAGGAGCACCCGCCCGAAGACGAAGCGCTCGGCCGCCGACGCGGCGACCGTGCCGGCGTAGCGCTCGCGCTCCTCGTCGCTCAGCAGCGGCAGCAGCCGCTCGGCGTCCAGCGTCTGCTCGTCGAGCGCCAGCCAGCGCAGGTGCACCCCCGGCAGCTCCGCGCCGATCCCCGACTCCCCCATGTCCGTCCCCCCGGTCAGCTCGTCGCGGCGTGCTCGCCGCGCTCGTACACGTCCGCGGCCGATCCGACGATCAGCGGGTCCGGACCCAGCGGGCCCACGACCTCCTCGTCGCGTCCGTCGTAGTCGTAGAGGCTCAGCACGTAGCGCATGGCCTCGAGCCGGGCGCGCTTCTTGTCGTTGCTCTTCACGATGGTCCAGGGAGCGTCGGCGGTATCGGTCGCCGCCATCATCGCCTCCTTGGCCGCGGTGTAGTCGCCCCACTTGTCGAGCGAGGCGAGGTCCATCGGCGAGAGCTTCCACTGGCGCACGGGGTCGATCATGCGGATCGTGAACCGGGTGCGCTGCTCCTCCGCCGAGACCGAGAACCACAGCTTCACCAGGTCGATGCCGTCGCCGACGAGCATCCGCTCGAACAGCGGCGTCTGGCGGATGAACTCGTCGTACTGCGCCGGCGTGCAGAAGCCCATCACGCGCTCCACGCCGGCCCGGTTGTACCAGGAGCGGTCGAAGAGGACGATCTCGCCGGCGGCCGGCAGGTGCGAGACGTAGCGCTGGAAGTACCACTGACCGGCCTCGCGCTCGGTCGGCTTCTCGAGCGCGACCACGCGGGCTCCGCGCGGGTTGAGGTGCTCGGTGAAGCGCTTGATGGTGCCGCCCTTGCCCGCGGCGTCGCGCCCCTCGAAGACGACCACGAGCCGGCGCCCGTGCTTCTTGATCCAGTTCTGCAGCTTCAGCAGCTCGATCTGGAGGAGGCGCTTGCCCGCCTCGTACTCCTCGCGCGACATCCGCTCGTCGTAGGGGTAGCCCTCGCGCCAGGTGTCGATCTGCGTGCCGTCGCGGCGCAGGAGCACCGGATCGTCGTCGTCCTCGTCCAGCACGACGAGGTCCCGCGCGTCGGCGGGCGTGAGCGTGCGGAGCAGCTCGGGAGTGGGACGGAGGGCGTCATCGGCGGTGTCGGGCACGGAGGGACGCTAGTGCGCCCGTGCGACGCTCCGGTGAACGGCGGGTATCCCCGCGTCTGCGGGGAGGACGGTCGGACGGGCTGCCGCGCCGATCGCGGTCCCGGCCGCCGGATGCGCAGGCTGATCACCGCGGCTGTACGCAGCCGAGGCTGCAGTGCTCGATCCGGGGCGCTCCCGCGAGGATCGACCGGCTCCGCCTCGTCTCGGGACGGCGTCAGCCGGTGAACGCCGCAGGAGGCAGGTCGGTCTCGCCGCCCTCGACCGCGTCGAGCAGCCGGTCGACCACGTCCTGCGGCGCCAGACCCGCGCCGAAGCGGGGCGCGTCTCCGGCGAGCGGGTGCCGGGACAGCTCGGTCTCGGTGTGGCCGGGGCGCGCGTCGAGCAGGAGGACGCCCGCCCGCTTGTACTCGCGGGCCGAGGCCTTCACGAAGGAGTGCAGTGCCGCCTTCGAGGCGGAGTACGCGGCGAGTCCCGCGGTCGGAGCCTCCGCCACCACGCCGCTGATGGTCAGCGCGAACGGCTCGCGCCCCTCGCCCGCCGACGCGACGAGCGACGGCAGCGCGGCGGTCAGCACCCGGATCGGCGCCAGCGCGTTCACCTCGACGAGCTCCTCCAGAACGGCCGGATCGAGCTCGGCGGAGGGCCCGAAGGCCACGACGCCCGCGGCCACGACGACGCCGTCGAGGCGCCCGTGCCGCTCGAGCACCTCGGCGACCACGCGCCGGGGCTCGTCCTCCCCGCGCAGGTCGGCGACCAGGGGTGCCTCGCCGAGCGCCGCGGAGTCGCGCCCCGAGCGCACCGCGACTGCACCGCGCGCCTCCAGCGAATCGGCCAGGAGGCGGCCGAGGCCGCCCGAGGCTCCGAGGACGAGGACGACGGCACCGTCGAGACGAGTCATGTGGCGAGCCTAGACGGGTGCGCTGTCGCGGATCGGCACTACCGTACGAGCGACCGGACCCCTACCGTGAGGCCCATGACACGACTGCAGAGCCGTGCCGTGCTGCAGCGCCTGCTCGAGGTCCTCGAGGATCCCGCCCCCGTCACCATCGGCCACGCGCGTCACGTCCGGATGCTCGTCCGCGAGGCTCTGGAGTGGATCGCCGGCCCTCGGGCGCAGGAGTCCGGTGCGTGGAGCGGCCCCGCTTCGGGAGAGCCCGCGGCCGCGCTCGCCCCCGAGGATCCCGCCGCCACGGACCCGGGTCTCTGACGCTCCCGCCCTCCTCGTAGACTCGTTCGCCGGAGGAACGGGGGGTCGATGGACGAGGGTGCGCCGGCGGGCTGGTACCGCGACGAGGCCGATGCGGCCGAGATGCGCTGGTGGGACGGCAGGCGGTTCACCGGGGCGCGCCGCTCCGCGCAGGACAGTGCCGCGGTGGTGCGGGACGCACCCGTCACCCCCGTCACGGAGCGCGTCGACTACCGGCTCCCGAACGCCGACGGCGCCCCGAGCGTCGACGCCCTCGCCGAGGCCGAGCGGATCGAGGAGATCGCCGATCTGATCGGCCGCACGCTCGAGCAGGGCGAGATCGACGAGCGGACCCTCGAGGTCGACCTGATCCCCGAGCCCGACCACCCCACCGGCCTCGACGCCGTCTCGGTCCGGGCCGGCGGCCGCGTCCTCGGCTACCTGCCGAACGCCTCCGCCCACCGGGCCGCTCTCGACCGGGTCGTGGCAAGCGGAGCCGTCCCGGTCACGACCGCGCGCCTCCGGGTCGAGCGCGGCGAGGAGGGCCTGCGGGCCGTCCTCCGCGTCGCCCTCGTCGCCCCCGAGCTGCTCGTGCCGCTCAACGAGCCGCCCGTCGAGCGCCACTCGATCCTCCCCTGGTCGCGGGGCCTGCCGGTCCTGCGCGAGGACGAGCACTTCGCCCGCCTCTCGACGGTCGTTCCGGCGAGCGGCCGCGGCCTGCTGCTGGTGACCCTGCACCCGGCGGGCGACCTCGTCGAGCTCCGTCTCGACGGCGAGCGGGTGGGCGAGCTCTCCCCGACCCTCTCGGCGGATTTCGCCCCGACCCTCCGCCACCTCGCGAGCTTCGGCCTCACCGCCGCCGCCTACGCCTCCCTCCGCGGATCCCCGCTGAAGGTCGAGCTCACGCTGCAGGCCGCGAAGGCCGCTGAGCTGCCCGCCGAGTGGGTCGACGGCCG
This sequence comes from Rathayibacter sp. AY1E2, assembly GCF_002932325.1. Lineage (NCBI taxonomy): Bacteria > Bacillati > Actinomycetota > Actinomycetes > Micrococcales > Microbacteriaceae > Rathayibacter > Rathayibacter sp. AY1E2. The sequence continues at coordinate 66,290 of NZ_PSVO01000002.1, forward strand.
TCCGGTCACCCTCCCCCGACTCCTCCCGCCGGCTCTGACCTACACCGTCCCGCCCGCGTACACGGCGCCGCTGCGTCCCACTCCCCGCAGCTCGGAGGCGGTCTCCCGCTCGGTCCGCCGGACCGTCGCCTGGGTGGTCGTCGGCGTCTGCACCCTCGTCGGGCTGTCGAGCTGGCTGATCGGGGACGTGCTGAACTGACGGGGCGGGGCGGACGTCCGGGGATGTGACCGGCCTCGTGTCGGACTCCCGGGGTCGGCGATCCCGCACCTCCGCGCAGACGCGCCCGGCTCGCGGATCCGGGGATCCGAGCGAACCGGGCGCCTCGAGCCGAGCGCGGCCGTCCTACACGTTGAAGCGGAACTCCACGACGTCGCCGTCCTGCATGACGTAGTCCTTGCCCTCGATGCGGGCCTTGCCCTTCGCGCGGGCCTCGGCGATCGAGCCGGTCTCGACGAGGTCGTCGAACGAGATGATCTCGGCCTTGATGAAGCCCTTCTGGAAGTCGGTGTGGATGACACCGGCGGCCTGGGGCGCGGTCCAGCCCTTCCCGATGGTCCAGGCGCGCGTCTCCTTCGGGCCGGCCGTGAGGTACGTCTGGAGGCCCAGGGTGTCGAAGCCGATGGTCGCGAGCTGGTTGAGGCCCGACTCCGTCTGGCCGGTCGACTCGAGCATCTCGGCGGCGTCGGCCTCGTCGAGGTCGATCAGCTCGGACTCGATCTTCGCGTCGAGGAAGATCGCCTTCGCCGGCGCGACCAGGGCTGCGAGCTCTGCCTTCCGGGCGTCGTCGGTCAGCACGGCCTCGTCGACGTTGAAGACGTAGATGAAGGGCTTGGCGGTCAGCAGGCCCAGCTCGCGGATCGGCTCCAGATCGATCGAGGAGGCCGACAGCGGCTTGCCCTGGTCGAGGAACTCGCGCGCCTTCTTCGCGGTCTCGACCACGATCGGCTCGATCTTCCTCCCCTTGAGCTCCTTCTCGTAGCGGGCCTCGGCCTTCTCGAGGGTCTGGAGATCGGCGAGGACCAGCTCGGTGTTGATCGTCTCCATGTCGCTGGCGGCGTCGACCTTGCCGTCGACGTGGACGACGTCGGAGTCCTCGAAGCCGCGGATGACCTGCGCGATGGCGTCGGCCTCGCGGATGTTCGCGAGGAACTTGTTGCCCAGGCCCTCGCCCTCGGACGCGCCGCGCACGATGCCGGCGATGTCGACGAAGGAGACGGGCGCCGGGAGGATGCGCTCGGAGCCGAAGATCCCGGCGAGCACCTCGAGGCGGGAGTCGGGCAGGTTCACCACACCCACGTTCGGCTCGATCGTCGCGAACGGGTAGTTCGCCGCGAGCACCGTGTTCTTGGTCAGTGCGTTGAAGAGCGTCGACTTGCCGACGTTGGGGAGACCGACGATTGCGATAGTGAGAGCCACGGGTGAACATCCTACGGCGTGGCGGCGGAAGGGCCGGGCGGGCGGGCGGAGAGGAACGGGAGGCGCCCGGCCCGCGGCCGGCGGGTGCTCCCGGCCGCTCGGGGCGACGCGCGCGCGACGCTCCCGGCGGCGTCGGAGGTGCGTGAGAGGCTGGAGCGTGCCCATCGACTTCACCGCCATCGACTTCGAGACCGCCAACTCGCACGGGGCCTCCGCCTGCTCCGTCGGGCTCGTGAAGGTCCGCGACGGCCGCGTCGTCGACCGCGCCGGCTGGCTCATCCGCCCGCCGCTGGGGTACGACGACTTCCTCGAGTGGAACACGCGGATCCACGGCATCCGCAAGCACGACGTGCACGCCGCCGCCTCCTGGGTCGACCAGTTCGCCGACCTGGCGGCCTTCGCCGGCGAGGACGTGTTCGTCGCGCACAACGCCGGCTTCGACATGGGCGTCATCCGCGCGGCCTGCGCGGCGACCTCCCTCGAGCACCCCGAGTACGACTACCTCTGCTCGCTGCAGCTCGCCCGCAAGACGTACGAGCTCGACTCCTACCGCCTCCCCGTCGTCGCCATGGCCGCGGGCTTCGAGGACTTCCGCCACCACGACGCGTCGGCCGACGCCGAGGCGTGCGCCGCGATCGTCGTGCACGCGGCCCGGCGGCACGGCGCCGCGAGCATGGCCGAGCTCGGCGAGCTGGCCGGCGTCTCCGTGAAGCGCCTGCGCCCGAAGGCTCCCGTCGCCGCCTGACGTCCGTCGTGCCGAGCCTGCTCGAGACGATCGGCTCAGCCGCGGGGGTCGCCGAACCAGGTGCTGAAGATGCGCCAGAAGTTCCGGTTCCCGTAGGCCGAGCAGTCGTCGCCATCGCCGTAGAGGTTCGCGAGCGCCGCCGCGTTCGGCTGGTACGGCGTGTAGTAGTAGAGACCCGCCGTGGCCGCGTTGGCGATCGTCACCGAGGCGGTGCCGCAGGACTCGTCCGGGGAGTAGCGGACGTCGCCGGCCGCGCCGACCGGGTACCAGTCGAAGCTCGAGTCCGGATTCCGGTAGCGCTGGAACTGCCACGCCGCTCCGTACACCTGCGCCGCGAAGCCGTAGGAGTCCGTGTCGCAGTCGGCGGTGTCCGGGCAGCCGTAGCCCGTGGCACTGCGGAACTGCCGCTCGCTCGGCTCCGGATCGGTCACGAGCGACTGCTCCTTCTGCAGCAGCACCAGGAGGACGGCCGGATTCAGCCCGCACGCGCCGGCGACCGAGGTGATGATCTCCGCGGCCGGGACGTCGCGTCCGGCGGGAAGCGCGTTACACTGCTCGTCGGCCGTGATCGCCGCGGTGTCCTCGGCGAGTCGCGCAGGCACGGCACCGGCCCGCCCGCGCAGTCGGGGACGCGGGCGTCGAGGAACGCCTGCACCGTGAGCGGTCCGAGCGCGTCGCCGTCGAAGAAGACCTCGTCGGAGATCAGGTCGCCCGGGTCGAAGTCGGCCGCGACGGGGCCCGGCTGGAGGAAGGTCCACAGCCGGACGGTCTGCGGCTCGGACGGCACCGCTGCGAGGCGCGTGCCGTCGACGGAGCCTCCCAGCAGGAGCCCCACCAGCGCCGCGACGACGACGACCGCACCGCCCCGCCGGCGTCGGAGGCCGGTCGGGGACGGTGCGGTCGGGGTCATCCCTCCACGCTAGTGGCGGGGTCGCGGGCGATCAGCCGCAGGGGGTGAGCCGCGCGACGTCCTCCGAGAGGGTGGTGGGACCGCCGAGGAGGACGACCCGCTGCGCTCCCGACTTCGCGATGTCGGTCAGGACGGCGCGGGGCACGCAGTTCGTCGGCACGGCGAACAGCGGGCTGTTCGAGTAGCCCGCCGCCGTGGCTCCGGCGAGGGCGTCGGGGAAGTTCTCGCCCGTCGCCAGGAACACGGTCTTGGCCCTCGAGAAGGCGGCCCGGTTCAGCTGCTCCGAGGTGTCGTAGCGGTCGACTCCGCCGATGCGGGTGATGGTCGGCACCGGAAGCGAGTTCTTGATCCCCTCGCTCACCGACAGGGGGCTGCCCGCGATGGTGAGGTTCTGCACCTTGAGCTTCGAGAGGATGCCCTTCGTCACGGCGTCGGCCGTGCTGCCGGTGCCGTTGACCAGGACGACGGGAGCGTTCACCGAGCCGGCTGCGGCGCTCGCGCCGAGCGCGTCCGGGAACTTCTCGCCGGTCGCCAGCCAAGCGCGCGACGAGCCGCCCGAGAAGGCGTACTGGATGATCTTCCTCGAGGTGTCGTAGCGGTCGGTCCCGCCGAGCCGCTGGATCGACGAGGTGTAGCCGCGGAGCTGGTCGTACACGCCCTTGCCGACGCTGAGCTCCGATCCGACGACGACGATCTTCGCGGGCTTCAGGCGGGCGAGCTCGTCGCGGACGGGCTGCGACATGCCGTCGCGGTCGACCAGGAGCAGCGGACCCTTCTGCTTGGCCGCGGCCGGGGCGGCGCTCAGCGCGTCGGGGAAGTTCGCGCCGGTCGCGATGTAGACGACGGGGACGTTCGGGCCGAAGACGGCCTTCGAGATCGCGACGGCGGTGCCCTGGCGGTCGGTGCCGGCCAGACGCGAGACGTCGATCCCGGCCGACGTGCTCACGGTCGAGCAGCCGAGATCCTTCCGGCCGGGGCCCCGGGAGTCGCCCGAGCCGACCCAGCGGTTCCACTCGACGGAGTCGGTGGAGACGCAGACCTGGTAGGTGCCGGGTGCCGAGACGGGCGTGGTGGCGCCGAAGCCGTGTGCGCGGCCGGCGACGGAGTACTCGCCCGGGATGTCGCCGCGGTCGCCGTTCGCGGTCTGCGTGCGGACCGTGCGGGTGCCGTCGGGGCCGGTCACCGTGACCGTCGTGGTCAGCGCGGCCTGCTGCGTCGTCGGATCGACGGCCCAGCCGGACACGCTCAGCGTGCTGCCCGAGATGCGCGGGGCGTCGACGCGTCCCGCGGGGGCGATCCCGGCGTTGGCCAGGGTGCCGTTCGGGTTCCAGTCGCTGAAGAGGTACCAGAAGTTGATGTTGCCGTAGGTCGCGCAGGCCGCGTTGCCGGAGCCGGTGAGCGCGTAGTCGTTGGGCTGGTACGGCGTGTAGTAGTAGAGGTCGGCCGTGGCCTGGTTGCGGATGGTGACCGGTGAGGAGCCGCACGCGGTGCTCGGGTAGTAGGCGACGTTCGGCGTCGTGCCCGGAGCGTAGGTGGTGAAGTTCGAGCCGGAGCCGGGCGGGTTGGCGTAGCGCTTGAACTGGCGGGCCGCGCTGTAGACCTGGGTGAAGAATCCGGCGGAGCCCGGGTCGCACGCCGCGGTGTCCGGGCAGTTGTAGCCGGTCGCCTTGGCGTAGTCCTCGGGGCTCGGCGTCGTGTCGGTGACGAGGCTGCGCTCCTTCTGCACGAGCACGACCAGGGCGAGCGGGTTGATGCCGCAGGCCAGGCCGACGCGCGTGAAGATCGAGGCCGACGACTCGCTGCCGGAGCCCTGGTAGGCGCTGCACATCGCGTCCGCCGCCTTGGACGGCGTCGCCTGCGAGAAGTTCTTGAGGCAGGGGGCGGTGCCGGCGGTGGAGCACCGGCTGCCCTTCTCGTCCAGGAGCGACTGCACCTGGCCGGTGCTCAGCGCGTCGCCGTCGAAGAACTGGGCGTCGCTGACGATGAAGCCGGCGCGGAAGCTCTTCGTCTCCTCGGCGCTGTACTGCGTCGACTGGTCCGGGACGCCGAGGTCGGCGCGGTCGAGGGACGCGTCGAGAGCGCCGGTCTCGACCGAGACGGTCGACGGCGCGTCCTCGGCGGCGGAGGCGGAGGTGATCGGGACGAGGGCGGTGCCGAGCCCGACGGCGAGAGCGAGCGCGGCCGTGAGCAGGCGCGATGAGCGGTGGTGATTCCCCATGATCGCGAAGTCTACGAGGCGGTCGCAGGGCGTCCTGGCCCTCGTTCGGTGGTCGTGGCGCGTCGATCGCTCGATGTCGGAGGTGCGTGGTGTCATCGGCGGCATGGATCTCTCCTTCGTCCTCGGCCTGGTGGTCGGTGCGCTCCTCGCGGGAGTCGTGGCCGTCCTCCTCGCCCGCTCCCGCACGCCCGACGCCGCCCTCGCCCTCGACCTCGCGACGGCCCGCGCCCGCGCTGAGGGCCTGGAGGAGCGGCACGAGGCCGTCGTCGAGCAGCACCGCGAGCACCTCGGCTCCGCCCGCGACCAGATCCGCGAGCTCCAGGAGCAGCTGCGCGTCGTCGCCGAGCGCGAGCGGCACGACGCGCGCATCCTGCAGACGCTCTCCCCCGTCGCCGAGAGCCTGCGCGGCATGCAGGAGGCGGTCGGCCGGCTCGAACGCGAGCGCGCCGCCCAGTTCGGGGCGATCACCGAGCAGCTCGAGGGGCAGCGCGCGGCGGGCGAGCAGCTGCGCTCGACGACCGAGACCCTCGCGTCCGCGCTCCGCTCCACCACGAGCCGCGGCGCCTGGGGCGAGACGCAGCTGCGGAACGTCGTCGAGGCCGCCGGGCTCACCCAGCGGGTCGACTTCGACGTGCAGTTCGGCCTCGAGGGCGAGGCGGGCCGCGGCCGCGCCGACATGGTGGTCCGCCTGCCCGGCGGCAAGGCGATCGCGGTGGACGCCAAAGTGCCGTTCGACGCGTACCTGGAGGCGAGCGCGATCCCCGCGGGCGCCGGCGGAGAGGAGGAGGCGCGGCGCGCGGGGCTCCTGCGCGCGCACGTCCGCGCCCTCCGCGGCCACGTGGACGCGCTGGCCGCCCGCTCCTACTGGACCGGGCTCCCGGCGAGCCCCGAGTTCGTCATCGCGTTCGTGCCGAGCGAGCCGCTGCTCGCGAGCGCGCTCGACGCCGACCCGAGCCTGCTCGAGTACGCGTTCCGCAAGCGCGTCGCCCTCGCCTCGCCTGTGACCCTGTGGTCGGTGCTGAAGACCGTCGCCTACACCTGGCAGCAGGACGTGCTCACCGACGACGCCAAGCGCCTGCTCGACCTCGGCAAGACGCTCTACGCCCGTCTCGGCACCCTCGCCGACCACGCCGAGGGCCTGCGCCGCTCGCTCGAGAAGACGGTCGACTCCTACAACGCCTTCGCCGGCTCGCTCGAGAGCCGCGTGCTGGTCACCGCGCGCCAGTTCGACTCCCTCGACGAGTCGCGCGTCATCGCCCCGGTCGGAGGAGTCGCCTCCTCGCCGCGCCGCCTCACCGCCGTCGAGCTGCTCGCCGCGGACGACGAGTCCGAGCGGAGCGCGTAGGGCCCCGGGTCCCCGCTGAGCGAGCACCGGGCGTGCAGGCCGCGCGCGAGCGGCGCCGTCCATCCGGCTCGACACCCGGACGACCGCAGCTCACGACGGCACTCCGCCTCCGCGGCTCGCCGGAGTAGCGCCCGCGACGCGCATCGAGACCCGCCGCGGCTCCGCCCGCTCACCTGGTGATGATCGAGGCCGACGTTCTATCGCGCATCACACGCCGGACGCCACCGCTCTCGCCGAGGCGCCGTCATCGGGACGGCGCCTCAGCAGCAGTGCGGCGTCTTGGAGAGACGGTGACGGCCTAGACCCACTTCTCCGCGAGGTGCTGGGCGGTCACGCGGCGGATGGTGCCCGAGCGGGAGCGCAACACGATGGACTCCGTCGTGATGACGTGGCCCTCCTTGCGCACGCCCTTCACGAGCCCGCCGTTCGTCACTCCGGTCGCGACGAAGTAGGTGTTGTCGCTGCGGACGAGGTCGTTGGCGTGGAGGACGCGATCGAGGTCGTGGCCGGCGTCGATGGCGCGCTGGCGCTCGTCGTCGTCTTTCGGGCGGAGGATGCCCTGGATCACTCCGCCGAGCGCGCGGATGGCGCAGGCCGTGATGATGCCCTCGGGCGTGCCTCCGGTGCCGACGCACATGTCGAGTCGGGAGTCGTGGCGAGCGGCGTTGATGCCGCCCGCGACGTCGCCGTCGAGCAGGAGGCGCGTGCCGGCTCCGGCCGCGCGGATGTCCTCGATCAGCTGAGCGTGGCGCGGGCGGTCCAGCACCGCGATGCGCATCTCCTCGACGGGCTTGCGCTTGGCGCGGGCCAGGGCGCGGATGTTCTCGCCGATCGGGCGCTGGATGTCGATGATCCCGACGCCCTCGGGCCCGGTGACGATCTTCTCCATGTAGAACACGGCGGAGGGGTCGAACATCGCGCCGCGGTCGGCGACGGCGATCATCGAGAGCGCGTTCTGGCGCCCGGCCGCGGTTAGCGAGGTGCCGTCGATCGGGTCGACGGCGATGTCGGCGGCGGGCCCCGAGCCGTTGCCGACGTGCTCGCCGTTGAAGAGCATGGGCGCGTTGTCCTTCTCGCCCTCGCCGATCACGACGACTCCGTCGAAGTTCACGGTCCCGAGGAAGGTGCGCATGGCGTCGACCGCTGCGCCGTCGGCGGCGTTCTTGTCGCCCTTGCCGATGAAGGGCACGGCGCGGATCGCGGCGGCCTCGGTGGCGCGGACGAGCTCCATGCCGAGGTTGCGGTCGGGGTGGAGGTAGAGCGAGTCGTTGTCGATCACAGAGCGGAGTCCTTCGTCGTCGAGTTCGTGCACGTCGTCGCAGGACCCGCGGAGCGGATCCCCATCCCTGCCCGAAGCCTAGTCCAGGGCCCTCCACGGGCGGAGGGACCGCGGAGGGGCGCCTCGCTAGACTCGTCCGCGACGCGGGCCTCGCCCGACCCCCCTTCGTTCATCCGTCAAAGGAGATGCCATGCCCGTCGCTACCCCGGACCAGTACGCAGAGATGCTCGACAAGGCGAAGGCGGGCGGCTTCGCCTACCCGGCGTTCAACGTCTCGTCGTCGCAGACGATCAACGCGGTCCTCCAGGGCCTCACCGAGGCGGGCTCGGACGGCATCATCCAGGTCACCACCGGAGGCGCGGACTACTTCGCCGGCCACACCGTGAAGAACCGCGCGGCCGGCGCGATCGCCTTCGCGAGGTTCGCGACCGAGGTCGCCAAGAACTACCCGGTCACGGTCGCGCTCCACACCGACCACTGCCCGCAGAACGCGCTCGAGGGCTTCGTCTACCCGCTGATCGCCGCCTCCGAGGAGGAGGTCAAGGCCGGTCGCGAGCCGCTCTTCCAGTCGCACATGTGGGACGGCTCCGCGGTCCCGCTCGACGAGAACCTCGCCATCGCGAAGGAGATCCTCCCGCGCGTCAAGAACATCAACGCCATCCTCGAGGTCGAGATCGGCGTCGTCGGCGGCGAGGAGGACGGCGTCTCGCACGACATCAACGAGCACCTCTACACCACGCTCGACGACGCGATCGCGACCGTCGAGGCCCTCGGCTTCGGCGAGCAGGGCCGCTACATGGCCGCCCTGACCTTCGGCAACGTCCACGGCGTCTACAAGCCGGGCAACGTCCGCCTGCGCCCGGAGCTGCTCCGCGAGATCCAGGACGGCCTGCAGGCGAAGTACGGCACCGGCGCGCTCCCCCTCGACCTCGTCTTCCACGGCGGCTCGGGCTCGACCGACGAGGAGATCGCCGAGGCGGTCCGCAACGGCGTCGTCAAGATGAACATCGACACCGACACGCAGTACGCGTTCAGCCGCTCCGTCGCGGACACCGTGCTGAAGAACTACGACGGCTTCCTCAAGGTCGACGGCGAGGTCGGCAACAAGAAGGTCTACGACCCGCGCTCGTGGGGCAAGATCGCCGAGACCGCGATGGCCGCGCGCGTCGCCGAGGCGACCCGTCAGCTCGGCTCGGCCGGGAACTCCGGGAAGTAGGGCACCGCTCCGTGACGAACGCACACGATCAGCCGGGCGACAGGCGTCCGGAGCCGCAGTACGGCGAGTACGCGCCGCCCGGCTGGTCGTGGCAGCCGCCGGAGGACGCCGTGGTCGTCCCCGACCCGCGGGGGTCGGAGACCGATCCGAGGCCCGCGACCGCTCCGGCCGCGAAGCCGGTCGCGCATCCCGTCGACCGCCTGCTCACGATCGTGCTGCTCGCGCTCGGCGTGTTCTTCGCCGTGCCGACGCTGCTCGACCCCTCGAGCTTCGCGACGACCCTCCAGGAGCTCTACCGCTCCCAGGGCATCGGCACCTACGCGTCTCCGGAGCTCGCGCGGATCCTCGGCGTCGTGGTGGCGCTCGCGCAGTCGCTGATCGTCGCCTTCGCGGTGTGGATCTCGATCCGGCGGCTCCGCGCCGGCAAGCGCGCCGTGCTCGTCCCGATCCTCGGGATCGCGGCGACCGTGCTGCTCTCCCTGATCGTCGCGGCGATCGCCATCCTGGGCGACCCGACGTTCGCGGAGTACGTCACGCGCATGTCGGGCTCGCAGGGCGGCGCGGGCACCGACGTCTAGCGTCGATCCCCGTCCGACCGGACACGGAAGAGGCCGCCGCTCCCGAGGGAGGGCGGCCTCTTCCGTGTCCGGGCCGGAACGCTCTAGGCGCCCGCTCCCGCGCTGATGCGTCCACCGACGCCGCGGGCGTCGCGCTTGCCGGCGACGTCCTTGCGCAGCTCCTTGGGGAGCGAGAACATCAGGTCCTCCTCCGCGGTCTTGACCTCCTCGACATCGCCGTACCCGGCGGCGGCGAGGTCGTCGAGGACCTCCTGGACGAGCACCTCGGGCACCGAGGCGCCGCTGGTGACGCCGACGGTGCGGATGCCCTCGAGCCACTCCTGCTTGATCTCGCTGGCGTAGTCGACCCGGTAGGCGGCCTTCGCGCCGTACTCGAGGGCGACCTCGACGAGGCGCACGGAGTTGGAGGAGTTCGCGGAGCCGACGACGATGACCAGCTCGGCGCCCGCGGCGACCTTCTTGATCGCGACCTGGCGGTTCTGCGTGGCGTAGCAGATGTCGTCGCTCGGCGGGTCCTGCAGGTTGGGGAAGCGCTCGCGGAGGCGGCGCACCGTCTCCATCGTCTCGTCGACCGAGAGCGTCGTCTGCGAGAGCCAGACGACCTTGTCCGGGTCCTTCACGACGATGTTCGGCACGTCGTCGGGGCTGCCGACGAGGGTGACGTGATCGGGAGCCTCGCCCGCGGTGCCCTCGACCTCCTCGTGGCCCTCGTGGCCGATGAGGAGGATCTCGAAGTCGTCGCGCGCGAAGCGGACGGCCTCGCGGTGCACCTTCGTCACCAGGGGGCAGGTCGCGTCGATCGCCTGGAGACCGCGGTCGGCCGCGCCCTGGACGACGGCCGGTGAGACGCCGTGCGCGCTGAAGACGATGTGCGATCCCTCGGGCACCTCGTCGACCTCGTCGACGAAGATGGCGCCCTGGCTCTCGAGCGTGGAGACGACGTGCACGTTGTGCACGATCTGCTTGCGCACGTAGACCGGGGCACCGTAGTGCTCGATGGCCTTCTCGACGGCGACGACCGCGCGGTCGACTCCGGCGCAGTAGCCGCGGGGCGCGGCGAGGAGGACGCGCTTGCGGCCCTCGACGGGGACGTCGCGCAGACGCCCTGTGGCGCGGGGCATGCGCGGCATGGGCAGGCTGATCGGGACTTGGCTCACCCCCTGATTCTACGTGGTGCATCCTGTGCCCGGGCCGTCCCGGTGTCGGACCCGTCCCGTACCGTTGTCGTCGCGGGAGGGCACTCCCGCTCCCCCGTCCCTCCGAGCAGAGGCAGCGATGACCGACGCCCCACCCACCGCCGACGCACCCTGGCCGGTCGGCCTGCTCGCCAGCAAGATCAAGGGCTGGATCGAGCGCCTCGGCACCGCGTGGGTCGAGGGCGAGATCACCCAGTGGGGCGCGTCCGGCGGCAACGTCTACGGGAAGCTGAAGGACCTGTCCGGAGACGCGACGGTCGGCTTCACCGTCTGGTCGTCGGTGCGGAGCCGCCTCCCGGCCGACCTCAAGCAGGGCGATCGGGTCATCGCGCTGGTGAAGCCCAACTACTGGGTCAAGGGCGGCACGCTCTCGATGCAGGTCTTCGAGATGCGCCACGTCGGCCTGGGCGATCTGCTCGAGAAGCTCGAGCGGCTCCGCCGGCAGCTCGCGTCGGAGGGGCTGTTCGACGCCTCCCGCAAGAAGCCGCTGCCGTTCCTCCCGCACGGCGTGGGCCTCATCACCGGCAAGGACTCGGACGCCGAGAAGGACGTGCTGCGGAACGCGCAGCTGCGCTGGCCGGCCGTGCGCTTCCGGGTGGTCCACTCGGCCGTGCAGGGCGACCGGACGGTCCCGGAGGTGCTCTCGGCCCTGCGGACCCTCGAGGCCGACGACAGCATCGACGTGATCGTGATCGCCCGCGGAGGCGGCGACTTCCAGAACCTGCTCGGCTTCAGCGACGAGGCGCTCGTGCGTGCCGTCGCCGCCTGCTCCACTCCGGTCGTCAGCGCGATCGGCCACGAGGCCGACCGCCCGCTGCTCGACGACGTCGCCGACCTGCGCGCCTCCACTCCCACCGACGCCGCGAAGAGGGTCGTGCCCGACGTCTCCGACGAGCTGCTGCGCGTGCAGCAGGCCCGGCTGCGGATGACCGGCCGCGTGAGCGGGCTCGTCTCGCACGAGATCGACCGGCTCTCGCAGCTGCGCTCGCGGCCGGTGCTCGCCCAGCCGCACGTGCTGGTCGACCGGCACTCCGAAGAGCTGACCCGCTGGGTCGCGCGCGGCGCCGAGCTGGTGGACCGCCGCCTCGAGCGCGCGCACCTCGAGGTCGAGCGCCTGCACGGCCACCTGCGCGCCCTCTCCCCCCAGCACACCCTCGACCGCGGCTACGCGATCGTCCAGAACGCGGCCGGGCACGTCGTCCGGGCACCCGGCGACGCGCCGGCCGGCGGCGCACTCGTCCTCACGCTCGCGGAGGGGGCCGTCGGCGCCCGCTCCGAGGGGCCCACCGGCGATCCCGCCGGCCGGTCCTGAGCCCGCCGCGCCACCCGTCCCCCCTCAGCCCCGATCGATAGGATCAGACCCATGCCCGACTCCCCCGACGCCCCGGCGACCGACTCCGACGTCTCGGGATTCTCCTACGAGCAGGCGCGCGACGAGCTCGTCCGCGTCGTGTCCGAGCTCGAGCAGGGCAGCTCCACCCTCGAGCGCTCGCTCGCCCTGTGGGAGCGCGGCGAGGCCCTCGCCGCCCGCTGCGAGGAGTGGCTGATCGGAGCACGCGCCCGGCTGGACGCGGCCCGCTCCGGAGGGGCGGCCGCCGGATGAGCCGCGCGAAGCCCGCGCGGGTCGTCGCCGAGCTCGGGCGCCCGGAGACGGCCGCCGAGACGGCCGCACGCAAGGCCGAGAACTCCCGGCTCTACCGTCAGCGCAAGACGGTCAACAACCTCGTCTTCTCGCTGCTCGCGACCGTCGGCGCCGTAGCGCTCATCGTCCTGCTCGTCCCCCGCGGCGACACCGTGGAGCTCTCCTCGGTCGACGTCCCCCGCGTCGCCGCACAGGTCCAGCTGGGCGAGGAGCAGACGCTCGCCGTGCCCTCCCTGCCCGAGGGCTGGAAGGCCAACGCGGCCGAGCTCCGCCGCGAGAACGGCACCGACTACTGGTACGTCGGCCTGATCACCCCGAAGGCGGGCTACATCGGCCTGAGCCAGGGGCTCGACGCGGACGCGGCCTGGGTCGCGACGCAGCTCGACCGCCGGGCGGCGACCGGCGTCGAGACGATCGACGGCCGCGACTGGACCGTCTACGACCACCGCGACTCCGGCGACGACACCGGCAACACGCCCTACGCACTCGAGACGACGGAGGGCTCCAGCACCTACCTCGTCTACGGCACGGCCCCGACGGACGAGATCCGCCTGGTCGTCGACGCCATCACCCCGCAGATCGGCCAGGAGGAGTCCCGATGAGCCTCGGAACCAGCAGCACCGTCCCCCGCGAGTCCCGCCCGCCGGCGTGGGTCTGGAAGGAGATGCTCCGCGGCAACCAGCGCTTCGTCGCCGGCGAGCCCCGCCACCCCCGCCAGGACGTCGAGCGCCGCGCCGAGCTCGCCGCCGCTCAGGCCCCGCTCGCCGCGCTCTTCGGCTGCAGCGACTCCCGCCTCGCGGCCGAGATCATCTTCGACCTGGGGCTCGGCGACCTCTTCGTCGTCCGCAACGCCGGCCAGGTGATCGCCGACTCCATCATCGGCTCGCTGGAGTACGGCGTCGCCGTCCTCGGCGTGAAGGTGCTGCTCGTGCTCGGCCACGACGAGTGCGGAGCGGTCCGGGCAGCGATCCAGTCGCAGGCGCCCGGCGCCGAGCGGCTCCCCCCGCACATCGAGCATCTGATCGAGCCGATCATCCCCGCGGTGCGCCGCCTCGTGGGCGCCCAGCCGGACGGCCGCGTGCTCGTCGACCCGTCGGCGACCGACGCGCTGGCCGTCGGCCGCGAGCACCTGCGCGACACGGTCGCCGAGCTGCTCCAGCGCTCCCCGCTGATCGCCGACGCGGTCGCGACCGGGCGGCTCGCCCTCGTGGGCGCCAACTACCGGCTCTCGGACGGCACCGTGATGTCCGATGTCGTGCTCGGCATCGATCCGCCCGAGCTCAGCCCCTACGTCTCCGAGCTGGAGCGCGACTCCGGCTCCGCCTCCTCCGCCGCCGCTCCGAGCGCGGTGGGATCGGATCCCGCGTGAGCGGCTCCGGACAGCACAGCACCAACCGATCAGACAAGGACGAACACAGCGTGGTGGATCACTCCCCGACCGACGACTCCGGCGACTTCCGCATCGAGCACGACACGATGGGCGAGGTGCGGGTCCCCCGCGACGCCCTCTACGCCGCGCAGACCCAGCGGGCGGTCGAGAACTTCCCGATCTCCGGTGCGGGCCTCGAGCCGGCCCAGATCGCGGCCCTCGCGCGCATCAAGAAGGCGGCGGCGCTGGCCAACGCCGAGCTGGGCGTGCTCGACGCCGACATCGCCACGGCGATCGCCGACGCGGCCGACCTCGTCGTCGGGGGCGGCTACGACGCGCACTTCCCGATCGACGTCTACCAGACCGGCTCGGGCACGTCCTCCAACATGAACATGAACGAGGTGCTGGGCTCGCTGGCGACCACGGCCCTCGGACGCACCGTGCACCCGAACGACCACGTCAACGCCTCGCAGTCCTCCAACGACGTGTTCCCCACCTCGGTCCACGTCGCCGTCACCGGCGCGCTCATCGAGTCGCTGATCCCCTCGCTCGAGCAGCTCGCCGAGTCGCTCGAGGTCAAGGCGGAGCAGTGGGCCGAGGTCGTCAAGGCCGGCCGCACCCACCTGATGGACGCCACCCCGGTCACGCTCGGCCAGGAGTTCGGCGGCTACGCCGCGCAGATCCGCCTCGGCATCGAGCGCGTGCAGTCGGCGCTCCCCCGCGTCGCCGAGGTCCCGCTCGGCGGCACCGCGGTCGGCACCGGGATCAACACCCCCGCCGGCTTCCCGCAGAAGGTCATCGCGCGTCTCGCGGAGGAGACGGGCCTTCCCGTCACCGAGGCCCGCAACCACTTCGAGGCCCAGGGCGCGCGGGACTCGCTGGTCGAGGCCTCCGGAGCGCTGCGCGTGCTCGCGGTGAGCCTGACCAAGATCAACAACGACCTCCGCTGGATGGGCTCCGGCCCCAACACCGGCCTCGGAGAGCTGCGGATCCCCGACCTCCAGCCCGGATCCTCGATCATGCCCGGCAAGGTGAACCCGGTGATCCCGGAGGCCGTCCTCATGGTCTGCGCGCGCGTAATCGGCAACGACGCCACCATCGCCTGGGCCGGCGCCTCGGGTGCCTTCGAGCTCAACGTCGCGATCCCCGTCATGGGGACGGCGCTGCTGGAGTCGATCCGCCTGCTCGCGAACTCCGCCGTGCTGCTCGCCGACAAGACCGTCGACGGCCTCGAGGCCGACGTCGAGCACGCCCGCGCCCTCGCCGAGTCCTCCCCCTCGATCGTCACGCCGCTCAACAAGGTGATCGGCTACGAGGCCGCCGCCAAGGTCGCGAAGAACTCGGTCGCCAAGGGGATCACCGTCCGAGAGTCGGTCGTGGACCTCGGCTTCGTCGAGCGCGGCGAGGTGACGGAGGAGCAGCTCGACAGCGCCCTCGACGTCATGTCGATGACCCACCCCGGCTGAGCCCGGCCCTCCGACGGCCCGTCCCTGCGCTCGGCGCGGAGGCGGGCCGTCAGAGCACCAGCCAGAACCCCGTGAGCAGGAACGGTCCGAACGCGACCCGTCCGCGGACGCGCAGCACGAGCACCCACAGCCCTGCCACCGCGAAGCCGACAGCGGGCGCGGCGACGACCTGCTCGGGTCCGAGAGCCGCGAGCGGCGGTGCGAGGGCCGCCTGGAGCTTCACGTCGCCGAGGCCCAGCCCGCCCGCCGCATGCAGCACGCCCAGGCACAGCACCGTCGCGAGGACGGCGAGAAGCGTCCCCGCCGTGGGCGCGAGGACGGCTCCGACCACCAGCAGCGGGAGCGTGACCGCGTTCGGGAGCCGGTGCCCGCGCACGTCCGCCAGCACCAGCGGCACGCTCGCGAGCGCCACCGGGACGAGGCCGGGCGCCCGACCGAGGTGCGGGGCCCCGATCAGGAGGAGCACCAGGGCGCCGAGGAGCAGGGCGGCCCGGTCGAGCAGAGATCCGCGGAGCATCCGCCGAGACTAGGGGGCGACGCCCTCGGGGCGTCGGAGTTCTCCACAGGGCGGCCCGCCGGCGTGCTCGGGCGGCGGCGGGTCCCATCCCGGCCTCAGTCGTGCGGCGGCAGCGGTCCCAGCAGGAGCGACGCCCAGGCGCCGTGCGCCGACGCGTCGTCGGAGGGGTGGAACTGCCCGGCGAGCACGTCGCGGTAGAGGCGACCGAGCTCCGACCGGCGCTGGTACGCCGAGCCGCCCGCGATCCGGACGGCGCTCTCGACCACGCGGAGCGCTCCCTCCGTGGTGCGGATCTTCACCCCGACCAGCGAGGGGAACCAGCGCGCGCCGCGGTCGACGAGCGCGTCCACGTCGGCCGCCGCCGAGCGCAGGGGCGCCTCGAGCCCGTCGAGCAGCATCCCGGTCTCAGCCACCCGGTGCCGCACCTCGGGGTCCTCCGCCAGTGGCCGCCCTCCCGCCCGGAGGGAGGTCCGTCGGCGGACGGAGGCGACGGCGAGCTCGAGCGCGCGCTGCGCAACACCGAGGTAGACCGAGGAGATCAGCAGCTCGAAGGCCGCGAAGACGGCGAAGACGAAGGGGTCGGCGGTCGGTCCGACGGGCAGCGAGCGGATCATCCGCCCGGCCGGGACGACGATGCCGTCGAGCACCGTCGTGCGGCTCTGGGTCGCCCGCATGCCGAGCGTGTCCCAGTCGTCGCGGACCTCGAGCCCGGCGACCGCAGACTCCGGGCTCTCACGGTGTACGAAGCCGTGCACGAGCCGCGGCTCCGTCCCGCTGTCGTCGCGGCCGAACACGCCGAGCCGCGTCCAGGCGGGCGCGAGGGAGGTGAAGACCTTCGTGCCGGTGAAGCGGTAGCCGCCGTCCCCGAGCGGCTCCGCCCGCGTCAGCGAGTCCGAGAGCACCAGGTCGTTGCCCGCCTCGCTGTTGCCGAAGGCGAAGACGTGACCCGCCGCGGCGTCGACGAGGACCGAGCGGAGGGAGTCGTCGCCCCGCTCGAGGAGGAGTCGCGCGATCCCGGTCCAGACCAGGTGCATGTTGACGGCGAGCGCGGTCGCAGGCGCGGCGGTCGCGAGGCGCGTCTGCTCGGCGGCCGCCTGCTCCAGGCCGAGGCCGGCACCGCCGAGCTCCTCGGGGACGAGCAGCGCCAGGTAGCCGATCGAGCGCAGCTCCTCCAGGTCGTCCGCGCAGAACGCGTTGCGCTCGTCGTAGTCGGCCGCGCGGGTCCGGAAGCGCTCGAGGAGCGCGTCGTCGAGGATGCTCACCCGTCCACGCTACGCCCCGGTGCCCTGCAGGGACGCGCCCGGCCCGGGGATCCTCGGATCCCACGGGCCGGACGCACGGCGAGCCCGTCAGGCGAGCTCGTTCGACTCCAGCATCTCGGTGACCAGAGCGGCGATCGCCGAGCGCTCGGAGCGGGTCAGCGTGACGTGCGCGAACAGCGGGTGGCCCTTCAGCGTCTCGATCACGGAGGCGACCCCGTCGTGCCGGCCGACCCGGAGGTTGTCGCGCTGCGCCACGTCGTGGGTCAGCACCACCCGGGAGTTCTGCCCGACGCGCGAGAGCACCGTGAGCAGGACGTTCCGCTCCAGCGACTGCGCCTCGTCGACGATCACGAACGCGTCGTGCAGCGAGCGCCCGCGGATGTGCGTGAGCGGCAGCACCTCGAGCATCCCGCGCTCGATCACCTCATCGAGCACGTTCTGCGACACCAGCGCCCCGAGCGTGTCGAAGACCGCCTGCGCCCAGGGGTTCATCTTCTCGGCCGCGTCGCCGGGCAGGAAGCCGAGGTCCTGGCCGCCCACCGCGTAGAGCGGCCGGAAGACCATGATCTTCTTGTGCTGGCGCTTCTCCAGCACCGCCTCCAGGCCCGCGCAGAGCGCCAGCGCCGACTTGCCGGTGCCGGCCCGGCCGCCGAGCGAGACGATGCCGACCTCCGGGTCGAGCAGCAGGTCGATCGCGAGCCGCTGCTCCGCCGACCGCCCGTGCAGGCCGAACACGTCCTTGTCGCCGCGGACCAGCGTGATCTGCCGCTTGCCGGTGACCCTCGCGAGAGCGGAGCCGCGGTCGGAGTGGACGACGAGTCCGGTGTTGACCGGAATGTCGGCCACGACGTCCGTGAAGAGCCGCTCGCGGTCGTAGAGCTCGCTCATCGCGTCGCCGCCGAGCGTCACGTCGTCCATGCCGGTCCAGCCGGACTCGGGGGCCTGCTCGGCCAGGTACTCCTCCGCGGCGAGGCCGATGGAGGCGGCCTTCACGCGCATCGGCATGTCCTTGGACACGACGGTGACCGCGGCGCCCTCGCTCTGCAGGTTGAGCGCGACGGCGAGGATCCTCGCGTCGTTGTCGCCCATCTGGAGCCCGCTCGGCAGCACCGACATGTTCGAGTGGTTGAGCTCGACGCGGAGCGTGCCGCCGCGACCGACGGCGATGGGGAAGTCGAGGCGCTCGTGCTGCACGCGCAGCTCGTCGAGGCGGCGCAGGGCCTGCCGGGCGAAGTAGCCGATCTCGGGATCGTTGCGCTTGCCCTCGAGCTCGCTGATGACGACGATCGGCAGCACGACGGCGTGCTCCGCGAACCGGAACATCGAGGACGGATCCGACAGCAGCACCGAGGTGTCCAGGACGTAGGTGCGGAGGAGCTGATCGGCCGGATCCGAGGAGCCGTGCTGGACACGGCGGTGGACGCCGCCCTGCGTCCCGGTCTGCGGATCCATGCCCTGGGGAACTGTCACGACGACTCTCCACACTCCGGGGGCCGGAGCCCCCGGCTCATGTCCTCGAGCCGGCCTCATCGGTGCGTGTCGTGCACCGCGCAGTGTCCCTTCGGCGTCTGCGCGATGTCGAGCCGTACTTCTGTGGCCGTCTCGACCAGGCGCTGTACCTGATGACTCGAACCTAACCCGGCGAATGACATCCGTGTGCTTCTCACCGCTACGAATGTGTAACCAGTGTGTGAACGCGCGGAATCCGGCCTAGTAGTCGATGCTCGTGGCCGACGAGATCAGGGCGGCGCGGAGCAGCGCGATGGTCGCGTCGGTGGTGCCGGCGTGCGCGCTGAAGCGGACGGTGCTCGGACGCAGGCGCGCGGTGACGCCGTGCGCGGCGAGGGAGGCCGCCAGCGGGGCCAGCTCCTCCGGCTCCGGCTCGACGACCACGATGCCGGCGCGCTCGTGCTCGCCGCGGGAGCCCACGACCGCCAGTCCGAACTCGTCCGCGAGGTCGACGATCGCGCTGACCCGCTCCGCCACGAGCGCGGCGATCGTCGACTGCCCGACCGCGGCGACCTCCTCCAGCGCCGACGCGAGCCGGGCCTGGGCGATCGGGTCCGGGTTGCTGATGCTGAAGGCGCGGGCGTCGCCGCGCGGCGGAGCCACCTCGTCCCACGGCTCCGCCTGCTCCGATCCCGTCCAGCCGGAGAGCACCGGGGTCAGCCGCGACAGCGCCCGCTCGCTGAGCGCGAGGAAGCCCGTCCCCCAGCCGGCGCGGAGCCACTTCTGGCCGCCGGTGACGACCACGTCCGCCAGCTCGTAGGGCGCGTCGACGACGCCGAAGCCCTGGATCGCGTCGAGGACGAGCATCCGGTCGCCGATCACGTCCCGGATCGCCGCGACGTCTGCGAGGTAGCCGGTGCGGGAGTCGACCAGGCTCACCGCGACGGTCGTCACGTCGTCCGTGAGCTGCTCGCGGACCGCCTCCGGCGTCACGCGTCCCTGCTCGGTCCGCAGCCAGCGGGGCTCCACCGAGCCGAGAGCCTGCGCCGAGCGCACCGTCGCGAACGGCAGGCTCGGGAACTCCGCGGCCGACAGCAGCACCGCGCCCGAAGCGCCGAACAGCGCGTGCAGGAGGCCGGTCGAGGTGTTGGGCTGGAAGACGACGCGGTCGGCGGGGACGCGCACGAGAGCCGCCGCCGCCTCCCGGACGCGCTCGTCCTGCCGGAACAGCTCGTCGAGGGTGCCGCTGCGCGCGCGCACCAGCAGCTCGACGGCCGCCTCCTGCTCGGCGGCGACGGTCGCCGAGAGCGGGCCCACCCGGCCGAAGTCGAGGTACCCGGTCTCCTCGCCGAAACCGGCGAGGTAGTCCTCGGTCGTGGTGGAGGTGGCCTCGTACGAGCTCATGCCGGCCCTTCCGGTCGGTGGTGCGGCAGGAGCCGCGAGATCAGCTGCCGAAGCGGCGGTGCCGTCCGGCGTAGTCGCGGAGCGCGCGGAGGAAGTCGACCTCGCGGATGTCGGGGCCGAGCGCCTCCATGAAGTAGAACTCGCTGTGCGCGCTCTGCCAGAGCATGAAGTCGGAGAGGCGCTGCTCCCCCGAGGTGCGGATGACCAGATCGGGGTCGGGCTGCCCGCTGGTGTACAGGTGCTCGCCGATGAGCTCCGGGGTCAGCAGGCCCGCGACGTCCTCGATGGAGGAGCCGCGCTTGCCGTGCTCCTCCAGGATGCTCCGCACGGCCTGGGCGATCTCGTGCCGCCCGCCGTAGCCGACCGCGAGATTGACGTGCAGGCCCGTGTGGGAGGCGGTGCGCGCCTCCGCCGTGTCGAGCGCGGCCACGAGCGAGGGCGGGAGGCCCTCGTCGGAGCCGACGTGCTGCACGCGCCAGTCGGGCTGCTGGGAGACCTCCTCGGCGAGGTCGGCGATGATCGCGATCAGCTCGGTCAGCTCGCTGCTGTCGCGGCCGACGAGGTTGTCCTGCGAGAGCAGGTAGAGGGTGACGTGGCGCACACCGAGCTCGTCGCACCACTGCAGGAACTCGTGCACCTTGGCGGCTCCGGCCCGGTGGCCGTGCGCGGCGGTCTCGAGCGCCCGCTGCCGCGCCCAGCGCCGGTTGCCGTCGATGATCATCGCGACGTGGTTCGGCAGGGAGTCGGGGGGAAGGCTCGAGCGGAGGCGCTTCTTGTAGACGCCGTAGAGGAGGTCCCTTCCCACAGGCAGTCTCGGCTTCGGCACAGTGACACGGTAGTCGACCCGGGGCGCTCCTCGAAGCCCGGCGGCGCTCGGCGTCGGCCCGGGACGGCGTCGTAGTCTGTCCGGCATGAGCCAGCGGCCGACGCCTCCCCCGTCCGATCCCCGCGCCCGCACCGACCGCGGCGGAGACGCCGTCGGAGCGGACGGCCCGGACCTGCCCGCCCTCCCCCTCGTCGAGGACGCGATCGAGCACGACTCCTCGGCGGAGGTCCGGCCCACCTGGCGCGGCTGGATCCACGCCGGCCTCTTCCCGCTCGCGATCGTCGCCGGAGTGGTGCTGATCGTGGTCGCGGAGGGGACCGCGGCGAAGTGGGCGGCCGCGGTGTTCGCGACCACGTCGCTCCTGCTCTTCGGCAACTCCGCTCTGTACCACCGCTTCGACTGGAAGCCGCGGACGAAGATGATCCTCAAGCGGATCGACCACGCCAACATCTTCCTGCTGATCGCCGGCACCTACACGCCGCTGGCCGTGCTCGCCCTGCCGCCCGCGCAGGGCACGCTCCTGCTGGTCCTGGTCTGGGCGGGGGCGCTGCTCGGGATCGGCTTCCGCGTCTTCTGGATCGGCGCACCGCGCTGGCTCTACGTGCCGCTCTACCTGCTGCTGGGCTGGGCGGCCGTGATGTACCTCGGACCGCTCTTCGAGGCCAGCGCGACGATGATGGTGCTCGTCCTCGTCGGCGGGCTCTGCTACTCCGCGGGCGCCGTGATCTACGGGATCAAGAAGCCCAACCCGGTCCCGGGCGTCTTCGGCTTCCACGAGATCTTCCACGCGCTCACGGCCGTGGCGTTCCTCTGCCACTGGACGGCGGCGCTGATCGTCTCGCTCCACCCCGCGTACAACGCCTAGCGGGGCCGGGGCCCACCGCTGCGGGCCGGGCTCAGCCCTCGCTGCGCTCCGCCTCCTCGGCGTCGAGCCGCTCCTTCACCTGGGCGGTGTAGGTGGTCCGCCGCACGCGCCGGACCATGTCGAGCGCGAGAAGGACGGCGGCCAGAGCGATCACGAGCATCGTGATGAAGCCGAAGAGGCCCGGCGTGACCGTGTCCTCGTTGAACTCGGGGCCGGGGGTCGGCACCGTCGTGGAGGCGAGGACGACGGCGCGCTGGGCGCCCTCGAGCAGCCCGGCGATCACGCGCGCACCTCGTCGGCGACGACGACGCCGGAGCCGTCGGGCTCCGGGGACACCGGGGCGTCCCCCGAGGGCTCCGGGTCGGGAGCGATCGGCGGGACGACCGCGGTCGGGCCCGGGGCGAGCTCGGCCAGGTCGAGACCGGCGAAGAGATCCGTCTCGGGCGTCGGCGCGTCGACCCGGCTCTCGACGAGCTGGAAGTCGTCGGTCGGCCAGGCGGCGTCGATCGCCTCGTGCGGGAGGAAGAAGAAGGCGTTGTCCGGAGCGACCTGGCTGGCGTGGGCGAGCAGGGCCGCATCGCGCCGATCGTGGAAGCCGGAGATCACGACCCGCGTGGTCGCGAGGTACGGGGTGTCCTCGTTCCAGCGCTTCATCTCCTCGAAGACCGACAGGCGCGGGTCCTCCGGGTCGATCGAGCGCAGGTGCTCGGCGATCGCCCGCAGCTTCTGGCCGCTGAAGACGCGGTCGTAGTACAGCTTCGAGATCGACCACGGAGCGCCCGTGCCCCGGTACTCCTCGGCGAGGCCCGCCGCGCGGTACGCCTCGACGGCGACCTGGTGGGCGCGGATGTGGTCGGGGTGCGGGTAGCCGCCGTTCTCGTCGTAGCTGATGATCACGTGCGGCCGGAACCGGCGGACCAGGCGCACGAGCGGAGCGGCGGCCGTGGCGAGCGGCAGGCCCGCGAACGAGGCGGCGTCGACCTTCCCGTCCTCGGGCATGCCGGAGTCGACGAAGCCGAGCCAGGCGTGCTCGACGCCGAGCGCCTCGCGAGCGGCCGCCATCTCGTACCGGCGGAGGCCGCCGATGTCGCGCTCGGCGTGCGCGCGGGCCTCGAGGCCCTCGTTCAGCACGGAGCCGGCCTCGCCTCCGGTGCAGGAGACCACCATGACCTCGGCGCCCCGCGAGGCGTAGGCGGCCAGCGTCGCCGCGCCCTTGCTCGACTCGTCGTCAGGATGGGCGTGCACGGCGAGAAGGCGCGGAGCGTCCCGCACCTCCGAATCGACGGAGACCTCGACGGCCTGGGACACGATCGCTCGATTCCTCGGGGTTTAATGGGATCGGCGCTCCCGTCCGCGAAGGACGCGCGCCACCCGTCCAGAGTAGACGCATCACCCAGGGAGTTCCGTGGCCGCCCGCACGTCCGAGAGCGTCGAGGGAGCCGCCGCGCCCGCGCTCGATCCGGACGCCGTCCGCGCCGCCGGACCCCTCGCCACCCGCTACGGCCGCACGACGCGCACCCGCCGCGGCAACCGCTGGCTCTTCGGCGGCGTCGCGCTCGCCTTCGTCGCCGTCTTCGCCGCCTGGGTCGTCTGGGCCGGACTCGACGGAGCACGCGGCGGGGTGGACGTCCAGGACACCGCGCACCAGGTCGTGGACGACCGCACCGTCACCGTCTCCTTCGACCTCACCGCGCCCGTCAGCCGCGAGGTCGCCTGCGCGGTCCAGGCCCTCAACGAGCAGTCCGCCGTGGTCGGCTGGCTGGTCGTGGAGTACCCCGCCTCGACGGAGCGCTTCCGCTCCTACACGGAGACGGTCCGCACCACCGAGCTCGCGAACACAGGTTTGATCTCCTCCTGCTGGCTCCCGTAGGCTTGCCCGAAGCCCTGACGGACTCGTCGGGGCCTCGCCATTCCCACCGCCGCCTGACGCCGGCCGTCCCCACCGCCGGACGCGGACACCTCCGCACGGTGCTGCCGGGCGCCGCGAGCGCGGCCCGCAGAGCAGGAGCCCACCATGGCCGACCAGTCACAGGTGACCTGGATGACCCAGGAGTCGTACGACCGCCTCGAGGCGGAGCTCACCGAGCTGTCCACCAACGGACGCGAGGAGATCGCCAAGCGCATCGAGGTCGCCCGCGAGGAGGGCGACCTGAAGGAGAACGGCGGCTACCACGCCGCGAAGGACGAGCAGGGCAAGATCGAGGCCCGCATCCGCCAGCTGACCTCCCTCCTCCGCGAAGCCGAGATCGGCACGCCCCCCGAGAGCCACGGAGTCGTCGAGGCCGGCACCATCATCACCGCCGAGATCGCCGGCGACGAGTCCCGCTTCCTCCTCGGCAACCGCGAGATGGCGGGCGAGAGCGACCTCGACGTCTACAGCCCCCAGAGCCCCCTCGGATCGGCGATCATGGGCCTGAACGTCGGCGACACCGCCCGCTTCACGGCACCCAACGGGCGGGAGATCGAGGTCCGCGTCGCCAACGTCGAGACCTGGTCCGGCCACTGATCGCACGTCGCGGCGCTCTCCGCGGCGTTGTCGTCGGGCGCGATACCGCCGGTATCGCTTCCTCCTCCGCCTTGCGGAGAACGCCGCGACGCACGATCAGCCCTCTCTGAACGGGAGCGCGGCGCCGGCTTCGCGGCGACAGCGTCGGGCGCGATGCCGCCGGTACCGCTTCCTCCTCCGCCTCGCGGAGAACACCGCGACGCACGATCAGCCCTCTCTGAACGGGAGCGCGGCGCCGGCTTCGCGGCGACAGCGTCGGGCGCGATATCGCCGGTACCGCTTCCTCCTCCGCCTCGCGGAGAACACCGCGACGCACGATCAGCCCTCTCCAGACGGGGGGCGCCGGCTTCGCGGCGACGACAGAGGACGCGAGATCACCGTGATCGGCTTCTTCCCCGCTGTACCGGGAACGCCGCGACGGACGAACCGCCTTACCCGGACCGTGGGCGCCGGAATCGCGACGGGATCGCGGAAGCGGCGCCCTCTAGCGGTCAGTTGCGGGAGATGCGGGGGGCGTAGCCGGCGTCGGTGAGGACCTGGATGACGCGGTCGGCGTGCTCGGGGCCGCGGGTCTCGACGCTGATCTCGATCTCGACCTCGCTGATCTGCAGGCCCCGGCCGTGCCGGGTGTGCAGCACCTCGACCACGTTCGCGTTCGCCTCCGAGATGAGCTCCGCGATGCGCGACAGCTGCCCCGGACGATCCGGCAGCCCGATGCTCATCTTGAGGTAGCGCTCCGACGCGGCCAGGCCCCGGCTGATCACCCGCTCCATCATCAGCGGATCGATGTTGCCGCCCGACAGGATGACCGCGGTCGCTCCGGCGTCGCGGATCTTCCCCGTCAGGATCGCCGCGATGCCCACCGCGCCCGCGGGC
Source organism: Rathayibacter sp. AY1E2 (assembly GCF_002932325.1). Classification (NCBI taxonomy): domain Bacteria; kingdom Bacillati; phylum Actinomycetota; class Actinomycetes; order Micrococcales; family Microbacteriaceae; genus Rathayibacter; species Rathayibacter sp. AY1E2. The sequence goes on from NZ_PSVO01000002.1 coordinate 91,376, forward strand.
TCCACCACGAGCTTCGCCCGCTCCAGCAGCACCAGCAGAGCCCGGGCGATGTCGTCGTCCTCGACGGTGACGACCTCGTCCACCATCTCGCGGACGATCGCGAAGTTCAGCTGCCCCGGCTTCGCCACGGCGATGCCGTCGGCGATCGTCGGAGAGATCGTGATCGCGGTCGGCTCGCCGCTCGCGAGCGAGAGGGGGTACGGCGCCGCGTTGGCCGCCTGCACGCCGATGACGCGGAGCGTGCGCCCCTCCTCGGCCGCCTTCTGCTTGGCCGCCGATGCGACCCCGGCGATGAGGCCGCCGCCGCCGATGGGCACCACGATGGTCTCGACGGCGGGGGCCTGCTCGAGGATCTCGAGGCCGACCGTGCCCTGGCCGGTGATCACGTCGGGGTGGTCGTAGGGAGGAACGAAGACCGCGCCCGTGCGCTCGGCGAACTCCGCCGCCGCCGCGAGCGCCTCGTTGAAGATGTGGCCGCTCAGCACCACGTCCGCGCCGTAGTCGCGGGTGGCTGCGAGCTTGGGCAGCGCGACGCCGATCGGCATGAAGATCGTGGCCTTGATCCCCAGCTCCCGCGCCGCATAGGCGACGCCCTGCGCGTGGTTGCCGGCCGAGGCCGCCACGACTCCGCGGGCCCGCTCCTCCGGGGTGAGCCGCGACATCCGGAACACCGCTCCGCGGATCTTGTAGGAGCCGGTGCGCTGGAGGTTCTCGCACTTGAGGAACACGGGCGAGCCGAGGACCTGCGCGAGGAAGGTGCTCGTCTCCATGGGGGTGGCGGCGATGACGGGGGCGAGGACGGCGCGGGCCGCCTCGAACTCGTGGAGGGCGGGTCCGACGACGCGGCTAGTCTGCATGCTCTGCGGCAACTCTCTCGGGGGTTCGGGTCGGCGAGCGCCAGGCTCCGCTCGCGACGTACTTGACCATGACGTTGAGTGTGGCCACGACGGGCACCGCGAAGAAGGCGCCGGCGATGCCGCCGATGATCGAGCCTCCGGCCACCGCGAGCACCACGGCCAGCGGGTGGACCTTGACCGCCGACCCCATGATCAGCGGCTGGAGGATGTGGCCCTCGAGCTGCTGCACCGCGAGGACGACGATCAGCAGGAAGAGCGCGATCAGCGGTCCGTTGTAGACCAGCGCGATGAAGACGGCCAGCGCCCCCGTCACCACGGCGCCGATGACCGGCACGAAGGAGCCGAGGAAGACGAGTACGCCGATCGGGATGGCCAGCGGGACGCCGAGGAGGAAGGAGCCGAGGCCGATGCCGACCGCGTCGACGAAGGCCACCAGGATCTGCACCTTCACGAAGTTGGTCAGCGTCACCCACCCTGCGCGACCGGCGCCGTCGACGGCTCCGCGGGCGCGGCGCGGGAAGAGGCGGACGACCCAGCTCCAGATGTTCGGCCCGTCGATGAGGATGAACAGCGTCGAGAAGAGGGTGAGCAGCACGCCCGTCAGCAGGTGGCCGACGGTCGAGCCGACGCTGAGCGCGCCGCTGACCAGCATCCCCGAGTCCTGCTGCAGGGCCGTGAGCGCCTGCTGCGCGTACTGGTTGATGTCGGTCTCGGTGAGGTGGAGCGGCGACTCGAGGAGGAAGGCCTTGAAGTCGTCGTAGGACTGCACCGTCTGCCGGCTGAGATCGTCGAAGCCGGAGTAGACCTGGGTGACGACGAGGAAGAGGAGCCCGCCGATCACCACGACGATCCCCAGCTCCGCCAGGACGACGGCGGCCCACTTGGGCCAGCGGTGGCGCTGGAGGAAGCTCGAGAACGGCACCAGGAGGGCGGCGATCACGATCGCGAGCAGGAGCGGGATGACGATCAGCCGCAGCTCGATGACGAGCAGCACCAGCACCGCGAGCGCCGCGACCACGACGAGGACGCGCCAGGCCCAGGCGCCGGCGATGCGCATCCCGTCGCTCACGAAGGCCGAATCGGCGACGGGAGCGGGCCGGGAGGGGGCGGCCGGGGCGACGGGCGCGGCGGGCTGGACGGCGCGCGGGCCGGAGGTGCGGCGGGACCTGCCGAGTCTCATCTGCCCAGACTAGGCCCCGGCGCATACCCCGCGCGGTATCCCCGGGGAGTGCTCATGCGGCGGCGCCGACCGCCGCCTGCTCCGGTGCCGGACCGACCGCGACCGGGCGCCGCGCGGGCAGCACGCCGACCCGCTCCCCCGGCTCGAGGCGATGCCCCGACGCGTGCTGGACGGTGACCTCCTCACCCGTCGACAGCCGGACGGTCGAGCGCCGCACCGGCCCCAGGAAGCTCGAGGCGAGGACGACTCCGGGCAGGGAGTCGGGAGCGCCGTCGGCCACGACGGCGAGGTCCTCGGGGCGGAGGAACACCGACACGGGACCGTCGGCCGCCGCCGCGTCGACGAGCGGCAGGCGCACGCCGAGCGCGAGGACCGATCCCGACGAGACCGTCCCCGCGACCACCGTCGAGAGGCCGACGAAGCGGGCCGTGAAGGCGGTCGCCGGGCGCGCGTAGAGGTCCTCCGGTGCACCCAGCTGCTCGATCCGCCCGGCGTTCATCACCGCGACGCGATCGGCGACGGCGAGCGCCTCCTCCTGGTCGTGCGTGACGAAGAACGTGGTGATGCCGATCTCGGACTGCAGGCGCTTGATCTCGTCGCGCAGCTGGACGCGGACCTTCGCGTCCAGGGCCGACAGCGGCTCGTCCAGCAGCAGCACCCGCGGCCGCGTGACGAGGGCGCGCGCGAGCGCCACCCGCTGCTGCTGGCCGCCGGAGAGCTCGTGCGCGTAGCGGTCGCCGAGGGCGCCGAGGCCCACGACCTCCAGCGCCTCCCCCGCGGCCGCCCGGCGCTCGCGCGCCCCGACTCCCCGGGTGCGCAGCCCGAACTCGACGTTCTCGCGCGCCCGCAGGTGCGGGAAGAGCGAGTACGACTGGAAGACCATGCCCATGTCGCGCTTCGCGACGGGGACGTGGGCGACGTCCTCCTCGTCGACGAGGATCCGCCCCGCGTCGATCCGCTCGAGACCACTGAGGGCGCGCAGGGCTGTGGTCTTGCCGCAGCCGGAGGGGCCGAGCAGCGCGATGAACTCACCCGGGGCCACGTCGAACGAGACGCCGTCGAGCGCTCGCGCGGAGCCGTAGTGCCGCTCCACGTCGACGAAGCGCACGCGGGCGCCGGGGAGGGTGGGAGCGGTCACGAGGAGCCTTTCGAGGAGCGCGCCCGGCCCGTCGGCAGGCCGATGCGCGCGAGGCGGCCGATCCCGAGCAGGAGGGCGAAGGCGAAGAGGAGGGAGAGCAGCGAGAAGATCACGGCGACGTAGGCGTCGGACTTCGACACCTGCACCAGGCCGGTCTGGAGGGTGGTGCGGCTGAGGAGCGAGGCGATCGTGTACTCGCCGAGAACGACTGCGACGGTGATCAGCGCGGCCGCGACCAGGCCCCGGCGCAGGTTCGGCAGGAGGACCCTCCCGAGCACCGCGAGCGGGCCCGCGCCGAGCGAGCGGGCCGCTTCCGAGAGCGTCACGGCGTCGAGACCGGCGAGGTCCGCCGCCACGGCGCGGTAGGCGTAGGGCAGGACCAGCACCCCGTAGGCGAGAGCGAGCGTCCACGGCGCGGAGCCGGCGAGCCGGGTGACCACGGAGTAGACCGGCGCGAGGCCGACGACGAGGACGATGGCGGGCACGGTCAGCGGGAGCAGGCAGACCAGCTCCAGAGCCCGGCGCAGGCGTGGGAGCCGGATCTCGACGAGCAGCATCGTCGGCACCAGCAGGACCAGGACGATGAGGGCGGTGACGACGGCGAGGACCAGCGAGTTGCCGATCCCCTGGAACAGCGAGCGGTAGGCGCGCTCGTTCTCCGGGTCGAGGATCGCCGTCCAGTGCGAGAGGTCGTGGCCGCCGGCGCCGCGGAGCGTGAACTCCGCCATCGCGACGATCGGGACGGCGAACACCAGCCCGGTGATCACGAGCACCGCCCCGGACAGGAGCCGCGCGGGCCTCATCGCTGCCACCGCCGGGCCCGGCGCTGCAGCAGCGCGTACCCGGACATCAGGACCACCATCACCGCGAGCATCCCGAGCGCGAGGGCGCCCGCGAGGTTCTCGCGGCCCAGCACCGTCTCGCTGACCAGCGCGGCGCGGATCTGAAGCGGGACGATCTGCGCGCCCTGGCTGATCAGCGCCGCCGCGGTGGCGAAGGAGGAGAACGCGTTCGCGAACAGCAGCAGCACGCAGCCGAGGAACGACGGCGCCAGCACCGGGAGTGCCACGTTCAGCCAGTAGCCGAGCCGGCCCCCGCCGAGCACCGCGTTCGCCTCGGCCCACTCCGGGCGCAGGCCCTCGAGCGCGGGCAGGAACGTGAGCACCATCAGGGGCACCTGGAAGTAGAGGTAGGGCAGGACGAGCCCGGGCAGCTGGTAGAGCCACACGCCGTCGGCGTAGAGGTCGACGCCCGCTCCCGCGAGGAGGGTGGTCACCAGCCCCTGCACGCCGATCGTCGCGATGAAGGCGAACGCGAGCATCACGCCGCCGAACTGCGCGAGGACGCTCGCCGCCGCATCGACGACGGTCCGGAGCGCCCCGCGCGCATCGGAGCCGAGCAGGGCCAGGCACACGACCGCGCCCAGCACCGCGCCGACCACGGCGGTCACGGCCGAGAGCCCGAGCGACGCGCCGAAGGCGGACAGCACGACGGGATCCCCGAGCGCGAGCACGTTCGCCGTGGTGAAGCGGCCGTCTCCGTCCGTGAATCCGGTCGCCACTGCGAGGACCGTGGGGACGGCCAGGAACAGCAGGACGTAGAGCGCGAAGGGGGCGACGCCCAGCACGGCCGGGGTGCCGCGCCGTCCCCGGGGCGCGGACGCCCCGGAGACGGCCTCGGCGGGAGCGGTGGTCACTGGATCGCCGCGGCCCACTTCTCGGCGAGGAGCGACGAGGCCGCCTCGGTCTGCTCCTCCGTGAACTGGACGAGGTCGGAGGGAGCGGCGCCGACGGCGTCGAGCGCGTCCTGGTCGACCGTGCCGGCCTCGGTCATCGCGGCCAGGCGCACCGGGTAGGCGCCGGCGGCGAGGTAGAGGTTCTGCGCGGCGTCGGAGTAGAGGTACTCCTGCCAGAGCCGCGCGGCCGCGGGGTGCGGAGCGTCGGCGTTGACCGCCTGATTGTAGTAGCTGCCGACGGCGGAGCCCGGGAGGACGGTCGTCGTCCACTCGCGGGTGCCCTCGTTCGCCTTCCCGGCGGCGAGGTTGTTGTAGCTCCAGTCGAAGACGACAGGGGTCTCGCCCGAGGCGATGGTGGCGTCGGTCGGGTCCAGCGGCAGGAAGTTGCCGGCGTCGTTCAGCTTCTCGAAGAAGTCGATCCCCGCCTGGACGTCGTCGGCGGAGCCGCCGGACTGGAGAGCCGCGAGCTGCACTGCGGCCGCGGCGGCTCCCGCCTGGGTCGGGTCGCCGTTGATCGCGACCGAGCCGCGGTAGTCGGCGCCGAGGAGGTCCTCGAGCGACGTGGGCGCAGGCACCGCGGCCGCGTCGAACCCGATCGACATCAGGCCGGTGTAGTCGTTCACCCAGAGGCCCGACTCCTCCTTGTTCCCCTCGGGGATGTCGTCCCAGGACTCGACCTTGTACGGCGCGAACATGTCCGTGTTCGCCAGAGCGACGGCCGGCCCGAGGTCGAACACGTCGGGAGCGGTGTCCTGCCCGGCGAGGTTCTCCGCCGTGCTGATCTCCTCCGCGGAGGAGACGTCGGGGTCGGCGGAGTTCACGGTGATGCCGTACTCGTCCTCGAAGCCGCTGATCAGCTCGCCGTAGTTCGCCCAGGTGTCGGGCAGGGCGATGACGTTGAGCTCGCCCTCGGCCTTCGCGGCCTCGACCAGGGCGTCCAGCCCGCCGAGGTCCGCGGCGGACCTGGCGGACGCCGCGTCCGTGCCGCCGCCGTCGGACGAGGCGGTGGCGCCGCCGGAGCAGGCCGAGAGCGTGAAGACGAGGGCGGTGCCGGCGGCGGCGACCGCGGCGGTGCGCGACAGGCGCTGAATGGTCAAGGGTCCTCCAGGAGTCGGGTGGGCCGCCCCGGTGGGACGGCCTCGGGCACGGTAGGAGCGCCGCGAGTCGGCGAGGGAGCGCGGCGGTGAATGCCGGGCGAACGCCGGGGGCCGAATCGGGGACGGCGATGTCGGGGGCGTTCGCTAGCGTGAGCGGACCATGACCGAGCAGCTCTCCCCCGCGCTGGCGCGCCGCATCGCCCTGGCGGCGCAGGGGTTCGGCCCCCGTCCGTCCCGGGTCGACGCGCGCCGGGTGCGCGCCGCCGTGGACCGGATCCGCCCGCTCCAGCTCGACTCGGTGAACGTCTTCGAGCGGAGCCACTACCTGCCGCTGCTCGCGCGGCTCGGCCCGTACGATCGCTCCCTCCTCGACGCCGCGGCCTTCTCCCCCGACGGCCCCTACGTCGAGTACTGGGCACACGAGGCCGCCCTCGTCCGCCGCGAGGATCTCCCGCTCTACCGCTGGCGGATGGAGCACTACCGCCGGGTCCGCCTGCCCGAGCACGAGGGCTGGGCCCACGAGAACCGCGCCACCCTCGACTGGCTCCGCGCCGCGCTCGCCGACGGTCCCCTCCGCGCCTCCGAGATCGAGCACGAGGCCAACGTCCGCACGGGCCCCTGGTGGGGCTGGTCCGACATCAAGCGCGGCCTCGAGGTCCTGTTCCGCTGGGGCGAGGTGGTGACGGCGGGGCGCACGCGCTTCGAGCGCTCCTACGGTCTCGCCGAGCGGCTCCTCCCGAGCGCGGTGCTCGACGCCGACGTGCCCCTCCCCGACGCCGTCCGCGAGCTCGTGCGCCGGGCGGCCCGGGCCCACGGGATCGGCACCCTCGGCGACCTGGCCGACTACCACCGGCTGCTCCAGTCCCCCACGCGCGTCGCGATCGACGAGCTGGTCGAGGCGGGCGAGCTCGAGCGCGTCGAGGTGCGCGGCTGGGAGCGGGGCGGGCGGCCCGTTCCGCTCTGGCAGCACGTCGACGCCCGACGCCCCCGCACGCTCCGGGCGGACGCGCTCCTCTCGCCGTTCGACCCCGTGGTCTGGCACCGGCCGAGGGCCGAGCTGTTCTTCGGCTTCCACTACCGGATCGAGATCTACACCCCGGCCGAGCAGCGGGTCCACGGCTACTACGTCCTCCCCGTGCTCCTCGACGACGTGATCGCTGCACGGGTCGACCTCAAGAGCGAGCGCAAGCGCCGGGTCCTGCTCGTGCAGGCCGCCTGGCTCGAGCCGGGGGCCCCGGCCGACACGCCGGAGCGGCTCGCCGCGCTGCTGGTCGAGGCGGCGGCCTGGCAGGGCCTCGACGCCGTCGAGGTCGTCGGTCGCGGCGACCTCGCGGCCGCCCTCGCCGCAGCACTGAGGAGGATCGCGTGAGCGCGCCCGGCGGCGTCCTGGCGCTGGCGCTCTCGGAGCGCTGCGTCGCCCGTCTGCTCGAGCGCGGGAGCGTCGTCGGGGTCGGCACGGGCGAGCTCGCCCACGCGGCCGGCGTCTCCCTCCGGACCTTCCACCGGTACCTCGGCGGGAAGGAGGACTGCGTGCGCCCGGTGCTCGCCGCCGCGATCGCCGCGATGGGACGCGCCCTCCTCGAGCGCCCGGCCGCCGAGCCGCTGAACGCGGCGCTCGGTCACGCCTTCGCCGCGGCGGCCTCCGGTCCCCAGCTCGACCGCACCCTCCGGCTGATCCCCCTGCTGACCGAGACCTCGGCGATGCGCGCCGTCTGGGCGCAGTCGCTGCACGACGGCGAGGAGGCGCTGACGCCGTTCCTCGCGGAGCGGATGGGGCTCGGCCGCACGTCCCCGTACCGGGCGGCCGTCCTGGCCACCGTCGTCCTCGCCCTGGTCCGGCGGGCGCTGGTCGACGCGGCCGCGAGCGGCATCGACCCGGCGCCGGTCTTCGCCGAGTACCTGACGACCGTCGACGGCGGTCCGCTGGCGTCTCCGACCGGATGACGTCCCGTCCGGCGCGGTGGCGCGTGCCCCGCTGCCAGGGGCGGGATCCGGGCGGGCGGCGATCGTCGACGGGGCGTCGGCCGGATCAGCCTGCTAGAAGCGCGATCCCATCTCGGAGAGGCGGGCGACGCGGTCCGCGATCGGCGGATGGGTCGCGAAGAGGCGCGCGAGCACCCCCGGCTTCGACGGGTCGGCGATCCAGAGGTGCGCCATCGAGCTGTTCTGCCGCTGCATCGGCCGGCCCGCGGACTCGAGCTTGAGCAGGGCGCGGGCGAGGGCGTCGGGGTGGCGGGTCGTCAGCGCGCTGGTCGCGTCGGCGAGGTACTCGCGCTGACGGGAGATCGAGAGCTGCACGACCGAGGCGACGATCGGCGCGAGGACCATCGACACCAGCCCGACGATCAGGAGCGCCGGGTTGCCCCCGCCGTTGCCGTTGCCGCCCCGCCCGAAGAAGGCCAGGCGGAGGAAGGCGTCCGAGAGGAAGCCCACCGCGACGACGAGACCGAAGACGATCATCGAGACGCGGATGTCGTAGTTGCGGACGTGGCCCAGCTCGTGGGCCATCACGCCCTCCAGCTCGGCGTCGTCCATGATCGCGAGCAGGCCCGTCGTCGCAGCGACGACGGCGTGCTCGGGGTCACGGCCGGTCGCGAACGCGTTCGGCGCCGGGTCGTCGATCAGGTACACCTTCGGCATCGGCGTGCCCGTCGCGATCGAGAGGTTCTCGACGATGCGGTAGAGCCTCGGCTCGTCCGCCTTCTCCACCGCCACGCCGCCGCTGAGCGCGATCGCCTGGCGAGCGGCGAAGAAGTACTGGAAGAACGCGTAAGCGGCGGCGATCACGAGCACCACCACGACGATCGCCGTGTTGCGGTAGACCGCTGCAGCCAGGGCGCCCAGGCCGCCGATGATCGCCAGGAACAGGACGAGGATCAGGACCGTGTTGCGCTTGTTGCGGGCGATCGCGCTGTACACGGCGGCTGCCTAGAACTGGACGCGCGGGGGCTCCGAGATCGCGGCGAGATCGCCGACCTCGAAGAACTCGCGCTCCGAGAAGCCGAGCCGGCGCGAGAAGAGCGTGTTCGGGAAGACCTTCACCTTGGTGTTCATCTCGCGCACGCCGCCGTTGTAGAAGCGCCGGGCCGACTGGATCTTGTCCTCGGTGTCGACCAGCTCGCCCTGCAGCTGGAGGAAGTTCTGGCTCGCCTGCAGCTGGGGGTACGCCTCCGCGACCGCGAAGATCGACTTCAGAGCGCTCTGCATGTGGTCCTCGGCGACCGACGCCTCCGCCGGGCCCTGGGCCTGCAGCGTCTCGGCGCGAGCCTGCGTCACCGACTCGAAGACCTGGCGCTCGTGCGAGGCGTAGCCCTTCACGGAGTCGATCACGTTGGGGATCAGATCCGCGCGGCGCTTCAGCTGGACGGTGATGTCGCTCCACGCCTCGTCCACGCGGACGTTGAGGGTGACCAGCGAGTTGTACGTCGCCCAGAGGTAGACCCCGAGGATGACGACGAGCGCGACGACGACGATGAGCGGGACGAGCCATTCCATGCCGTCCAGTGTAGGGACGGCGCGCTCCCCGGCACCTGTCGATGAGGCGCATTCGCAGGGGCGGGTCGGCCCTACTTGAGGGTCTTCTGCAGCAGGACGGTGCTGAGCCAGCGCTCGAACTTGAAGCCGACGCGGCCCATCCGGCCGACCTCGACGAATCCGAACTGCGCGTGCATCGCCAGCGACGCCTCCGCGCCCTTGTCGGCGATGACGGCCATGATCTGACGGATCCCCACGGCCTTCGCGCGCTCGAGGAGCTCGGCCATCAGCGCCCGGCCGAGGCCCTTGCCGGTGGAGGCCGCCCGCAGGTAGATCGAGTTCTCCACGGTGAAGCGGTACGCCCGCTTGGAGGACCACGGCGACACCATCGCGTAGCCGAGGATCTGGCCCGACGGCGAGACGGCCACGATGAAGGGCAGCCCGAGCTTCTGGTTGCGGGAGAACTTCGTCCGCCACTCCTTCAGCGTCGAGTCGTCCTCGTCGAAGGTCACCACCGTGTTGCGCACGTAGTGGTTGTAGATCTCGCGGATGTCCGGGAGGTCGGCGTCGCGGGCGTCGCGGATCTCGAACGAGAAGCCGGGCTCGGGAGGCGGCGCCTTCCGCAGGTGCGGCGGCAGGACGCGCCGGCTCTCGTACTCTTCCTCAAGCATCCGGCTCCCCTTCGGCTCCGCCCATCGATCCGGGCCAGCGTAGCCGCCCCGCGGGCGAGCGCCCGGTCATGCGAGAGCGCTCCAGTCGACCGGCTCCGCGCCGCGCTCCTCCAGGAGGGCGTTGGCGCGGCTGAACGGCCGGGAGCCGAAGAAGCCGCGCGAGGCCGACAGCGGGCTGGGGTGCGCGCTCTCGATCACTCCGGCCTCCCCCAGCATCGGGCGGAGCGACGCGGCGTCGCGGCCCCAGAGGATCGCGACGAGAGGCGCGTCCCGGGCGGCCAGCGTGCGGATCGCGTGCTCGGTGACCGCCTCCCAGCCCTTCCCGCGGTGCGAGGCGGGAGAGCCGGGGGCGACGGTGAGGACCCGGTTGAGCAGCATCACGCCGCTCGAGGTCCAGCCGCTGAGGTCGCCGTGCTCGGGCGGCTCGACGCCGAGGTCGTCCCGGAGCTCGCGGTGGATGTTCTGCAGGCTCCTCGGCAGCGGGCGCACGTGGCGCTCGACCGCGAAGGACAGCCCGATCGGGTGCCCGGGCGTCGGGTACGGGTCCTGTCCGACGATGAGGACGCGCACGTCCGCGAGCGGTGCGGCGAAGGCGCGGAGCACGTCGCGGCCCGCGGGGAGGTAGGGCCGGCCGGCCGCGACCTCGCCGCGGAGGAAGTCGCCCATCGCGGCGATGTCCCCGGCGACGGGGGCGAGCGCCTCCGCCCAGCCCCGGTCGATCAGTCCCGAGGCCGCGAGCTCAGCGAGGTCCACCGAGTCAGCCCGCCGCGAGCGTCGCGACGACGACTCCGGCGTCGCTGCCGCTCACGCGCCACACCGAGCCGGCGCCGCCGACGCGGAGCGCGCCGGTGCCGACGATCAGCACGGTGGACTCGTCGAGCGCGACGCCGCCGTCGACCAGGCCCGCCTCGACGGCCGCGACCAGGCGGCCGAGGGTCCCCCACTGCGCCGCGTGCACGTCGACCGTCACGTCGATGAGGCCGATGCCCTCGAGCACCGTGACCTCGTCGAGCTCCTCCGCCGCGCCCTCCGGGACGACGGCGACGCCGCCGATCCGGTGGCCGCCGACGAGGGCGCGGTCGGCCGCGACGGCGGCTCCCGCCGAGTAGCCGGCGTACGGCACTCCGGAGGAGACGAGATCGCGCAGCCGCGGGAAGCAGGCCTCGAGCGCGTCGCGGTAGGCCGGGGTCAGCCCTCCGCCGACGAAGATCCCGTCGACGTCGTCGAAGACCGCGGGATCGATCCGGCCGCCCTCCGGCTTCATCACGGCGAACGCGTCGAGCGGGCCGACCGTCGCGAGCAGTGCCGCGTAGCCGGCGTAGGCCTCCGGGCCGAGCCCGTCGTGGACGACGACGATCGCGATGCGCGGGCCCTCGATCCGGCCGGCGTCGACCGCGTGGGCGCGCGCCTCCGCGAGGAACGCCCCGTACAGCTGCTGGTCGTGCTCGACGCCGCCTCCGCCGCCGATCAGGTGGACGCTCACTCGTCGTCCTCGGCGAGGGCTCCGTCCACCGGGGGCAGAGCCGACCAGGGGAAGACGATCCAGCGCGGGGTGCGGCGCCAGAAGAAATCGGGCTCGAGCACCGTGCGCGGCTTCGTGTACAGGGTCACGGTGCGCACCTCGGCACCCATCGCGCGGATGAGCTTCACCGAGAGGGCGAGGGTGTGGCCGGAGTCGGAGACGTCGTCGACCAGGAGGATGCGCTTGCCGCGCACGGACGCCTCGTCGAGCAGCGGCGGCAGCACCACGGGCTCCGCCAGGCGCGCCTCGACGCCGGTGTAGAACTCGACGTTCAGCGCGCCGCAGCTCTTGATGCCGAGCGCGTAGGCCACGGCGCCCGCGAGGAGCAGACCGCCGCGCGCGATGGCGACGACAAGCTCCGGCCGGTAGCCCGACGCGACCACGTCGTCGGCCAGGTGCCGAGCGGCGTCGCCGAACTCGAGCCAGCCGAGCACCTCCTTCTCCGTGGCGGCGAGGAGGGCGGCGGAGTCGTCGGCGTCGGAAACCATGAGGGACAGGCTAGGCCGTCGCGGGCCTCCGCGTCACATCGGTCAGGCGCGCGGGGCCAGGGGTCCCTTCGCGACCTTGTGCGGGGCCGCCTGCGCGACCGGCTTGATGGTCACCAGGTCGAGGTTGACGTGGGCGGGGAGCTCCACCGAGGAGACGATCGCAGCGGCGACGTCCTCCGCGACCAGCGGGTCGGGGACCTCGGCGTAGACCGCGTCGGCGCGCTCCCGGTCGCCGCCGAAGCGGACCAGCGAGAACTCGTCCGTGTGCACCATCCCCGGCGCGATCTCGATCACGCGGATCGGCTCGCCGGCCAGCTCGAGCCGCAGCACGGCGACCAGCGCGTGCGCGGCGTGCTTGGCGGCGTTGTACCCGCCTCCGCCCTCGTAGGCGACGTGGCCGGCGATCGAGGTGACCGTCACGATGTCCGCGGAGGTGCCGCTCCCCCGGATCCCGGCGCGCAGCAGCGGGAGCAGCGCGCTGGTCACGAGCTTCACCGAGAGCACGTTGATCTCGAACATGCGGCGCCAGTCCTCGGGGTCGGACCTCTCGACCGAGTCGAGTCCGAGCGCGCCGCCCGCGTTGTTCACGAGGGCGTGCACGGGCCCGGAGGAGGAGAGGTGGTCGCGCAGAGCGTCGACCTGGGCGGCGTCGGTGAGGTCGGCGGCGAAGTACCCGGCGCCGGTCTCGGCGGCGAGCGCCTCCAGCCGGTCGCGCCGGCGCGCGACGGCGACGACCTCCCAGCCGTGGTCGCGGAACAGGCGGACCGTGGCCGCCCCGATCCCTGAACTCGCTCCTGTCACGACAACGCGTCGATCCACGCCCGTCCCCTTCCGTCAAGCCTCGGACACCCTCGACTCCGTCGTCGCAGCCCAACGCTAGTCTGGCCGCGTGCCGCCCGCCGACCCGGTTCCCGCGACCGCCGGGACAGCCGTCACCCCGAAGCGCCGCGTGCCCCTCTGGGACAACGCGCGCTTCGTCTGCGTGACCCTCGTCGTGATCGGGCACGGCGTCCAGAGGCTGACGGCCAACTCCGACACCTCGCTCATCGTCTACCTGACGATCTACGCCTTCCACATGCCGGCCTTCGCGATCATCTCGGGCTACTTCTCCAAGAGCGGCGCACCGAGCGGGCGCGCGATGCGGCGGGTGCTGACCGACATCCTCCTGCCCTACCTGATCATGGAGACGATCTGGACCCTGGTGCAGTTCCTGGTCGAGGGCAAGCAGGAGTTCAACCCGACGAAGCCGAGCTGGACGCTGTGGTTCCTGCTCGCGCTGGGCATCTTCCGCCTCGTCCTCCCCTACCTGGCGCTGCTGCGCTGGCCGCTGCTGATCAGCGTGGTGCTCGCGGTCGGGGTCAGCTACTACGACAACATCGACTCGACCTTCTCGCTCGCACGCGCGATCGGGATCCTGCCGTTCTTCGTGTTCGGCTGGCGCCTGCGCGGCTTCGCCCCCGGCGGCCGCTCCGCCGTCGACCGCTGGCTCGATCAGCCGCCGTCGCGGGTGCTCCTCGCCCGGATCCTCGCCGTCGTCCTCTTCGCGGTCACGGCGGTCGTCATGACCGTCAACATCGAGGCGTTCCGAGCGGCGGACCTGCGCTACTGGTTCTTCTACGACCGCCCCTACGACGCCCTCGGCGAGACCCAGTGGTGGGCCGGGCTGGTGCGGCTGGCCCTGATGGCCGGAGCGGTCGTGCTCTCGCTCGCGCTCTTCGCGCTGGTTCCGCGCCGCCGCACCCCGCTCACCGCCTGGGGGCAGTCGACGATGTACGTCTACCTCCTCCACAGCTTCGTCCTCTATCCGCTGCGGGAGTCCGGGATCCTCTCGCAGACGGAGAGCACGCTCGCCCTCGTGCTGATGATCGTGTTCTGCATCGCGGTCTCGGTCGCGCTCTCACTGGGCTGGACCCGCACCGTCTTCCACCGGCTGGTCGAGCCTCGCGCGGCCTGGCTCTTCGCCCCGGCGGCCGACGCGAGGCCCCGGCGCCCGGACCGCGCCGACCCCACGGGCGCCAAGCGCGACCGGCAGCCCGAGCGGCGCTGACGGCCGTTACCCCGTGTGTCGGCGGTCCTGGCCGCCCGGCGGGCGCCCCGCGTACGCTCGTCGCGACGGAGAACGGCACCGTCCCCGACCCCGACGATCCGATGGGAAGCACCATGACCGACTCCGAGAAGTGGCAGTTCGAGACCAAGCAGATCCACTCGGGCGCCGCGCCGGACCCGGTGACCAAGGCCCGCGCGACGCCGATCTACCAGACCACCTCCTACGTCTTCGACAACGCGGAGCACGCCCAGAACCTGTTCGCGCTGGCCGAGTTCGGGAACATCTACACCCGCATCCAGAACCCGACGCAGGCGGTCGTGGAGGAGCGGCTCACCGCCCTCGAGGGCGGCTCCGGCGCCCTGCTGCTCGCCTCGGGCCAGGCCGCCGAGACCGCGGCAGTGCTGAACATCGCCCAGGCCGGCGACCACATCGTCTCGTCGTCCTCGATCTACGGCGGCACCTACAACCTCTTCAAGTACACCCTCGCCAAGCTCGGCATCGAGACGACCTTCGTCGAGAACCAGGACGACCGCGAGGAGTGGCGCCGCGCCGTCCGCCCGAACACGAAGCTGTTCTTCGCCGAGACCGTCGGCAACCCCAAGATCAACATCCTCGACATCCGCACCGTGGCCGATGTCGCGCACGACGCCGGCGTGCCCCTGATCGTGGACAACACCATCGCGACGCCCTACCTGATCCGCCCCTTCGAGCACGGCGCGGACATCATCGTGCACTCGGCGACGAAGTTCCTCGGCGGCCACGGCACGGTCATCGGCGGAGCGATCGTCGACGGCGGCCGCTTCTCGTGGACCGCGAACGCCGAGCGCTTCCCCGGCCTCACCACGCCGGACGAGTCCTACCACGGTGCCGTCTACACCGCCGCGGTCGGCGACTCCCTCGCCTACATCATCAAGGCCCGCGTGCAGCTGCTGCGCGACCTCGGCGCCTCGATCGCCCCGGCGAGCGCCTGGCAGCTCATCCAGGGCATCGAGACCCTCTCGCTCCGGATCGAGCGCCACGTGCAGAACGCGCAGGAGATCGCGGAGTACCTCGAGAACCACTCCGACATCGCCTCGGTGAACTACTCGGGCCTGCCCACCTCGCCCTGGTACGCCGCGGCCAACCGCTACGCGCCGAAGGGCGTGGGCGCGGTGCTCTCGTTCGAGCTCAAGGGCGGAGTGGACGCCGGCCGGGCCTTCGTCGACTCGCTGGAGCTGTTCTCGCACCTGGCCAACATCGGCGACGTCCGCTCGCTCGTCATCCACCCCGCGTCGACCACGCACTCGCAGCTCTCGCCCGAGCAGCAGCTGACCGCCGGCGTCACTCCGGGCCTGGTGCGCCTGTCGGTGGGACTCGAGAACGTCGACGACCTCCGCGCCGACCTCGACCAGGCCCTCCGCGCCGCGCGCGCCGTCGTCGAGGCCTCCCGCGCGAACGCCTGAGGCCCCTCGGCGCCCTGACGGGGTCCCCGTCCTCGGGGATCGCGTCAGGGCGCTCCGCGCGCGGGCGGAGGAGCGCGGGAGCAGGGCGTAACAAACGGCTCCGCCCCGCGGCGCTCTGACACGATGGACAGCGCTATGGACTGGCAGCAGACACTCGAGGACACGGTCCCGTCGGCGTTCGTCACCGAGCGCCAGCTCCTCTCGGTCATCGGCAAGCCGCCCGCCACCGGAGCCTGGCGCGACGGCGACCACCCGGGCGGACGCCGCTTCGTCGACCTCGGCCCGTTCGACTTCGAGGCGGGCGGCCGCCTCCCCCACGCCCGCATCGCCTACGAGAGCTGGGGTGCTCTGAACGAGCGCCGCGACAACGCCGTCCTCGTCCTGCACGCGCTGACCGGCGACTCCCACCTGCTCGGCCGCGGCGATCCCGGCCACGCGACGGACGGCTGGTGGTCGGGACTCGTCGGCCCCGGCCTCGTCATCGACACCGACCGCTTCTTCGTGGTCGCCCCGAACATGCTCGGCGGGTGCCAGGGCTCCACCGGGCCCGCGTCCCTCGCCCCGGACGGCCACGAGTGGGGCGCACGGTTCCCGTACACGAGCATCCGCGACCAGGTGCGGGCGCAGGTGCAGTTCAGCGACCTGCTCGGCGTCGAGCGCTGGCACACCGTCATCGGCGGCTCGATGGGCGGGATGCAGGCGCTGGAGTGGGGGATCGACCACGCGGAGCGGGTCGCGCGCCTCGCGGTTCTGGCCGCTCCCCCGCGGGCCACGGCCGACCAGATCGCCCTCAACTTCGTGCAGCTCGAGGCGATCCGCAACGACGCGGCCTTCGCGGGCGGCTCCTACTACGACGCCGGCGACGGCCAGGGCCCGTACCACGGCCTCGCGCTCGCCCGCCGGATGGCACTGCTCAACTACCGCAGCCCCTCCGAGCTCAACGACCGCTTCGAGCGCAGCTGGCAGTCGGGGCTCAGCCCGCTCGGCGGCGGCGGCCGCTTCGCCGTGGAGTCGTACCTCGACTTCCACGGCAACAAGTTCACGCGCCGCTTCGACGCGAACAGCTACATCACGCTCGTCGAGGCGATGAACTCGCACGACGTCGGCCGCGGCCGGGGCGGCGAGGCGGCCGCCCTCTCCCGGATCACCAGCCCGACCCTCGTCCTCGGCATCGACAGCGACCGGCTCTTCCCGGTCGAGGGCCAGCGGATCATCGCGGCGCACGCTCCCGGCGCCCTCGACGGCGGAGAGGTCGCGGTGATCACCTCGACGTTCGGCCACGACGGGTTCCTCATCGAGGACGACGCGGTCGGCGCGCACCTCGCCCGGCTGCTGGCGCATCCCGCGACGGCCTGACCCGCCCGACCCCGGCGCGGTTCGACGCCCCGAACCGCTCCGACCGGCCCGGGCAGTGGCTATCGTGAGACGGGGGCCAGCCCCGCGCCACGACCGGAGGGGGCCAGAGCGTGCCGATGATCCGCAGCGCCCGCGAGCGCGATCGGCTGCTGCGCCACTCCGCCTGCGGGATCGGCCTGCTCACGGAGGCGGGGGCGCTCGGCATGGCCCTCATCCCCGGGACGCTCCAGCCCGCCGCCGTGCCGTTCGCCGTCGCGCTGCTCCTGGGCATGATGGCCGCCCACGTCGAGCTCGCCCGGACGGGGCGCCGCAGCCGAGTGATCGCCGTCGCCGTCGGCGGCCTGCTGCTGGGCTGGGGCCTCGCGCTGGGGCTCGCTCCGGGCGCCGACTTCGCCGGGTTCGTCCTGGTCAACACCGCGAACGCCGTGACCGCGAGCATCGCCGTGGTCGTGACGACGTCCGCGCGCCGACTGCTCCTGCTGCTGCCGGTGCTCCTCCCGAGCCTGATCCCGTCGGTGCTCGTCTCGAGCGGCACCATGATCCCCACCGTGGTCTTCCAGAGCCTGCTGCCCTGGGGCACGCTCTGCGGATTCGCCCTCTGGATCGGCACAGCGGTCCCGCGGGTGGTGCGGCGGATCGACAGCATCGGCAACGCGCACCGCGTGGAGCGCCTCGCCAGCGAGACGGAGGCGCAGCGCCGGCAGGGCGCGCGGCTCCTGCACGACACGGTGCTGGCCACCCTCACGCTCCTCGCGCACTCGGGCCGCGGAGTGTCGGTCGACGCGCTCCGGCAGCAGGCGGCGCAGGACGCGCAGCTCCTGCGCCAGCTCCGGCTCGGCGGGACCCCCACCCCGAGCGCGTCCGGCTCCTACCAGCTGACCAGCGTCACCTCCGCCCCCGCGGCCAACACCCTCGAGAACGTCCGCAACCGCTTCGGCCGGATGGGGCTCGACGTGATCTGGCACGGCTCCGGCCAGGTGGCGCTCACCGGCGCGGCCCTCGACTCCTTCGTCCTCGCCCTGGCGGAGTGCCTCGAGAACGTGCGCCGCCACTCCGGCGTCGCCTCGGCCGACGTGACGATCACCGAGGACGAGACGACCGTCCGCGCGATGGTCACGGACGCGGGCGCGGGCTTCGACATCGCGACCGTCCCCGACACGAAGCTCGGCTTCAAGGAGTCGGTGATCGCCCGGCTCGGTGACGTCGGCGGCCGCACCAGGCTGTTCAGCGCCCCCGGATCGGGGACGACCGTGGTGCTGGAGGTCCCGAAGTGAGCCCCGCACCGGAGTCTCGGGCCCCGCTGCTGGGACGCGTGCCCGCGACGCACGGCCGCTCCTCCCGGTCCGCCCGCTCGGTCCGCCGCCAGCAGGAGGGGCTCGGCACCAACTACCTCGGCAGCGGCCTCAACGGCATCGCCGCCGCGATCCTCGCCTACGAGCTGCTGATCTTCCTCTCGACCTCCGCCCGCTACAGCGACCTCGCACCCGCGGCGATCGCCTGGGTCCTCGTCGTCCTGGCCTTCGGATCAACCGTCCTCGCGATCCACCTCGGCGGACGCCGCCTGCCGCTCCCGGTCTACCTCTGCTTCCTCGTCGCCCTCGGAGCCGCCGTCGTGCTCGACCTGGTGGCCGTGACCGACTCCGGCGCGGCCCGCACCGTCCCCACCGCCGCGGTCGCGGGCGCCGTCGCGCACGCCGCGCTGATCGTCCACCGGCGCGGGATCGAGATCCTCGCGGTGAGCGCCCTCGTCGCGATCGCCGAGGTGATCGCGTTCCTCTCGATGGAGTCGGGCGGCGCAGGCGCGCTCTCGGTGCGCATCAGCGCCCTCGTGGTGACGATCGCGCCGGCCGTCGTCGTGGTCGTGATGATGCGCGGATTCCGCCGGATGGTCCAGCTCGAGATCGACCGCGCCCTCGTGCAGAGCACCACGCTCGGCCCGCGCTACGCGGTCGGGATGCTCGCCTCGGAGGAGCTCGCACGGCTCGACCTCGCCGCCGAGCGCCTCCTCGCCGAGGTGGGCGACGGCTCGGTCCGCCTGCCCCTCGACGCCCAGCGCGCCGCCCACGCGACCTCGCTCGCCACCCAGCTCCGCCTCCACCTCATCGAGGGGCGGCGCGAGACCTGGCTGCACCATGCCGTGCTCGAGTCCGAGCTGCTCGCGCCGCTCGTCGAGCTCGTCGACCCGGACGGCACCGCCGGACTCCTCGGGCACCAGCAGCGCGACGGGCTCCTCTCGGCGATCTGGCTGATGGCCGACAGCGCGACCGGGCTCGCCGTGGTCCTCCACGTCGAGTCGGGCAGCCCCCGCGATCCCGGAGCCGGGACGGCCGCCCGAGGACTGCTCGTGCCGATCACGCTCCGCTCCTCAGGCGCGCCCTTGCGCGGCGTCGATCCTGCGACGTGGGAGGCTATCGCTCAGGTCGGCGTCTTCCGCGACACCTCGCGCGACGGGGAGCTCCGGATCGAGATCGACTGCCTGGTCGAGAATCCCGCCGACCGGTGAGCAGCCGCCGAGAGACCGCCGACGACCGCCGACCGAAGGACACCGATGACACCCACCGCTGACGCGAAGATCACTCTCGCGGTCGTGGACGACCACAAGATGCTCCTCGGGGCGCTCACGGAGTGGATCCGCGGAGCCGCCTCCGACATCCAGCTGGTGGCCGCGGTCGCCTCCTGGCCCGAGCTGCTCACGCACCCCGAGTTCCCCGTCGACGTCGTCCTCCTCGACCTCGACCTCAAGGACAACATCCCGATCTCGGTGAAGCTCTCGACCCTCAAGACCACCGGGGTGAAGACCGTGCTGATGAGCACCTACTCCGAGCCCGCCGTGGTCCGCGAGGCGCTCGCCTCCGGAGCCCTCGGCTACCTGGTGAAGACCGAGGACGCGGACATGATCGTCGAGGCGATCCGCGCGGCCAAGGACGGCCACTCCTACATCTCGCACGAGCTCGACATGGCGCTCTCCACCGGCGACTCCGACGGAGCGCCGAAGCTCAGCGCGCAGGAGCGCCGCGTGATGGCCCTCTACGGCGGCGGCGAGCCGGTGAAGTCGGTCGCGTTCGAGCTGGGCATCTCGGAGGAGACGGCGAAGTCGTACCTCAAGCGGATCCGCGAGAAGTACCGCGTCGTCGGCATCGACGTCGGCACGAAGGTGGCGCTCCGCAAGCGCGCCATCCACGACGGGATCCTCATCGAGACGGACTGAGTCCTCTTCCGTGGCGGTCCCTGCCCGCCACGGCGCGGTCGGCTTCACGACGTGGTGCGTTCCCCAGAGCGGGGTGCGTCGCCCGGCAGCGATCCGCTGGCACGCGGATCGCTGTCGGCGGGCTCCACGAGGGCGCGGCGGTCCCCGCCCGCCGCGGCGCGGTCGGCTTCACGACGTGGTGCGTTCCCCAGAGCGGGGTGCGTCGCCCGGCATCGATCCGCTGGCACGCGGATCGCTGTCGGCGGGCTCCACGAGGGCGCGGCGGTCCCCGCCCGCCGCGGCGCGGTCGGCTTCACGACGTGGCGCGTTCCGCAGAGCGAGGTACGTCGCCCGGCATCGATCCGCTGGCACGCGGATCGCTGTCGGCGGGCTCCACCTCGTCGAGCGGCGGCCACCTGCTCCTGCAGTCGAGCAGGGCGGGCGTGCCTGAGTCGTGCCGGTCGAGTCGCCGCGGGACGCGGCGTATCGAGACCCGCCAGGCACGGACAACGGGTCGATGCTGGTCGAGATGCCGCGGGACGCGGGGCATCGAGACCCACCGGACCGGGACTGCGAGTGCTCCTGCGGGCCAGCGTCAGGGGGCCAGGACGGCGACCGTCATGCCGGGCGTCGCGGCGGGGGCGTCCATCGCGGCGAGGGCGCCGGGCAGGTCCTCGAAGGCGATGGTGCGGCCGACGGAGTCGGCGGGGCGCAGACGGCCGGCGACGATGTCGTCGAGGAGGGCCGTGTAGCCGCTCCGGGCGATGCCGTGGCTGCCCAGCAGCTCCAGCTCCTGGGCGATGACCCGGCCGAGCGGGATCGCCGGTGCGGCATCGGGCCCGAGGAGCAGACCCACCTGCACGTGCCGGCCGCGCGGACGCAGGGCGGCGATCGACGCCTCCGCCGTGACGCTGCTTCCGACGGCGTCGATCGCCAGATGCGCACCTCCTCCGGTCGCCGCCCGGATCGCCTCGGCGGCACCCTCGCCTCCGGGGACGGTCACCGCCCCGAGCGCGGCCGCGGCCTCCCGCGCCGGGGCGGAGACGTCCGACGCCACCACGCGGGCCCCGGCCGCGAGCGCGACGATCACCGCGGAGAGGCCGACTCCGCCGCAGCCCAGCACCGCGACCCACTCCCCCGGGGCGACCCGGCCGCGCTCGTGCAGGGCGTGGTACGCGGTCCCGAAGCGGCAGCCGAGACCGGCCGCCTCGACGAAGCCGACGGAGTCGGGCAGGCGCACCAGGTTCAGGTCCGCACCCGTCACGGCCACCGCCTCGGCGAACGACCCGTCGAGGGTGAATCCCGGCTGCTGCTGCCGGAGGCACACCTGCGTCGCCCCCTCCCGGCACTGCTCGCAGTCGCCGCAGGCGAACACGAACGGCGCCGTGACCCGGTCACCGACCGCGAAGAGCGACACCTGGGCTCCCGTCGCGATCACCGTCCCGGCGAACTCGTGCCCGGGGATCTGCGGCAGGACTACCGAGTCGTCGTGCCCCTTCCACGCGTGCCAGTCGCTCCGGCACACCCCGGTCGCCGCGACGCGGACGACGACGCCGTCGACGGGGCAGACGGGCTCCGGGACCTCGACGATCGCGGGGAGGGCGGAGAAGGACGAGTAGCTCACGGCGCGCATGCCGAGAGTCTTCCAGAGGCCCTGGCCGCGCTCTGCTTACAGCGCGTCGATCGGGATGCCGCCGGTGCCCGGCTGGGCGGGCTCGCGGTGGACCGGGTAGACCGTGCCCCGGGCGCGGTCGATCGCGATGCTGCCGAAGGCGAGCACGATTCCGGCCGCGGTCAGGCCCACGCCGACCCAGATGGGCGACAGGTAGCCCAGTCCGGCGGCGATCGTCAGGCCGCCGAGCGCGGCACCCACCGAGTTGCCGATGTTCAGGGCGGAGTGGTTGAGCGCGGCCGCGATCGTCTGGCTGTCGCGCGCCACGTCCATCAGCCGGGTCTGGATCGCGGGCGACGCGGCCGCCGAGAAGCCCGCCGAGAGGAACGCGAACACCACCAGGCCGACGACCGACGAGGCCGACAGCGCGAGTCCGATCAGCGAGACGCCGACGCCTGCGAAGAACACCACCAGCGCCCGCCGCACGTCGCGGTCGGCGGCCCAGCCGCCGACGAGGTTGCCGACGGTCATCCCGAGGCCGATGACGACCAGGATCCACGGGACCGCGCCGAGCGGCAGCCCCGTCACCTCGGTCGCGAGCGGCGAGATGTAGCTGTACATCGCGAAGAGTCCGCCGAAGCCGATGGCGCCGACGAGCAGGGTCATCCAGACCTGCAGGCGCCCGAACGCCCGCAGCTCGTTGCGGACGGTCGCCGCCGGATTCCCGGGCTGCGCGGGCACCAGAAGCTGGACGGCCACGACGGTCAGCGCGAAGAGCACCGCGACCACGAGGTAGGCGCTGCGCCAGCCGGCCACCTGCCCGACCCAGGTGATCGCGGGCACACCGACGACGTTCGCGATCGTGAGCCCGGAGAGGACGAACGCGACTCCCTTGCCGCGCTTGCCGGGACCCATCAGGTCGGCGGCGACCAGGGAGGCGATGCCGAAGTAGGCGCCGTGCGGGAGGGCGGCGACGAAGCGCGCGGCGAGGACGAGCGGGAAGCTCGGGAGCAGCGCCGAGCCGATCGTCCCGACGGTGAAGGCGACCAGGAGGGTCAGGAGGAGCCTCTTGCGCGGCCAGCGCGCCGCTGCGGCGGCGATGGTGGGGGCGCCGACCACGACGCCGAGTGCGTAGGCCGAGATCAGCATCCCGGCCTGCGAGACGGCCTGCTCCTGGCTCGCGGCCCAGACCCCGGGGAGGAGGTCGGCGGCGAGCTGCGGGAGGAGCCCCATGGCGACGAACTCGGTCGAGCCGATGCCGAAGCCCCCCATCGCGAGGGCGAGCAGGGCGAGGCGGGTCCGAGCGGGCGAGAGCGTCACCGGTCAAGGCTACTCAGGATCGGGCGGATGTCGAATCGATTCGAGAAAGCCCGGACACGAGAGGTCTCGGCGCGGACCCGCTACTCCCCCAGCGCGTCGTTCAGCCGGGCGATCTTGCCGTCGATCTCGCCCGAGTAGCCGGGGCGGATGTCCGCCTTCAGGACGAGCGACACGCGCGTCCCGAACGCTCCGACGGCCTCCGTCGCGCGCTTGACGACGTCGAAGACCTCGTCCCACTCCCCCTCGATCTCGGTGAACATCGAGGTCGTCCGCGACGGCAGGCCGCTCTCGCGGACGATGCGGACGGCGGCGGCGACGGCGTCGTGGACGGACGCGTCGGGCGCCTCGCCCCCGGACGGTGCGACCGAGAATGCGACGAGCATGGGAGCCTCCTTGACTGCGCGCACCGCGTGCCGGCCCCGCGCCCTCCGAGCCTACGAGCCCTGGGGCGCCAGGCGGGTCTCGCCGGTCAGGGACGACGCGGAAGTCGTGGCGCCGGGTGCGACGACCCGCGCCGTCCCCATCCTCCACAGCTCGCGCAGCAGCCAGCCGAGCAGCACCACGAGGAGGATGTTCCGCACGGTCAGCACGAGCACCATCCACCAGTGCGACCAGAGGAGGAAGAGGTAGAGGTACGGGTAGACCACCTGGGTCAGAGCCGCAGTGACGAGGGTCAGCTTCGCGGGCCGGTCGAACGCGCCGTCGCGGCACGCGATCAGCCCGGCGATCACCGGCGGCGCGAGCCAGACGATGTACTGCGGCGAGAGCACCTTGTTGGTGTCGATGAACACGACCACGAAGGTCAGCGCGAGCAGCGGGAACAGCCTGGCGGGGTCCGCCCGGCGGGCGAGAGCACGGGCACCCAGCAGGGCCACGCCGAGCATGGCCAGAGCGAGCAGCGGGGTCATCAGGCTCGCCGCGAACTCGGTGCCGGGCCCGTGCATCTCGAAGGTGTTGATGTCGGCGGCGTAGTAGACGTAGCTCCCCGATCCCGGGAGGACCGACAGCCACATCCAGGGAGTGCTCACGACGGCCTCGATCTGGAGGCCCCGATCGGTCTGATCGGTGACGAAGCTGAAGACCTGGTCCCCGCCGCCGACGAGGACGACCGCGAGCACGATGATCACGGAGGCGACCGCGGGGACGAGGATCATCCGCAGCCGTCCGCGCAGGACCAGCACGGCAGCGGCGAGGATCGCGGCCGGCCACACCTTGATCCAGGTGGCCACGGTCAGCAGCAGCGCCGCGACGCCCGGACGGGTCGCCGCCCAGAGCATCCCGGCGATGGCCGGCGGCGCAGTGAAGGCGTCGATGCGGCCGATCGCGATCGGCCCGAGGAGGACGAGGAACAGCAGCCACCAGCGCGCCGCGGCGAGGCGCGGTGCCGACCGACCGCGCAGCAGCAGGGCGAAGGCGGCGGCATCGGCGAGCGCGACGAGGACGAGCCACATCAGGTCGTAGCCCGCCGAGCCGAAGAGCCAGGAGGCGGCGATCGGGCCCCAGGCGAGGATCGGGTAGACCCAGCCCGTGTCGATCCCGGCGATGCCGCCGCCCTCGACGGCGGTCCTCATCCACTCCTTGTAGACGATGCTGACGTCGCCCATCGGCAGACCCGGAGCGAACAGCGCCAGGAGGGAGAGCACCACGTGCACCAGCGCGAAGGCGCCCCAGAGCACGGCGACGGAGTCGCGGTTCTCGCGCAGCCGGGCGAGGGGGCGGGAGGACGCTCGAGGAGGGGAGGACGGCACCGCGTCATTGTAGAGGGGCCGCTGAACGGGACCCTGGCAGCACCTGAGCCCGCCTGAGAGCGCCGCTCCCGCCGGGCATCGGTCCCCCGGCGGCGTCGGTCGCCGCCGGGCGTCAGCAGCCGGCGTCACGACCCGATGAACTCAGTAGCCGGCGAACGCGTCGGTGCGGATCCGCTTCGCCCCGGCACCGCGCAGGGCGCCGCGGACCGAGTCGACGAACGACGGCGACCCGGAGACGTAGCCCACGCGGCGGCCGGCGTCCGGCACCGCGTCCGCGAGCAGCTCGGCGGTCAGTCGGCCTGTGACGTGCGACCACCGTGCGGGCAGGTCGGTCGGCGCCTCCTTCGAGCAGAGCACGACCCGGGCCCCCGACTCCTGCAGCAGGTCGCGGTACGCGACCTCGGCGAGGCTCGGCGCGGCGACCACGACGACGACGTCGCGCCGCGGACCGTCCGCGAGCGAGCGGAGCTGACTGGCGAACGGGGTGATCCCGATACCGCCCGCCACCAGCAGCAGCGGCACGGCGGGATCGGCAGGCAGGACGAAGTCACCGCCGACGCTCGTCGCCCGAAGCGAGTCGCCGGGCTCCAGAGCGGCGAGGGCGCGCTTGAAGCTGCTCGCCTTCTCCGGCATCCGCAGGGCGATCGCGATCTCGCCGTCGGACGGAGCGGAGGAGACCGAGAAGGTGCGCCGGCTGCCCCGGCTGTCGGCGCGGTGCGGCAGGTCGAGCTCGAGCCACTGGCCCGGCTCGAAGGTCAGCGGCGAGCGGGAGCGGAAGCGGTACTCCGCGATGCCCGGCGCCAGCACGCGGGTCGAGGCGAGCTCGAGCGTGTGCCGCCGACGCTGGCGGAACGCGAAGGCGAACGCGAGGGCGTTGCCGACCACGAGGCCCAGCTCCGGAGTGGCGGAGACGACGCCGATGTGGAAGGGGACGCTCGCCACGAGCGCTGCGACGACCGCGATGATCAGCTGCTGCGAGCGGCGCGGCGCGAGCGTGAGCGGCTCCGTCAGCATGAAGGCGCCGGCGAAGACGAAGGGGTAGGCCGTGAGGACCAGGGCCGCCGCGGCGCCGAGGTCCTGGCCGTTCTGCACCGCCTGCTGCACGGACACCCCGCCGGCGACGACGACGAAGACGGCGAAGACGGCCCAGCGGCGGACCCGCGCGACGATCAGGAGGGAACCCACGACGACGAACGGCCAGATCGCGCCACTGGCGATCCACCAGGCTCCGGCGTTGAGCCCGGTGAAGCCGATGATCAGCACGGCGACCGCGGCCGGGTTGAAGAGGTGGCGGCCCCGCCAGGCCAGGACGTACTTGGACGCGGCCGCGATCGCGCCGACGAGCGCGATCACGGCGAGCCCGCGGGGATCGGCCGTCGGGAAGAGCAGGCAGGCGATCAGCAGACCGGTGACGAGCGAGGACTCCAGGTGCGCGCGGCTGCGGAACAGCCGCGCGAGGACCGCGCTGACCAGGGCCGTCGAGGCGACGGCGACCAGCGTCGTGCCGAGGATCTCGAGCGGCGTCGAGAAGATCAGGCCGGCTGCGGCGTAGCCGACGGCGACGAGCAGGAGCGCGGCGAGCGTCATCCAGACCAGCCGGTAGGTGGTGACGCGGCCGAGGGCGCGGTCGAAGGTGCCGATCATCGGAAGACCTCTCCGGGGAAGGAAGGCGAGTAGTGGAGGGTGCCGTCGCTGCGGACGCGGACGAACTCGAAGTCGAAGCGCTCGGCGAGGGCCTCGGGCGGGCAGACGAACAGCGCGGTCGCGAGCCCGTCGGCGACGAGGGCCGTGTCGGCCACCGCCCAGGTGGCGACGACGGTCTCGACCGGAACTCCGGTCCGCCCGTCGAGGACGTGGTGGAGGCCGCTGCCCCAGGCGCGGCGGTTGCTCGCCGAGCCGCAGAGCGCGCGGTCGCCGGGCACCGCCACTCCCAGTGCCTTGCTCGGGTCCCACGGGTGCTCGAGTCCGACCCGGACGGGTCCGGCTCCGATGCCCCGGAGGTCGCCGCTCGCGTCGACGACGGCGGGCCCGGCGCTGTCGAGCTCCTCGAGGACGAGGTCGACGAGCTGGCCCTTGCCCGCGGCGCCGACGTCGACGACGGTCCCGGGCTCGACCCGCAGTCTCGCCGCCCCGCGTCGGGCGGCGGCCCAGGAGGGAGCGGGGACGGCGGGTCCGCGCGGGACGAGGGTGTACGCGGAGTCGTAGCCGAGCTGCTCGAGAGAGCCGCCGACGAAGGGGGTGACCGCCCCGCCGGTCAGCTCGTCGAGCACGTCGTACAGTGCGAAGAGGTCGACCGCCTCGTCGGGGAAGACGTGCTCGCCTCCGGCCCGCAGCTGCGAGACGGCGGAGTCGTCACGGAACCGCGACCAGGTGCGGTCGTACGCCGCGATGCGCGCCTCGACCCGCGAGCGGTGGGAGGGCCCGAGCGGCTCGGCGGTGTCGATCTGCCAGCCGGTGCCGATCGCGTCGAACCGCCACGCGTGGCCGAGGACCGTCGGGGCGTCAGGCCGTGGCATCGGCCTTGATGGTCTCGACGGCGTCGTTGAAGCCGCCGGAGGTGAGGGAGGACCCCGACACCTTGGAGACCTTCAGCTCGTCGAGCTGCTTGCCGACGACCTCGCCCGCGATGCCGCCCGCGAAGCGCGACTGGTACTGCTGGCCGGTGGGGTTCTCCGACTCCGGGGTCACGGTCACGTCGGTGACGACGCCGTCGGCGAGGGTCAGCGAGACGCCCACCTTCTCGTTCCCTCCGGGCGAGGTGTAGGCGCCCTCGGCCTCGTAGGTGCCGTCGGCGTAGCTGCTGCCGCTCGCGGCGGAGGACGCGGCGCCGGTGGCCTCGGGGGCGGAGCTGGTGGCGGTGCTCGGAGCGGTGGTGGTCGCCGCGTCGGCGGCGTCGCTCCCCGTCGTGGTGGTGCTGGAGCAGGCGGCGAGCGCGGCGAGGGTGCCGGCGCCGGCGAGGAGGGTCAGGGCGTAGCGGGCGGGAGTCGTGGTCTTCGCGGTCATGTCTGTTCTCCTGGTCAAGGCGGACGCGGCGGATCCGACGGTAGAGGTGCTCGCTTCGAGCACCCGATGAGGCGGCGGTGCGGAGCCGGTGAGCCGGGCAGCGGGCGTCGCTTCCTCCAGGACAACGGCGGCGGTCCCGGTTCGGTTCAGCGCTCGTCCGACGGGCGTGTCAGCGCAGGAGCGCGGCGACCACTCCGGGCAGGTGCTCCGCGATGTCGAGCGCGGCGATCGGGCCGCCGGCGGAGGCGCTCCGTCCGGCCTCCGCGTGCAGGACGGCGGCCGCGGCGGCCACGGGGGCGAGGTCCTCCGCCGTCAGAGTCGCCCCGGCCGCCTCGGTGTCCGCGGCCCGACCGGCGAGGAGTGCGCCGAGCACGCCGCCGAGGACGTCGCCGCTGCCCGCGGTCGCCAGCCAGGGCGTGGATCCGGAGACCTCGAGCTCGACGCCGCCCGCGACGACGTGGGTGGTGCCGCCCTTGAGGAGCACGCAGACTCCGAGGCGGTCCGCCGCCCGGCGCGCCCACTCCCCCGGGGCCTCGGCGATCGTCGCGGCGTCCGCGTCCAGACCCGCTCGGCCGAGCACTCCGGCGAGCTCGCGGTAGTGCGGCGTGATGACGACCGGGCCTGCGGCCTCGTCGATCAGGTCGAGCGCGCCCGCGTCGAGCGCCACCGGGACTCCCGAGTGCAGCTGCTCGATCAGGGTGCGCCGCTCCTCGTCGCTGCGGTCCTCGGCGCTGGTGCCGGAGCCGACGAGCCAGGCCTGCACGCGCCCCACCGCGGTCACGACCTCCGGCCGCCGGGCGAGCACCAGTCCCGCGGGCCGCTCCGGTCCGAGATAGCGGACCATGCCGACTCCCGTCCGCACCGCCGCCTCGACGCCGAGCACCGCCGCTCCCGGGTACCGCTCCGACCCGGTCGCGATCCCCAGCACCCCGCGCGTGTACTTGTCGTCGTCCTCCCGCGGCACCCTGATGCTCCGCGCCGCCTCCGCCGTCCCGACCCGCTCACCCATCCCGCCACCCTACGTCGCCCTGCGACCGGGCCGCCCGGTTCCCGCCCGGTGCCGGCGCAGCCGCACCCCTCCCCGCACCGTGCCGGCGCAGCCGCGCGTCCCGACAGACCGTGCCGGCGCAGCCGCACCCCTCTCCCCTTGCTCCAGAGGGGCGCGGGTGCTGGAGGGGGCAGTCGCAAGGCGGAGGAGGAAGCGATACCGGCGGTATCGCGCCCGACGACAACGCCGCGAACGCCCCCTCCAGCACCCGCGGGCGCGGGCCGCGGAGGGGTCGGATGCAAGGCGGAGGAGGAAGCGATACCGGCGGTATCGCGCCCGACGACAACACCCCCTCCAGCACCCGCGGGCGCGGGCCGCGGAGGGGTCGGATGCAAGGCGGAGGAGGAAGCGATACCGGCGGTATCGCGCCCGACGACAACGCCGCAGACGGCCCCTCCGCGGCCCGCGCCTAGCGGCGGGTGGCGTCGTCGACTTCGCCGACGAGCTCCTCGATGATGTCCTCGAGGAACAGCACTCCGGTGGCGCGGCCCTGCTCGTCGAACGCCCGGGCGAGGTGGGCGCCGGTGCGCCGCATGATCGCGAGGGCGTCCTCGAGGTCGGTGGCCTCGAAGATCGAGGCGAGCTGGCGGATGCGCTTGGCGGGGACGGGGAGGCGGAACTTGGCGCCCTCCGTGTCGCCGTCGAGGTCGAGGACGTCCTTGAGGTGGATGTAGCCCTCGGGGGTGCCGTCCTCGCCGAGGATCACGTATCGCGAGAAGCCGTGCTTGGCGACGGCGCGCTCGACGTCGGCGGGGGTCGCTCCGCTGGGGAGGCTGACGATCCCGTCGAGGGGCAGGGCGACGTCGTGGACCTTCTTCTCGGTGAACTCGAACGCGGCGAGGAGGGTCCCGGTCGAGTCGCGGAGCGTGCCCTCGCGGGTGGACTGGTCGACGATCGTCTGCACCTCCTCGAGCGTGAAGGTGCTGTTCGCCTCGTCCTTGGGCTCCACCTTGAAGAGGCGGAGCACTCCGTTCGAGACCGCGTTGAGGGCGACGATGATCGGGCGGAGGACCCGGGCGATGGCGACGAGCGGCGGCGCCAGGAGGAGCACGGCGCGGTCGGGCATGGAGAACGAGATGTTCTTGGGGACCATCTCGCCGAGCACCACGTGCAGGAACGACACGATCAGCAGCGTGATGACGAAGGCGACGGTGCCGGAGAGCTCCTCGGGGATGCCGACGGCGTGCAGCGGCACCTCGAGCAGGTGGTGGATCGCCGGCTCGCTCACGTTGAGGATCAGCAGCGAGCAGACGGTGATGCCCAGCTGCGTGGTCGCGAGCATCAGTGTGGCGTGCTCCATCGCGGCGAGCGCGGTGATCGCGCTGCGGCGTCCGCTCTCCGCGAGGGGCTCGATCTGGGAGCGGCGCGCGGAGATGACCGCGAACTCCGCTCCGACGAAGAAGGCGTTCGCGGCGAGGAGCACCACGAGCCAGGCGATTCCGGCCCAGTCACTCATCGTCGGACTCCTTCCGCCCGCGGTGTCCGCGGGCGACGTCGGCGAGCGGGTCGGGGATCCCGTCGGGATCCGCGTCGGGGTCGGGTGTGAAGCGGAGGCGGTCGATGCGGCGGCCGTCCAGGCGCTCGACGCGCAGCGAGCCGCCCTCGACGTCGACCCGGTCGCCGACGGCGGGGAGGCGGCCGAGCTCGCTCATCACGAATCCGGCGACCGTCTCGTAGGGCCCCTCCTCGGGGATGTGCACGCCGGCGCGGTCGAGGACCTCGTCGGGGCGGAGCATGCCGGGGAAGGTGGTGGAGCCGGGGAGCTTGACCACGTCTGCCCGGGAGCGGTCGTGCTCGTCGGCGACCTCGCCGACCAGCTCCTCGACCAGGTCCTCGAGCGTGGCGACGCCCGCCGTCCCGCCGTACTCGTCGACGACGACCGCGAGCTGGAAGCCGCGTCCGCGCAGCTCGGTGAGCAGCACGTCGAGCTTCATGGTCTCGGGGACGCGGAGCGGCTCGGAGCGCAGCGCCGTGACCGGCACATCGGACCTCTTGCCGCGGGGCACGGCGACGGCCTGCTTGACGTGCACGACTCCGACGATGTCGTCGATGTCGTCGTCCGTGATCGGGAAGCGCGAGAACCCGGTGGTGCGGGCGAGGTCGAGCACGTCCTGCGCGGTGCTCGCGCGCTCGACCGTCGACAGGCGCAGGCGCGGCGTCATCACGTCGCCCGCGGTGAGGGCGGAGAAGCGGAGGGTGCGCCCGAGCAGGTCGGCCGTGTCCTCCTCGAGCAGTCCGGCGCTGGCGGAGTGGCGCACGAGGCTCGAGAGCTCCTCGGCGCTGCGGGCGCCCGAGAGCTCCTCCTTCGGCTCGATGCCGACCAGGCGCAGCAGGGCGTTCGCGCTGCCGTTCAGCAGGGCGACGGCCGGGCGGAACACCGTCGTGAACGCGGTCTGCAGCGGCACGACGAGCTTCGCGGTCGCCCGCGGCAGGGCGAGGGCGAAGTTCTTGGGAACCAGCTCGCCGAGGATCATCGACAGCAGGGTCGCGATGACGATGGCGACCACCGTCATGACCGGCGCGAGCGCCTCCTCCGGGATGCCGAGTCCGCTGAACGGCTCCTGGAGCAGCGTCGAGAGGGCGGGCTCCATCGTGTAGCCGGTGAGCAGCGTCGTGAGCGTGATGCCCAGCTGCGCGCTCGAGAGGTGCGTGGAGGTGACGCGCAGGGCCGCGATGGTCATCCCCAGGCGCGTCTCGCCGCGGTCGCGACGGGCCTCGAGGTCGGCCCGGTCGAGGTTCACCAGCGCGAACTCGCTGGCGACGAAGACGCCGGTGCCCAGGGTCAGCAGCAGGCCGACGCCGAGGAGGAGCCACTCAGTTCCCACGGTGGTCGCCCCCGGTCACGAGAGGGTGGTGCGAGGAGAGCCGGATAGTGCGGGCCGGCGGAGCGGCGGCACCGGAGAGTCGAGCGGGAGTCCGAGGAGCACGGCAGTGAGCGGAACAGGCCGGATGCGCAGAGGGAGGGTCGTCCATTGTGGCGCCGAGTCTACCCGCCGCGGAGCGCCGCCGGGCGTGCTCCGATGCCGCGGCTCAGAGCCACTTCTTCCGCTTGAACACCGCGTAGAGCGCGAAGCCGAACAGCACCATCAGGCCCAGCGCCCAGGGGTAGCCGAGCCGCCAGTGCAGCTCCGGCATGTCGTCGAAGTTCATCCCGTAGATGCCGGCCACGAGCGTCGGGGCGAAGAGGATCGCCGCCCACGAGGAGATCTTGCGGACCACGTCGTTCTGGGCGAGCCCGGTCTCGGTCTGCCGGCGCGAGACGAGCGTCGAGTGCACCGTGAGCGCCTTGTCGAGGATCGCGCGCAGGGAGTCGACCGCCTCCGTCACGCGGATGGTGTGGTCGAGCACGTCGCGGAGGGAGCGGCGCAGCTCGATCCGCTCCGGCGAGGGCGAGGGCTCCCCCTCCACGGGCGTCGACTCCTGCAGCAGCTCGTGCAGCAGGGCGGTCAGCGGCTGCACCGAGCGCTGGAAGTGGATGACCTCGCGCGAGAGCCGGTAGATGCGCTCGGAGAGCCCGTCGTCGGAGTCGTCGCCGAAGAGCTGGTCCTCGATCTCGTCCACGTCGCCCTGGACGCCGAACACCACCGGCGCGTACTCGTCGACGACCTGGTCAAGGATCGCGTAGAGCACCGCTTCGGGCCCGCGGGCGAGGAGGGCCGGATCCTCCTCCAGGCGGCGGCGCACGCGGGCGAGGTCCGGGGAGTCGGCGTGCCGGATGGTGACCACGAAGTCGGGGCCGACGAAGACGTGCAGCTCGCCGAAGACGACCGTCTCGGCGGCGTCCGCGTAGCGCGCCGGCCGCAGCACGACGAAGAGCCCGTCGTCGTAGCGCTCGAGCTTGGCCCGCTGGTGCCCGCTGAGCGCGTCCTCGACGGCGAGCGGGTGCAGCCCGAACTCCTCGGCGACCGCCTCGACCTCCTCGCGCGTCGGGCGGTAGAGGCCGATCCAGGCCATGCCGTGCTCGTCGCGCATCAGCTCGAAGGTGTCCTCGAGCGAGTCGGGGTTCCGGATGCGGCGGCCGTCGACGTACACGGCGTTGTCGACGATGGTCATGGGCTCGGTTCTAGCACGCGGCGCCCGCTCACCAGCTGACCGGCAGCGCCTTGCCCTCCTCGTAGCCCGCGGCCGACTGCAGGCCCACGTGCGCCCGCTCGTGGAAGTCGGCCACGCTCCGGGCGCCGGCGTAGGTGAAGGACGAGCGGACCCCCGAGGTGATCATGTCGAGCAGGTCCTCGACCGAGGGCCGCAACGGGTCGAGGTAGATGGTGGAGGAGGAGATGCCCTCGGCGAAGAGGCGCTTGCGGGCGAGCTCGTAGGCGTCGAGGCGGTCGAAGCGCTCCTGCACCGCCTTGGCCGAGGCCATGCCCCAGCTCTCCTTGTAGACCCGGCCGGCCGCGTCGCTGCGCAGCTCCCCCGGCGCCTCGATCGTGCCGGCGAACCAGGAGCCGATCATCACGGAGGCGGCGCCCGCGGCCAGCGCGAGGGCGACGTCGCGCGGGTAGCGCACCCCGCCGTCCGCCCAGACGT
Organism: Rathayibacter sp. AY1E2; assembly: GCF_002932325.1. NCBI lineage: Bacteria > Bacillati > Actinomycetota > Actinomycetes > Micrococcales > Microbacteriaceae > Rathayibacter > Rathayibacter sp. AY1E2. The sequence goes on from NZ_PSVO01000002.1 coordinate 124,828, forward strand.
GAGCACCCAGCTCGTGTGCGCGCTCGGCCGTCTCGAGGACGGCCGAGAACTGCGGGCGGCCGACCGCGGTCATCATCCGGGTGGTGCACATCGCGCCGGGGCCGACGCCGACCTTGAGGATGTCCGCTCCCGCGTCGACGAGGTCGTGCACCGCGTCGGCCGTGACGACGTTGCCCGCCGCGATCGGCACTCCGAGATCGAGCGCGGAGACCGTCCGGAGCGCCCGGAGCATCCCCTCCTGGTGGCCGTGCGCGGTGTCGAGGACGAGGACGTCGACGCCCGCGGAGACGAGCGCGCGCGCCTTCGCCTCGACGTCGCCGTTGATGCCGATCGCCGCCGCGACGCGCAGACGCCCGTCCGCGTCGAGCGCCGGGTCGTAGACGGTGGAGCGGAGGGCGCCGGTGCGCGACAGCGTGCCGACCAGGGCGCCGTGGTGCAGCACCGGGGCGAAGTCGAGGTCGGCGGCCACCATGAGGTCGAAGGCGGCCCGCGCGGTGGGCACGTCGTCGGCGTCGATCGAGGGCGTGGCGGAGTGCACCAGGTCGCCCAGACGCGCGTCCGGCAGCGCGGTCGCCAGGCGCGCGGCCGGGACGCAGCCGAGGATCGCGCCGCCCTCCTCCTGCACCACGAAGCCGTGGCCGGCGACGGCCGGCAGGATGCGCAGCGCCTCCTCCACGGTCGTCGCCGGCGAAGCGGTGAGGGCGCCGGAGAAGGCGACCGGCTGGCGCTTCACCCAGCGGATCGCGGCGTCCAGCGCCTGCAGGGGCATGTCCTGCGGGAGGACGCCGAGCCCGCCCCGGCGCGCGAGCGTCGCTGCGAGGCGCTGACCGGTGACCGAGTTCATGTTGGAGGAGACGACGGGGATCGTCGCCCCGGTGCCGTCGCCCGGGGCGAGCGAGACGTCGAGGCGGCTCGTCACCGACGAGCGGCCGGGGACGAGGAAGACGTCCGAGTAGGTGAGGTCGCCTGAGGGTGTTCCGCCGGAGAAACGCATGGGGGAAACGCTACTCCGGCGCGGCCCCGGGTCGGCCGTGCAGGGAACGGGGCTAGGCTTGGCGACCGGGACGGGACCAGGCGACGGCACCGGTTCCCGCTGGTGCGAGGACGACCTCCTCCGCCGCGGTGGCAGGCGCCGAGGGATGCGACGGGCCCGTCCGGATGATCGAGGACGAATCAACGGAGAGAGTGGGCGATCGGCTGTGTCGAGCCAGTTGACCGGAGCAGGAACAGAGCAGGGCGCGGAGGACTTCGGAGCCAACGAGTGGCTCGTGGAGGAGCTGTACGAGCAGTACAGCGCCGACCGCGCCTCGGTGGACGAGTCCTGGTGGCCCATCCTGGAGCGCTACGGCGCCCAGCTCGCGAACTCCGGCAAGGACGCTCCGGCTCCGGCTCCCGCCGCGGCCCCCGCGCCCGCCGCCTCGAAGCCCGCCGCTGCCGCCGAGCGCGTCTCGTCGAGCGGCGGAGGCGCCGTGACCCATCCCGCCGCGGCCTCCTCCACCGAGTCGACCCCCGCCTCCCGCACCACGTCGAAGCAGCCGAAGGCGCAGCCGATCCCGGCCGACGCTCCGGTGACCAAGCCCTCCGCCGAGGACTCGACGCCGGACGAGGACGTCGTCACCCCGCTCCGCGGCATGGCGAAGAGCCTCGCGACCAACATGGACGCCAGCCTCAGCATCCCCACCGCGACGAGCGTCCGCACGATCCCGGCGAAGCTGATGATCGACAACCGCATCGTCATCAACAACCACCTGCGCCGCACCCGCGGCGGCAAGGTCTCGTTCACGCACCTGATCGGCTGGGCGCTCATCCGCGCGCTCAAGGACTTCCCGAGCCAGAACGTGTTCTACGACGAGGTCGACGGCAAGCCCGCGGTCGTCGCCCCGGCGCACGTCAACCTCGGCATCGCGATCGACATGCCGAAGCCCGACGGCACGCGCGCCCTGCTCGTGCCGAGCATCAAGCGCGCCGACACGCTGAGCTTCACCGCCTACCTCTCGGCCTACGAGGACCTGGTCAAGCGCGCGCGCGGCAACAAGCTCGTCGCCGGCGACTTCGCGGGCACCACGCTCTCGCTGACAAACCCCGGCGGCATCGGCACGGTCCACTCCGTCCCCCGCCTGATGAAGGGCCAGGGCTGCATCATCGGCGCCGGCGCCCTCGAGTACCCGGCGGAGTTCCAGGGCGCGTCCGAGAAGACGCTGGTCGAACTGGGCATCGGCAAGACCATCACCCTGACCTCGACCTACGACCACCGCGTCATCCAGGGCGCCGGCTCGGGCGAGTTCCTCAAGATCGTGCACGAGCTCCTGCTCGGCGGCCGCGGCTTCTACGAGGACATCTTCGCCGCGCTGCGCATCCCCTACGACCCGATCCACTGGTCCACGGACATCGCCGTCGACCTCGCCGAGCGCGTCTCCAAGACCGCCCGCGTGCAGGAGCTCATCAACTCGTTCCGCGTCCGCGGGCACCTGATGGCCGACGTCGACCCGCTGGAGTACGTGCAGCGCTCGCACCCCGACCTCGCCATCGAGAGCCACGGCCTCACGTTCTGGGACCTCGACCGCGAGTTCGTCACGGACGGCTTCGGCGGCAAGCGCCAGCTCAAGCTGCGCGACATCCTCGGGATCCTCCGCGACTCGTACTGCCGCACCGTCGGCGTCGAGTACATGCACATCCAGGACCCGGAGCAGCGCGCCTGGATGCAGCAGAAGCTCGAGCGCGGCTACGAGAAGCCGGGCCACGACGAGCAGCTGCGCATCCTGGGCAAGCTCAACGAGGCCGAGGCCTTCGAGACCTTCCTGCAGACCAAGTACGTGGGCCAGAAGCGCTTCTCGCTCGAGGGCGGGGAGTCGCTCATCGCGCTGCTCGACGCCGTCCTGCAGGGCGCGGCCGACGAGCACCTCGACGAGGTGGCGATCGGCATGGCCCACCGCGGCCGCCTGAACGTGCTGACCAACATCGCCGGCAAGACCTACGGTCAGATCTTCCGCGAGTTCGAGGGCACCCAGGACCCGCGCACGGTCCAGGGCTCCGGAGACGTGAAGTACCACCTCGGCACCGAGGGCACCTTCCGCGGCGCTGCGGGCGAGGAGATCCCGGTCTACCTGGCGGCGAACCCCTCGCACCTCGAGGCCGTGAACGGCGTGCTCGAGGGCATCGTCCGCGCCAAGCAGGACCGCAAGCCCATCGGCACCTTCACCACGCTGCCGATCCTCGTCCACGGCGACGCCGCGATGGCGGGCCAGGGCGTGGTGGTCGAGACCCTGCAGATGTCGCAGCTGCGCGCGTACCGCACCGGCGGCACGATCCACATCAACATCAACAACCAGGTCGGGTTCACGACTCCCCCTCACGAGGCCCGCACCTCGATCTACTCGACCGACGGCGCGAAGACGATCCAGGCGCCGATCTTCCACGTGAACGGCGACGACCCCGAGGCGGTCGTCCACGTCGGGCAGCTCGCGTTCGAGTACCGCCAGCGGTTCCACCGCGACGTGGTCATCGACCTGATCTGCTACCGCCGGCGCGGGCACAACGAGGGCGACGACCCCTCGATGACCCAGCCGCTGATGTACAGCCTGATCGAGGCCAAGCGCTCGGTCCGCAAGCTGTACACCGAGGCGCTCGTCGGCCGCGGCGACATCACCGAGGAGGAGTACGACCGCGCCCACCAGGACTTCCAGGACCGCCTGGAGCGCGCGTTCGCCGAGACCCACGCCGCGCAGACCGGCGCGATCCCCGTGATCACCGCCGACGGCGACTCCGTGGCCGACCTCGAGCTGCCCGACGCGCAGCAGGGCGAGGACTACCCGGGCGAGCCCGAGGTGACCGGCGTGAAGACCGAGGTCGTCACCCGCATCGGCGACGCGTTCACGACGCCGCCCGAGGGCTTCACCGTGCACCCCAAGCTCCAGCAGCTGCTGGCGAAGCGCCAGGAGATGAGCCGCTCCGGCTCCATCGACTGGGCCTTCGGCGAGCTGCTCGCGCTCGGCTCGCTGCTGCTCGAGGACACCCCGGTGCGCCTCGTCGGCCAGGACACGCGCCGCGGGACCTTCGTCCAGCGCCACGCGGTCCTCCACGACCGCGAGAACGGCCAGGAATGGCTGCCGCTGATGAACCTGTCCGAGCAGCAGGCCCGGCTCTGGATCTACGACTCGCTGCTCTCGGAGTACGCGGCGATGGCGTTCGAGTACGGCTACTCGGTGGAGCGGCCCGACTCGCTCGTGCTGTGGGAGGCGCAGTTCGGCGACTTCGCGAACGGCGCCCAGATCGTGATCGACGAGTTCATCTCCTCCGCCGAGCAGAAGTGGGGCCAGCGCTCGTCGCTCGTGCTCCTGCTCCCGCACGGCTACGAGGGCCAGGGCCCCGACCACTCGTCGGCCCGGATCGAGCGCTACCTGCAGATGTGCGCGGAGCGGAACATGACCGTCGCGCGCCCGTCGACGCCGGCGTCCTACTTCCACCTGCTGCGCCGCCAGGCCTACTCCCGGCCCCGCCGCCCGCTGATCGTCTTCACCCCGAAGGCGATGCTGCGCCTGCGCGGAGCCTCGAGCCCGGTCGAGGACTTCACCTCGGGCCGCTTCCAGCCGGTGATCGACGACGCGCGGATCCAGGACGCCTCCGCCGTGAAGCGCGTCCTGCTCCACGCCGGCAAGGTCCACTACGACCTCAAGGCGGAGCTCGAGAAGAAGCCCGACGACGGCATCGCGCTGGTCCGGGTCGAGCAGTACTACCCGGCGCCGATCGAGGAGCTGCGCGGCATCGCCGAGCGCTACCCGGACGCGGAGCTCGTCTGGGTGCAGGACGAGCCCGAGAACCAGGGCGCCTGGCCGTTCATGGCCCTCGAGGTCGCTCCGAAGCTGGGCCGGTCCATGCGCGTGGTCTCGCGGCCGTCCGCGGCCTCCCCCGCGGCCGGCTCGGCCAAGCGGCACGCCGCCGAGCAGGCCGACCTGCTGTCGCGGGCGCTCACCCGCTGACCCGCGGTCCGCACGACGCGGTCGGACCCGTCGGAACCTCGTGTTCCGGCGGGCCCGACCGCGTTGCGGGCGGACCGTGCCTGACCGCAGGCCCGCAGGTCCAGCGGCGACCGGAGGCCGCCGGACACGACGGAGCCCCGGCCCCTCGAGGGCCCGCGGTGCGCGGGAGGTCTCGAACGGCCGGGGCTCCCCGGGTCGTGCGGCGCCTAGAGGCGGGCGGGCGCCTGCGAGTGCGCGGCGTGCTCGTCGCGGAGCATGCCGAGCACCTGGGCGCGGAGGTCCTCCGGCGCCGTCTCCTTGCACGCCCGCTGCACGGCGACCGTGAGCACCACGCCGACCTTCGCCTCGTCGGCGCAGTCGACGCATCCCGCCATGTGCTCGCGGATGTCGGCGGCGTCCTCCTTGCACAGCTCGTTGTGGAGGTACTCCTCGAGCTCGGCCTTCGCCTTCGTGCAGCCGCTGTCGGTCATTTCGTGCTCCCGGAAGTGAATGCGGCGCGGAATCCGCGCTCGCGTGCGTAGTCGGTGAGTCGTTCGCGCAGCATGCGCCGGCCGCGGTGCAGCCGGCTCATGACGGTCCCGACGGGGGTCTTCATGATGTCCGCGATCTCCTGGTAGGAGAAGCCTTCGACATCGGCGAAGTAGACGGCGAGCCGGAAGTCCTCCGGGATCGCCTGGAGCGCCTCCTTCACCGCGGTGTCGGGGAGGTGGTCGATCGCCTCCGCCTCGGCCGAGCGGCTGGAGGTGGCCGTGGTCGACTCGGCGCCGCCCAGCTGCCAGTCCTCGAGCTCGTCGATCGCGCTCTGATAGGGCTCGCGCTGCTTCTTGCGGTACGAGTTGATGAACGTGTTCGTGAGGATGCGGTAGAGCCAGGCCTTCAGGTTGGTTCCCTGCTCGAACTGGCGGAACGCGCCGAAGGCCTTCGCGAACGTCTCCTGCACGAGGTCCTGCGCGTCGGAGGGGTTCTTCGTCATCCGCAGACCGGCCGCGTAGAGCTGGTCGATGAAGGGCAGCGCCTGCTGCTCGAAGAGGGAGCGGAGATCGACGGGAGCCTCGACCGGGGCGTCGTCCAGCGACTCCTCGACGGTCTCCACGATCGTCTGCTCCGCGTCGGCGGGCTCGGGAGCCTCGTCGGCGGGGGTGGTGCGGGGTTCGTCGTCGCGAGTCATCACGAGCGATTCTAGAGCGGCGGCGCGGCGGACGACCGGGGTTGCGGCGCGAGGGCGCCTCCGGGCGACGGGCCTGCTGCTCCGGAGGACCGGGGGTGCTGCCGTCATGCTCCGCCTCCGTCACGCTCCTGACGACGCCCTGCGCGCCGACTATCCTGACAACCGATGGTCTTCTCGCGTTATTCCGCTCCCGAGTTCGATCCGTACGGCGACGCCCGTGCGCTCCCCGGCGACGACGCCTGGCCCGCACCCCTCGCGGCCGGCGCTCTCGACGCCGAGGTCGGCCTGCCCGGCTCCAAGTCGCTGACCAACCGGGAGCTGGTGCTCGCCGCTCTGGCCGACGGGCCCTCCACGCTGCGGGCGCCGCTGCACTCCCGCGACAGCGCCCTGATGATCGAGGCGCTGCGCTCGCTCGGCACCACGATCCGGGAGTCCGGCTCGACCGGCGGCTTCGGCGCCGACCTGGTCGTGGAGCCCGCGGAGGAGCTGCTCGGCTCGACCACGATCGACTGCGGGCTCGCGGGCACCGTGATGCGCTTCGTCCCGCCGCTGGCCGGCCTCGCGCTCGGCCCCACCACCTTCGACGGCGACGCGTACGCGGCGAAGCGGCCGATGGGGGCGACGATCGCCTCCCTCCGCGCGCTCGGCGTCGACGTCGCCGACGACGGCCGCGGCGCGCTCCCCTTCACCGTCCACGGCTCCGGGGCCGTCCGGGGCGGCGACGTCGTCGTCGACGCCTCGCGGTCGAGCCAGTTCGTCTCGGCGCTCCTGCTGGCCGGCGCCCGCTTCGAGGAGGGACTGCACCTGCGCCACGAGGGCAGCGCCGTCCCCTCCCGGCCCCACATCGACATGACCGTCGCCGCACTAGCGGCACGGGGCGTCGAGGTCGGCACGCCCGCCGACGGCGAGTGGACCGTCGCGCCGCAGCCCATCGCCGGCGTTGACGTGCTGATCGAGCCCGACCTCTCGAACGCCGCGCCGTTCCTCGCTGCGGCCCTCGTCACGGGCGGCCGCGTCCGGCTTCGCCATTGGCCGGCCGTCACCACGCAGGTCGGGGCGCACCTCGAGCGGATCCTGCCGCTGTTCGGCGCCCGCGTCGAGCGCGACGGCGAGGACCTCGTGGTCACCGGCGGCGACGAGATCCTGGGCGTGGACCTCGACCTGTCGGAGGGAGGCGAGCTCGCCCCCGCCCTCGCCGCCCTCGCCGCGCTGGCCTCCACTCCCAGCACCCTGACCGGGATCGGCCACATCCGCCACCACGAGACGGACCGCCTCGCCGCCCTCGCCGCCGAGATCACCGGCCTCGGCGGCCGGGTCACGGAGCTCGAGGACGGTCTGCGCATCGAGCCGGCCGAGCTCCACGGCGGCCGCTGGCGCACCTACTCCGACCACCGCATGGCCCACGCCGGCGCTCTGATCGGCCTCGTGGTCCCCGGAGTGGTGATCGAGGACGTCGCGACGACAGCGAAGACCCTCCCGCAGTTCCCGGAGCTGTGGACGACCCTCGCCGGATCGGTCTGACCCGTGTCGTGGTGGACGGACAGCGGCCTCGACGCCGACGGTGCTCTCGACGACTTCGACGGGTACGACGAGTCGGACGCGCGGGTGCGCCCGAACCCGAAGGGCACGAAGCCCCGGACCAAGAACAGGCCCGCCTACGAGGACGCCGAGATCGCGATGGTGCTCGGCGTCGACCGGGGTCGCTACACGGTGATGATCGGCGACGGGACGCCCGAGGAGCACGAGTTCACGGCGGCCCGGGCCCGCGAGCTGCGGCGCCAGGCGATCGTGGCCGGCGACCGCGTCGACGTGGTCGGGGACTCCAGCGGCGACGAGGGGACGCTCGCCCGCATCGTCCGCATCCGCGAGCGGTCGACCCTCCTCCGCCGCAGCGCCGACGACACCGACGCGATCGAGCGCGTGATCGTCGCCAACGCCGACCAGATGCTCTGCGTGGTGGCCGCCGCCGACCCCGAGCCCCGGACCCGGCTGGTCGACCGCTACCTGGTCGCCGCCTTCGACGCCGGGATCACTCCGATGCTCTGCATCACCAAGACCGACCTCGCGGACCCGGCCCCGTTCCTCCGCAACTTCGAGGGGCTCGACCTCCGCGTGTTCCTCTCGAGCCAGGACGAGCCGCCGGTCGACGAGATCGCCGACGCCCTCCTCGGCCACGAGACCGTGGTCGTCGGGCACTCCGGAGTCGGCAAGTCCACCCTCGTGAACAAGCTCGTCCCGGACGCGCACCGGGCCATCGGGCGCGTGAACACCGTGACGGGCCGCGGTCGGCACACCTCGTCCTCCACCGTCTCGCTCCGCGTGGAGCGCGGCGACCGGCACGGCTGGGTCATCGACACCCCCGGCGTCCGCTCGTTCGGACTCGGCCACGTGAACACCGACAACATCCTCGGTGCGTTCACGACCCTCGCCGTGATCGCCCGGGACTGCCCGCGCGGCTGCACGCACCTGCCCGACTCCCCCGACTGCGCCATCATCGAGGCGGTCGAGGGCGGACTGCTGGGCGCCAGCGGACCGGAGCGCCTCGACTCGCTCCAGCGCCTCCTGACCACCTTCGCCACGACCGACGGAAGCAGACGATGACCGACCTCTCCCCCCTCCCCGCCGAGGCGCGCCTCGCCGCGGGCGACTCCGCTCCGGAGTTCACGCTGCCGAACCAGGACGGCGAGCCCGTCTCGCTCGCGGACTACCGCGGACGGCGCGTCATCCTGTTCTTCTACCCCGAGGCCGACACCCCCGGCTGCACCACGGAGGCCTGCGATTTCCGCGACAACGCGGCGTCCCTCCGCGACTCCGGCTACGAGGTCCTCGGGATCTCGCGGGACGCTCCGGAGGCGCTGCGCCGCTGGGCCGACGCCCAGGGCATCGCGTACCCGCTGCTGAGCGACCCCGACATGACCGTGCACCGCGCGTACGCGGTGTGGGGCGAGAAGAGCCTCTACGGCAAGACCGTCGTCGGCGTGCTGCGCTCGACGTTCGTCGTCGGAGCCGAGGGAGCGCTCGAGTTCGCGCAGTACGGCGTCCGGGCGACCGGGCACGTGCAGGCGCTCCGCAAGAAGCTGAAGCTCGTCTGACCCCGGGGCGCGCTGTGCGGGTCATCGCGCGCCAGCGGCTCGAGGAGTACCGCTCATCTGCGAGCATCTCTCATGTCGACGTGAGCGGCACCGCCCGGTGCCCCGTCGGGACGAGGGGTGGTCAGGGTGCGCTCGAATGCTCGCAGGACGACGGCCGGAGCGGCGATCGCGGTCGTGGCCGCTGTACTGGCGGGCTGCACGCCACCGGAGCCGGCGCTCACCGCCGCCAGGGTGCTGCAGGCGGTGTCCGTCGCCGTCTCGACCGACGGGGGTGTCCGTGCGATCGAGGGGACGGCCCTCGCCGTCGGCGACGACCCGTCCGACACCTCGGCGACCACCACCGTCTACGATCCCCCCGAGGTCGCCGCCGACCTGCCGGTCCGTGTCCGGCCCTCGTGGCGCACCGCCGACGCCTCGGGCACCGATCCGGCCGACCTCGCCGGGCGCTCGGGTCGGATCGAGATCTCGCTCGCGGTGGAGAACCTGACGGTCCGGCCCGAGGAGGTCGCGTTCGACGCGGCCGGTCGTGCAGCCCGCCGCAGTGCACTCGTCGGCGCTCCGCTGACGATCGCAGCCTCCGCGGTCCTGCCGGGCGTCCCGCCGAGTCGCGTCGTCACCGAGAGCGAGTCGGGTGCCGTCACCAACGGCGTGCTCAGCCGTGACGAGCACGGAGACGCCGTCGTGCAGTGGGCCGCTCTCCTCGCTCCCCCGGCCGGTGGCGCGACGGCGACGCTGACCCTCGTCGCCGACGTCGCCGACTTCGCCGTCCCCGCCTTCGACCTGGCGGTCCAGCCCGGCCTGAGCACCGACCCGACCACCGAGGGGGCGCTGGGCGCCGCGTTCGACTCCTCCGACGCCTCGCCGCTCGCCCTCGAGCGCCGCACGATCGAGGTCGTCACCGCGGTGGACGACCTGCTGACCCAGGCCGGCACCACCGTCGCCGAGGTGCGGGCCTCGCTCGACGCGACCTCCGAGACTCTCGGTGTCCGCACGGCCGAGGAGCTGCGGGCCGGCGCCGCCTCGACGGCGGCCTCGATGCAGAGCCTCTCCGGGCAGCTCGGCGCGCTCCGGGCGCAGCTGTCGTCGACGGTCTCGGGCACCGAGTCCGGCCTGCTGGCGCAGCTGTCCGAGGCGATCGACGCGGTGGACACCCTGCTGGGCGACACATCGGCCGCGGTGCCGCCGCCGACGGTCTCGGGCAGCGGATGCGGAGTCGCCGTCGACGGCGGCCGCTCCGGCTCGATTCACTCCGAGCTGCTGCGGCTCACGGCCGAGCTCGACGCGTACGGGACGGCGGCCGAGTCCTGCCGCGACGAGGTCGTCGCGGCTGTCCGTGCTGCCGCGGGGCCGGCACAGCCCTCCGCCGAGACCTGCACGGCACCCTCGACCACCTGCTCCCTCGCCGCCTCCGGAGCCGCCGTCGACACCGTGCTGCTCGGGATGCTCGATCGCGGGCAGGACCTCGTCGACTCCCTGCAGCCGGAGCTGATGGACGGCGTGCAGGCCGGGTTCGCCGCCCTCGCGAGCAGGGTGGACGCCGCGTCGGCCTCGGTGGACACCCTGGCCGACCCGGAGGGATCCGTCACCCAAGCGCTCGCCGCCCTGTCGGCGACGCTGGACGGGCTCGACGCGGACACCGCGGGCCTGGAGACGACGGTCGCCTCGGTCGGCGCCGCCGCCACGACGGCCCTGGACGAGCTCGGCACGCCGACCAGTGCGGGGTCGCTGTCGGCGCAGAACCAGGAGCTGGCCGACCGGCTCTGCGAGCTGTCGCCGGCGACACAGTCCCCTGCTGCCGCACCCACGCCGACCGGGCGTCCGACGCGCGCACCCGTGGAGGTGACGCGGGGCTCCGTCGAGCAGCTCCGCGCCTACCTGACCGCGACGCCCTGCTCCGGCGCGGGCCGCCTCGACGCTCCCGACGGCTATCCGGCCCCCCTGGCCGACCGGCTGAGCGACCAGGTCCACGCGTGGACCGCCGTCGCCTCCACCGTCGGCAGCACCGGCGCTAGTGCCGACCTCGCCGCCCTGCGCGCCGCGCTCGCCACGGTCCGCGGAGGCGTGGCCGAGGCCGGCGCGACGGCCGGCTCGGACGACACGCGCCTCACCGGCCTGCTCGCCTCCCTCCGCACCGGCGTCGACGCGCTGACCGCTCAGCGCGACGCACTCGGCACCCGCATCGACGCTCTCGGTGCCCAGCAGGACGCTCTCGCACCGGCGATCCAGAAGGCGTTCGCCGAGGCGGACACGGCCGCCGCATCCGCGGTCACCGCACTCCTCGACGAGCAGGTGCGGCGGATCTCGACGCGCTCCGGCGCCGACGCCGACGCGGTCGTCGCGATGTTCGACCGGTCGGTCTCGAGTCTGCGCACGGCCTCCTCCGGCATCCGCTCCGACGGTGCGGCGACGGTGGACGCCGGGCACCGGGCTCTCCGCACCGCGGAGGCCCGGATCGGCGGGGCCGTCTCCGAGCGGACGCGCGCCTCCCTGGCCGGCATCGCGACGACGATCGACGCCTCGACCCGCGACACCGACGCGGCCGCCGCGCTCCTCGCAGCCGATCTGCACAAAATGCTCCTGGACCTCGGCGACCGGACGGTCGGCGGCTCCGGCCTGCTCGGATCGATGACCACGAGTGCCGCGAAGGTCGGCACCGCCGACGTGCAGCTCGCCCTCGCCTCGCAGAGCGCACGGGGCTACGCCGCGGTGCGGTCCGAGGACGTCTCGGGCATCCTGCTGGCGCAGGCCCAGGAGCGGGCCTCCCTCCGCGCCGGGGATGAGCTTCCCGCGTTCCACCTCGACCTGCCCGAGGGCACGCGGACCCGGACGGTCTACTCCTTCCGGATCGGGGACGAGCGATGACCCGCCTGGGCAGGCGCGCGGCGCAGCACCCCCGCACCGCCCGACGGACCACGATGCTGGTCGGCGGCGCCGTCGCCCTCCTCGGCGTCAGCGGTGCCCTCGTCTCCTTCCTGCCCCCGCAGTCGGCTCCGATGACGGAGGTCGCCGCTCTGCCTGTCGGCTTCTCGTGCGCCCGGGTGCCCGAGCGGATGACGCTCGGGGTGGTGGTCTCGCTCAGCTCGGCTCCGGGCGAGGGCGCGGAATGGAAGGACGCGGCGAACGGCGCCGTCGTCGCCGCGCACCGGTCAGCGATGGGCGGCTGCGAGATCGGTCTCGTCGCCGTCGACGACCACGGGACGCCCGAGGGTGCCCGCGCCGCCGTCGAGGAGCTGACGGGGCAGGGCGTGTCCGGCCTCGTCCTCGCGACCCACGGCACCCACACCGCTGCGGCCGTGGACGCCGCTCGGGCCGCGGGGACAGCGGCCGTCCTCCCGTACGGAGGCGGCCCCGCCCTGCCCGGCGACGGCGTCTGGTCCCTCGGACCCGACACCGCCTCGGCCGACGCGGCACTCGTGGAGGAGGCCGGCGGAGGCGCCCGGGTACTCCTCGTCGACACCGGTGGAGGCACCCCGACCGGTCTCTCGCCCGCCGCGACGGTGACGGCCGATCCCGGCGCCACCGCGGACGTGATCATCACCGCCGCCCGCCCGCACCTCGAGGGCGAGCTGGCGGTCGAGCGCGTCGTCGTGTCCGGCCCCGCCGCGGCGCAGGCGACGGCGGTCGCCGCTCTGCAGGCGGCGGGGGCGTCCGTCCCGATCCTGCTCACGCCCGACGCGCTGAGCCCCGCCTTCGCTCCCGCCCTGGCCGCGGCCGGAGGCACCCTCTCGGGAGATCTGACGACGATCGGCACGGATTCCGGCGACGCGGTCGCCCTCCGCGGCGACGAGCGCGGACGCGCGGCCTCCGCGTTTCTGGGGGCCGTACGGATGACCGCCGACGATGCCGCGCGGGCGACCCTCCTCGGCGACCGCGCGTTCCGCGATCTCGCCGCGGTCGCGGACGCCCCCAGCCACGACGCCGTCGTGGCGCTCGTGCGAGCCGCGGCCGTCGCAGGCAGCAGGGCACCCTCGGCGGTCGCCGCCGCACTCCGGGGATGCACGATCGGAGCGGCGGACGGGCTCGCCGGTCCGCCGCTCGACTTCGGCGCCGCGCACGCTCTGGACGCCCCGGCACTCCCCCTCCACTCCTCGCCGCAGCGTCTCGGCCTGCGGCCCGCCGACCCGCCGCTGCTCTGGTTCGCCGGACAGCCCCGACCGTGAGCCCCCGGTGCGACTCCTCCTCGATCTCGACGGCACCCGCTCCGACATCGACCTCGGCCGCCACCGCGACTCCGCGACACTCGGCGAGCTGATCGCCACCGCCACTGGGCACCGCCTCCCGCCCGGGACGGCCCTCGCCGTCGACACCGCCCTGCATCCTGTGGAGACCCGGCTGGCCGATCTGCTGCTGCTCGAGGGAACGCGGATCGCCCGCTCCCCCCTGCCCCGACCTGCCGCGGCCCGCGGGTGGACGGCCGTGCTGTCGGGCGGTCTCGGCGCGGGAGCCGTGGTCGAGATCCCGCGGGGCCGTGCGCTGATCGTGGGCCGCTCCCCGCACGCCGACGTCGTCCTCGACACGGCGAGCGCCTCCTGGGAGCACTTCTCGGTGACCCGCGAGGGCGACGGCCTGCGGGTGCGCGACGCCGACAGCACCAACGGCACTCTGGTCGACGGCGTCTCCGCGACCGGGGACGGGGTCCTCGTCTCCGACGCCGCGGTCGTGATCGCCGGTGGGGCGGCTCTCCGCCTGCGCCCCGCGCCTCCCGAGCTCCTCGCGCCCGAGCCGGGGAGCACGGACAACGTCACCGCGACGGCGACCGTGCCCTTCAACCGGCCGCCGCGACCGGGACGTCCGGCGGTCGGCGAGGCGGTCGTCCCGCCGGCCCGCCTCGAGATCGCCTCCGCCACGACCTTCAGCGTGATCACCGTCGCCGCGCCGCTCGTCCTCGCCTTCGCGATGGTCCTCATCATGGGCGATGCGCGCTACGCCCTCTTCGCCGCGCTCAGCCCCGTGGCCGGGGTGGGCATGTGGTTCGAGCAGCGGCACCGGCACGCCCGAGCGACCCGGTCCGAGGAGCAGCGCTACGGCGAGGCGCTGCAGACGCTCCGCGACGCCATCGCCCGTTCCGCGCGTGTCGAACGGGCCCGCCTCGAGGAGGACGCGCCCGACCCGGCGACGACGATCCGCCGGGCGGCGCTGCCCGCCACGTCGCTGTGGCAGCGGCGCGCGACCTCCGCCGATGTGCTCCGCCTGCACATCGGCGTCGGCGACGTCCCGTGGTCTCCCCCGCTCGATCAGCGCGGAGTGCCGCGGCTCGAGGAGGAGGTGCGCGCGATCCTCGCGGTGAGCGTCGTCCCGAGCGCGCCGGTGTCCATCGATCTCGCGGACTCGGGCGTCGTCGGGATCGTCGGCGACCGCGAGGGCGGCCTCGCTCTGGCGAGGAGCCTGCTCTGCCAGGCGGCGGTCCACTGCGGTCCGGCCGACCTGGCGATCGGGGTGTTCTGCGACCGGCGACGCGACTCCGACTGGAGCTGGGCCTCCTGGCTACCCCACACGCGTCTGCCCGGGGGCGGACGCCGCCTCTCCGACCGGCGCGACCGCAGCTCCGAGCTCCTCCGCGCCCTCCGCGACGAGGACTCGCCGCGCGTGCTCCTGGTGCTCGACTCCGACGTGCTGACCGAGGGACGCGCCGCTCCGGCGCGCGAACTCCTCGGACTCGGCCGCGGCGAGCGCGAGGCGGCGACCCGGATCTCCGGCCTCGTCCTCGCGGCGTCGGAGGAGCAGCTCCCCGCCTCCTGCACGGTCGTCGTCCGAGTCGGAGCGGACGCCTCGGCGCTCCTCTCCCGGCCCGACGAGCGGATCACCGTCGAGGACGTGGTGCTCGCCGGTCTCGCCTCCTCCACGGCCGAGCGCTGTGCGCGCGACCTGGCGCGCTTCGAGGACCCGGAGCTCGTCACCGCGGGGGCGGCCCTCGCCGCGCTCGTGCGGCTGCCGCCGCTCCTGGGCGCCGATCGTCCGACCGCCGCGGACGTCCGGGGGTGGTGGTCGAGCGCCCGGGGCGTGCGCGCGCCCGTCGGCTCGTCCGAGCACGGTCCGCTCGTGCTCGATCTCGTCGCCGACGGCCCGCACGGCCTGGTCGGCGGCACCACGGGCTCGGGCAAGAGCGAGTTCCTGCGCTCCTTCGTGGCCGGCCTCGCGGCCTGGAACGATCCGACGCGCCTCACCTTCGTGCTCATCGACTTCAAGGGGGGTGCAGCGTTCGCGTCCTGCGAGCGGCTCCCGCACACGATCGGCACCATCAGCAATCTCGACGCCCAGCTCGCCGACCGCGCGCTGCGCTCGCTCGAGGCCGAGATGCGGCGTCGTCAGCGGCTCTTCGCCGCCGCCGGCGAGGGTGTCGACGACCTCGACGCGTACTGGGCCACCTCGCCGCCGGAGCCGATGCCGCGGCTCCTGCTCGTCGTCGACGAGTTCGCCGTTCTCGCGAAGGAGCATCCCGACGTCCTGACGGCCCTCGTGAGCGTCGCCGCGGTCGGCCGGACGCTCGGCGTGCACATGATCCTCGCCACCCAGCGTCCGGCCGGAGTGGTGAACGACGACATCCTCGCCAACACCAACCTCCGCGTCGCCCTCCGGGTGCAGAGCCGGGACGACTCCGCCGACGTGATCGGAGTCGCGAGCGCGGCCGGGATCTCCCGCTCTCAGACCGGCCGGGCGTACGTGAAGCGTGGCCAGAACGACATCTCGCCCGTCCAGACGGCGCTGGTCACCGGTCGCGCGGAGGCGGCGGCCGTCGAGGCGATCGAGGTCCGCCCGGTCGGACCCACGGGCGTCCCCGTCGAGGGCCCCTCCCCGGTCGCCGCCGACGAGACGGCCCCGACCGATCTCGACCTCCTGATCGACGCGGTGGTCGAGGCGGACGCCGCTTCGGGCTTCGGCCCTCCCCGCCCGATCTGGCCGGAGCCGCTCGAGGACATCGTGGCCCTCAGCGGGTTCGGCGCGGAGGAGTCCGACCTCGGTCGCGTCGTCGGCGACGTCCTCTACGTCGCACTCTCGGACGACCCCGACCGGCAGCGCCGGACGCCGGCCGGCTGGGATCTGGGCGAGGGGAACCTGCTCCTCATCGGCATCCCCGGCAGCGGCACCAGCACGGCGCTCGCGTCGATCGCACTGACGGCCGCCCGCCACTTCCCTCCGGACGAGCTCGACCTCTACGTCCTCGATGCCGGTTCCCGCGACTCCGCCCCGCTCGCGCGACTCCCGCACACCGTCTCCTACGCCGGAGCAGGTGGCGGATCCCACGAGAAGCAGACCCGGTTCCTCCGTCACCTGCGCGACGAGGTGCGCCGGCGCCGAGCATCGCCCGGGGGCCACCGTCGTGCGTTGGTGCTCGTCGACGGTCTCGCCACTCTGAAGGACGAGTTCCAGGACTGGGAGGGCCTGGCTCTGATGGAGGCGTTCACCCGCGCCTACGCCGACGGACCGGAGCTCGGCCTGCACTTCGCGGTGACGAGCACCCGGGCGAGGGCTATCCCCTCGGTGATGGAGGAGGTCACGACGCAGAAGTGGCTGTTCCGCCTCGCCGACCCGCAGGACTACGCCGCCGCCGGGGTGAAGCCGGTGCAGGCGCCGGCAGCGGTGCCGGGGCGCTGCGTTCTCACCTCGTCGCTCCTGCAGACGCAGGTCGCGACTCCGAGGGCCGGTCTCGACGACGCGATCGCCGAGCTCGCGGCCGCCTGGCCGGATGCGCGCGGCAGGACGAGCACGGTCGGCACGCTTCCCGACAGGGTCGCCGTGAGCGCACTCGGGATCGAGGCCTGCTTCGATCGCGAGCCGTGGCTGCTCCCGATCGGCCTCGGCGAGTCGGACCTCGCCCCGCTGGCGTTCCAGGTCTTCGAGGGCGAGCACGTCGTCATCGCCGGACCCGTCCGATCGGGCAAGTCGACCGTGCTGCTCGCCCTGGCCGAGGCGGCGCGGGCCGCCGGCTCGGTCGCCGTCTGGGGAGTGTGCGATCGACGCTCCCCGCTGAGGGGCGCGGACCTCGACCGACTCGCCGTGGGCGCGGAGGAGCTCCGCACCCTCCTCGCGTCGCTGTCGACGGAGGAGGGCCCCGTGCTGCTCCTCCTCGACGACGCCGAGCGCTGGGACGACACCGACCAGGCGCTGATGAGGCTGGTCTCGTCGGGTCGCCCGGGACTCTGCGTCGTGCTGGCCGGCCGGTCGAGCGAGCTCCGCAGCCATTTCGGGAACTGGACGAAGAAGGCGGCGGCCTCCCGCTCCGTGCTGCTGCTCCAGCCCGACGTCGACAACGACGGCACTCTCCTCGGCGCGCAGATCCCGCGGCGCTTCCCCGTCCCGCCCACGGTGGGCCGGGGCTTCGTCAGCCTCGACGGCGAGATCCACTTCGTGCAGTCGGTCTCGCCGACGCCGGCGGACGGCGGCTGATCAGCGCCCTCGGGCGGGTGATCGCGCCTCCGCCACCGAGTCGATCGGCGCGTCCTCCTCGAGAGCGCTCCGATCACTCCGAGACGCACCGATGGAGGTGCGCAGAGGAAGGAGCGCGGAGACGACGAGCACGTCCCGCCCCCGCTCGCCGGAGCACGCAGGGGCGGGACGGCCGGTCAGCTCCCTCCGCCGGCGGCGAAGATGTTCTGCGAGATCGTCGCCAACTGGCTGCGCAGCTCCTCGAGCTCCTGCTTGGCCTTCTCGAGGGCCGACTTCGTCTCCGGCCAGGTCGACGAGCGGAACTGCGAGGCCAGCGGACCGTCCCAGACGTTCGGATCGGACAGTGTCCGCCCCTGTGCGTCGAGCCGGCTGATCTGATCGGCGAGGCCGCCGTTGACGATCGACTGGATCTGCTGGATCGCGGACTTCGCCTCGTCGGTCGAGAGAACACGTGACATGGATCACACCTTTCTACCCCTGCGGACGGGACCGTCCCGCCCGCTCCCCACTCCACCGTCGTTTCATGAAGATGTCTCGTCATGGTAGAAGGCAAGACAGCACAGACGGCTCGCGTGGCGTCGACGGCTCGACACTGGCGCGGGAGGTCGACTCACTCGCGAGTGGTGATCGCGAAGGGACTGCTCGAGAGGTCCGAGAACGCGCCCACTCGGGCGCGCAGCTCGCAGGACGGAATCACCGTGAGGGCGGTCACCGTCAGCCCGTCGGACGACACGGCGACCGCGCCGCTGCAGCCGTCGCTGAAGCGAACGCCCTCCACTCCGCCCGCGATCGCCTCGAGCATGCTGCTCGCCGGCGCGGACGACGGCGTCGCGAGCAGGGGGTTCACGGGGTCGGCCCCGCTCGGCCAGACCGGCACCAGCGTCACCGGCAGCGGGGTCCGGCCGACCGTCCGCGCGGGAGTCTCGATCCGCACATCCCGCAGCCGCTGCACGGGATACGCCGTCCCGGTGACCGCAGGGTCGGCCACGGCCTGTGCCGTCGCAGACGCTGCCGCCGCCAGCCACCCGTCCAGGGCGCTCTGCTCGGCCACCGCGATCGGCACGGTCGCCGTGACGTCGACGATCCCCTGCGCCGGGACGTGCAGGTCCGTCAGGCTCCAACCGCAGCCGACCCCGACTCCGGTGACGCTCGGCCGGTTGCGCACCGCCGTCACTCCGGACCAGCTGGCCGCGGGGCACGCCGCCGCCGCGTCCGGGCCCGGCAGCACCTCGAGGAAGGACCCCGAGAGGGGCGCGCTCTGGGCGGAGTAGGAGATCTCGACGACCACGGCCCGTCGCTCCGCGTCCCAGGTGGCCGATCGCGTCACTCCGAGGCCCGTCGGCAGCGGCCGGTCCTGCTGCCGGGCCGACGGGTCGGCATCCGGCGCCGAGACCGGTGCTCCGCCGCCGCGCGGCTGGACGGCGAGGAGCACCGCCCCGATGAGCAGGACGCCGGCGCCGACGGCGGCGAGGATCATCCGCAGACGTCCGCCGCGCCTCCGCGGAGCTGGAGCCTCGAACGGCCGTTCCGCCAGGCGCAGCTCGCGGCGCGGCACCGGGCGGAGCACGGTCGCCTGCGACGACGGGCCGAGCTCGGGAGCAGGCCCCTCCTCCACCGGCTCCGACGACATCTCCACCGCCATCCCACGGAGGACCGTGCCCGGGCGCTCGGCCTCCTCGAACTCCGCCACGCCCGCCGCGAGCGGCAGCGCCGCCAGCCCGGCCAGCGCCGGGGAGAGGCGACGCAGGATCCCCGCCGCCTCCGCAGCCGTCGGCCGCGACGCCGGATCCTTCGCGAGCATCCGGTCCAGGAGCGACGCGAGCCGCGGCGGCAGATCCAGCGGCGGCGGGAGCATCGCGACGTGCCGGTAGGCGACCGCGACGTCGGCGCCGGGGCCCGCGAACGGGGTCCGGCCGCACAGCAGCTCGTAGAGCAGGATCCCCGTCGAGTAGACGTCGCTCGGCGGGCCGGCCGCTCCGGTGGCGAGCATCTCGGGCGAGAGGTACTCCGGCGTCCCGATGACACCCGTCGTCGCGCGCGGCCCCTCGGCGACCACGTGAGCGATGCCGAAGTCGGAGACGCGGACGGCGGAGCCCGCATCGTCCGCACCCTCCGCGAGCAGGACGTTGTCGGGCTTCACGTCCCGGTGGACCGTGCCGATCGCATGCGCGGCGGCGAGAGCGTCGAGGATCGAGGCCACCACGGGCAGCGCATCGACCGCCGGGAGGGTGCCCTCGTCCCGCAGCAGCTCCCGCAGCGATCCGCCGCCGACGAGCTCCATCACGATCCCGAGCGTCTCCCCCTCCACGACGAGGTCGAGCACCTCCACGACGTGCGGGTGCCGCAGACGGGTGAGCACCGACCTCTCACGGACGAACCGCTCGACCAGGCCCGCGTCGTGCACGTGCTCACCGCGGAGGAGCTTCGCCGCGCGGTCCGGCCCCTGCGCGTCGGCGACGCGCCACACCTCGCCCGCGGCACCCGAGCCGATCCGCTCGAGCAGGCGGTAGCGCGCCCCCAACGGATCCCCAGCACTCCTCGCCATGCCGCCTCCCGATCCGAGCTTCCGTCATCTTCGAGAGGAAACATAGCGGAGACCGCTCGGGCGGATCAGCGGTGGCGCATCGGCCGGATCAGAACCCCTCGTTGGCGCGCGGTGCGTAGTCGGCGCCCAGCGCCTCCAGCTCGTCGGCGGTCAGCTCCACGTCCAGCGACGCGACCGCGTCGTCGAGGTGGTGGAGCTTCGTGGCTCCGACGATCGGAGCAGTGACCGCCTCCTGCTGCCGGACCCAGGCGAGCGCCACCTGCGCACGGGGCACGCCGCGCTGCTCGGCGATGCGTGCGACGGTCGCGACGGTCCGCCGGTCGGCCTCCTCCTGCTGGCGGTAGAGGGTGCCGCCGAAGACGTCGGTCTCGGTGCGCGCCGTGGTCTCGTCCCAGTCGCGGGTGAGCCGTCCCCGGGCGAGCGGCGACCACGGGATCACGCCGACTCCCTGGTCGACGCAGAAGGGGTGCAGCTCGCGCTCGTCCTCGCGCTGGATCAGGTTGTACTGGTCCTGCATCGAGACGAACCGCGTCCAGCCGCCCAGATCCGCGGTGTACTGCGCCTTCGCGAACTGCCACGCCCACATGCTCGAGGCGCCGATGTAGCGCGCCCTGCCCGAGCGGACGACGTCGTGGAGCGTCTCCATCGTCTCCTCGATCGGCGTCTCGGGGTCCCAGCGGTGGATCTGGTAGAGGTCGACGTAGTCCGTGCCGAGACGCCGGAGGCTGTCGTCGATAGCGCTGAGGATGTGCCGCCGCGAGAGGCCGCCGCCGTTGGGGCCGGAGCGCATCCGCCCGTGGACCTTCGTGGCGATCACGACCTCCTCGCGGACCGCGAAGTCCGCGAGCGCCCGGCCGACGAACTCCTCGCTCGTGCCGTCGGAGTAGACGTCCGCCGTGTCGAACGTGGTGATCCCCAGGTCCAGCGCCCGCCGGAGGAAGGTCCGCGACTCCTCCTCGCCCATGCTCCAGCCGTGGGCCCCGCGGTCGGGAGCGCCGAAGCTCATGCAGCCGAGGACGATCGAGGAGATCTGCAGGCCGCTGGAGCCGAGTCGGGTGGAGTCCATGCGCGTCGCTTCCGTGTCGAGGAGGGGGTCCCTCCAGCGTCGCACCCGCGAGCGGCGGCGCGCCAGCCGTCCGGCTACACGGCCGGATCGCGACGAGTGGCGGCGACCACGCTCGGGAGGAACAGCGCGACGACGGCCACCACGGCCGGCGCCAGCAGCGCCCAGCCGATGTCGGGCACGGCGTACTGGCCCTGGAAGGCGCCGAGCGCCACGGCCATCATCACCAGCTGGATCGTCAGCGCCGACGCGCGCATCCAGCCGCGCCGTCGCACGGCGCCGAGCGTCGTCGCGGCGGCCCAGCACACGGCGATCAGCGCGAGGACGACGATGGCGATCCCTCCGCCGACCGTGTCGGCCCGGGTCGTCAGCAGCTCGAGCACGAGCCACGCCGCGACCCCGGCGACGGCGAGCGTCTCGAGGGCCAGGACCGCGATCAGCACCACCAGACCGAGCGGCCGGGAGGCGGTCGGGCGGGGTCCGCGGGACCCGTTCGCGTCAGCGGTCACAGGCACATCCCATCCAGGACTCTTGATTCGGGCTCATCCCCGTGACAGGCTAGTCCAGTTCGTTTCACCGCTCACAGGGTCGTGGGTTTCCGCCGATGTGAACATCCGATCCCGCCGCGCCGTCAGGCAAGGGGGCGAGCCGGATGACCAGCACTGGAGCCGGGTGGCCGACGCAGTGCTCGCGCATCGCGTCGAGTGCACCGGCAAGAACCGAGCGTTCTCCCGTCCACCACCCCGATCCACCCCGCGCTCCAGCACGGGGCCTCGTGGCGTGCGCCGGTGAGGGCGCGGAGGTCGAGTACTGGTCGGGATCGTCGGCGTGGATCGATCATCCCACCCGAACACTGCGTGGTTCCTCCACGCACGCCTTCACACAAGGAGCACCCGCATGGACTGGCGCGACAAGGCCGCTTGCCTCACCGCAGACCCCGAGCTTTTCTTCCCGGTCGGCAACACCGGCCCGGCCGTGGACCAGATCGAGAAGGCGAAGTCGGTGTGCGCACGCTGCACCGTCACCGAGGTCTGCCTCCAGTACGCCCTCGAGACCGGCCAGGACTCGGGCGTGTGGGGCGGCCTCAGCGAGGACGAGCGCCGAGCCCTGAAGCGCCGCGCCGCCCGCGCACGACGCGCCTCCTAGGCGCACGAGCCGCTCGGCGGCACGAACGACCCCGACCCCCGTCGCCTCTCGGCAGCGGGGGTCGCGTCGTCTCCGGGCTCAGGAGCGGGCGCGCTCCAGCCACCGCAGCGGCACCTCGATGGTGACCTCGGTGCCGCGCCCGACCAGCGTGTGCCAGTCGATGGTGCCGCCGAGCTCGCCCTGGATGAGCGTGCGCACGATCTGCGTGCCCAGGCCCGATCCGACCTTGCCCTCCGGCAGCCCGACGCCCGTGTCGCGCACCTTCACCGTGAGCTCGTCATCGCTGCGCGAGGCGACGATCTCCACGTCGCCCTCCCGTCCGGCCAGGCCGTGCTCGACGGCGTTGGTGACCAGCTCGGTCAGGGCGAGGGCGAGCGGAGTCGCGTACTCGCTGGGCAGATTGCCGAAGCTCCCCGTCAGCTTCGGGTGCACCGTGGTGTTGTGGGTCGAGGCGACCTCGGCGATCAGCAGCAGCACCCGGTCGAAGACCGCGTCGAAGTCGACGTTCTGGTTCAGCCCCTCCGAGAGCGTGTCGTGCACGACCGCGATGGCGGCGACGCGGCGCATCGCCTGCGTGAGCGCCTCCCGGGCGAGGTCGGAGTGGGTGCGCCTGGCCTGGATCCGCAGCAGCGAGGCCACGGTCTGCAGGTTGTTCTTCACGCGGTGGTGGATCTCGCGGATCGTCGCGTCCTTGGTGATGAGCTCCCGCTCCTGGTGGCGCAGCTCCGTCACGTCGCGGCACAGGACGACGGCGCCGACCCGCTCGCCGCGGTCGCGGATCGGGATCGCGCGCAGCGACACCGTCACTCCGCGGGCCTCGATGTCGGTGCGCCACGGCGCCCGGCCGGTCACGACCAGCGGGAGCGACTCGTCGATGACGACCTTCCCCGCGATCAGCTTCGTGGTGACCTCGGCGAGCGACTCCCCCTCGAGCTCGTCGGCGAAGCCGATGCGGTTGAACGCCGAGAGTGCATTGGGGCTCGCGAACGTGGTGACGCCGTCGACGTCCAGGCGGATCAGGCCGTCGGACGCGCGCGGCGCCCCGCGGCGAGGACCGGTCGGCGCGCCCAGATCGGGGAAGTCGCCCGAGGCGATCATCGAGAAGAGGTCGTTGGCGCAGTCGTTGAACGTCAACTCCTGCCGGCTCGGCGTGCGCGTCTCGCTGAGGTTGGTGTGGCGTGTGACGACCGCGATGGGGCGGTCCGTCGTCCCGCCGTCGGAGGCTCCCAGGCGGCGCAGGACGGGCACCGCGCGCACGCGGGTGGGCGTCTCCTCGAACCAGTCCGGGGCGGAGGTGTCGACGATCCGCGCCGTCTCGAACGCCTCGACGACCTGGGCGCGCCACTCCGACTTGATCCTCTGCCCGACGAAGTCGCGGTAGAAGAGCGTCGCCGCGCTGCTGGGGCGCGCGTGGGCGACGGCGACGAAGCTGTCGTCGGCCGTGGGCACCCAGAGCACGATGTCGGCGAAGGCCAGGTCGGCGAGCAGCTGCAGGTCGCCGACGAGCAGGTGCAGCCATTCGACGTCCGCTTCGTCGGATCGGCCGTGGGAGAGGACGAGGTCACTGAGGGTCGACACCCGACAAGCCTAGGGCGCGGCCGGGCGGTGCACGCCGGGCTCGCTGTCCACAGCTCGGGCCGGCCGACGATTATCCACAGTCTGCGCCTCTGCACTCCATGAGCATCCCTCGACTGCTTCGATGAGGTCGTCCTCGCGTGCCGACCCAGCGCGCCCCGCCCGTCGAGCAGAGAGGTGACCCGGACCCGTGAACAGCTCGTCCTGCCCCAGGAGATCGCCGCATGAGCCTTCCCCTCCACGCCTTCGACTACCGCACCCTCCCCCTCGACCCCGAGGCGGCCGTGGAGCGGCTCACCATCGCGGAGTTCTTCGCCCCGCAGCCTGCGACCCGCGCGGAGCTGCCCGACCCGGAGCCCCTGCTCGCCCGGCTCACGCACCTCGTGATCGAGATCCTCGAGGGCTCGCGCGAGATCGACCAGATCGCGCGGTGGCTGAGCGACGAGGTCTACCACCACCTGCAGAAGCGGGTCGTGCTCGCGGCTCGCGCCCGCAGCCTGCGGAAGCGGACGGCGCAGCGCGTCCCGTTCACGGTCGGACGGGTGATCGTCACGGAGCCGCGGGACGGTGTCGTCGAGGGAGTCGTGCTGGTGCATCACCGCGCACGGAGCCGGGCCGTCGCGATCCGGCTCGAAGGCACGGACGCGCGCTGGCGTGCCACCGCGATCAACGTGCTGTGAGGAGCGGGTCAGCGCTCCCGGGCGGCCGCACCGGCCGGGAGCACGATCTCCACTCCCCTGTCGCGCAGGGCCTCCTCGAGCTCCGGGGGCGGCGGGGCGTCGGTGACGAGATGATCCGCGCGACCGAGCTCCGCGACCTCCTCGGGGACGGCTTCACCGCCGCCGACTACGACCGCGTCGGCGGACTCCCTCCCCAGCCCGGCTCGCAAGCGGTGTGCGCAGCGGTGGAGTCGACGCTCGAGGCCTGCTGCGTCCCCGGGCTCGTCCTCGAGACGGACCGGCCGACGACGATCGGCCTCGGCGACACCTTCGCCGGCGGCTTCGTCTCGGCTCTCGCGCGCGGCGAGTCCTCACGGCGGGCGAGGCGGGCTCCGAGCCTCCGCAGGAACGCCGACGGCCCCGGACCCCGCTGCTGCGGGACCGGGGCCGTCGGCGTCGTCCGGGGAGGACTCAGCGGCGCTTGGACTGCGCGCGCCGCTCCTCGCGGTTGGCGGGGGCGTCCGAGCCGCCCGGCTTCTGGCCGAAGGCGCCGGTCGTCGGAGTCTCCTCCGCCTCGCCCTCGGGAAGCGCCCTGCGGGCCTCCTCGGCGCGGGCCTTCGCGGTGGCCGCCTGCTGCACCTGTCCGCGCTGGTCGCGGACCTCGACGCCGCCGGTGTCGCTCGGGGCCGAGTAGCTGAGCTTCTCGGCCGGAGCGACCGGCTGAGCGAGGCCCTTGGCCGCGACTCCGGCGACCTCGCCCTGCTTCTGGGTCACCTCGACCTCGAGGTTGAAGAGGAAGCCGACGGTCTCCTCGCGGATCTGCCCCATCATCTGCTGGAACAGGGCGAAGCCCTCGCGCTGGTACTCGACCAGCGGATCGCGCTGGGCCATCGCGCGCAGGCCGATGCCGTCCTTGAGGTAGTCCATCTCGTAGAGGTGGTCGCGCCAGCGGCGGTCGATCACCGAGAGCACGACGCGGCGCTCGAGCTCGCGCATGGCGGGAGAGCCCAGCTGCTCCTCGCGGTGCTGGTAGGCGAGCTGCGCGTCCGAGAGGATCTCGCGGCGCATGAACTCCTTGTTGATGCGGCCGCGGCTGCCCGCCTCCTGCACCACCTCGTCGATGGTGAGGCTGATCGGGTACAGCGTCTTCAGCTCGGTCCAGAGGGCGTCGAAGTCCCAGTCGTCGCCGTTGCCGTCGCCGGTGTGCACCTCGAGGATCTCGTCGATCACGTCGACGAGGAACTTCTGGGTGCGCTCGTGCAGGTCGTCGCCCTCGAGGATGTGGCGGCGGTCCGAGTAGATCGCCTCGCGCTGGCGGTTGAGGACGTCGTCGTACTTGAGGACGTTCTTGCGGATCTCGGCGTTGCGGGCCTCGACCTGCGACTGGGCGCTGCGGATGGCGCGCGAGACGACCTTCGACTCGATGGCGATGTCGTCCGGGACGTTGCCCCGGCCCATGAGCGCCTCGGCGGCGCCGGAGTTGAACAGGCGCATGAGGTCGTCGGTGAGCGAGAGGTAGAAGCGGCTCTCCCCCGGGTCGCCCTGGCGGCCCGAGCGTCCGCGGAGCTGGTTGTCGATGCGGCGCGACTCGTGGCGCTCGGTGCCGAGCACGTAGAGGCCGCCGGCGGCCTGGACCTTCTCGGCCTCCTCGCCCACCTTCTCCTTGACGGCGGCGAAGACCTCGTCCCACGCTGCCTCGTACTCCTCCGGGGTCTCGGAGGGGTTCAGGCCCTTGGCCGTCATCTCGGAGACCGCGAGGAACTCGGCGTTGCCGCCGAGCATGATGTCGGTGCCTCGACCGGCCATGTTGGTCGCGACGGTGACGGCGCCGAGGCGGCCGGCCTGGGCGACGATGGCCGCCTCCCGCGCGTGGTTCTTGGCGTTCAGAACCTCGTGGCGCACGCCCTTCTTGGCGAGCAGGCGCGAGAGGTACTCACTCTTCTCGACGCTGGTCGTGCCGACGAGGACCGGCTGCCCGGCCGCGTGGCGCTCCGCGATGTCCTCGACGACCTGGGCGAACTTGACCTGCTCGTTCTTGTAGACGAGGTCGGCGTTGTCGATCCGCTGCATCTTGCGGTTCGTCGGGATCGGGACGACGCCGAGCTTGTAGGTCGACATGAACTCGGCGGCCTCGGTCTCGGCCGTTCCGGTCATGCCGGAGAGCTTCGCGTAGAGGCGGAAGTAGTTCTGGAGCGTGACGGTGGCCAGGGTCTGGTTCTCGGCCTTGACCTGCACGCCCTCCTTCGCCTCGATGGCCTGGTGGATGCCCTCGTTGTAGCGGCGTCCGGCCAGGATGCGGCCGGTGTGCTCGTCGACGATCAGGACCTCGCCGTTCAGCACGACGTAGTCCTTGTCCTTCTTGAACAGCGCGCGCGCCTTGATGGCGTTGTTGAGGAACGAGATCAGCGGGGTGTTCGCCGACTCGTAGAGGTTGTCGATGCCGAGGTAGTCCTCGACCTTCTCGATGCCTGGCTCGAGGACGCCGACGGTGCGCTTCTTCTCGTCGACCTCGAAGTCCTCGCCCTCGTCGAGGCGCTTGGCGAGGTTGGCGAACTCCGCGAACCAGCGGTTCGCCTCGCCCGAGGCCGGACCGGAGATGATCAGCGGCGTGCGTGCCTCGTCGATGAGGATCGAGTCGACCTCGTCGACGATGGCGTAGAAGTGGCCGCGCTGGACCATGTCCTGCGCCTGCCACGCCATGTTGTCGCGGAGGTAGTCGAAGCCGAACTCGTTGTTCGTGCCGTAGGTGATGTCGGCCGAGTACTGCTCACGGCGCTGCTCCGGGGTCTGGCCCGAGAGGATCACTCCGGTCGTCATGCCGAGGGCGCGGAACACGCGCCCCATCAGCTCGGACTGGTACGACGCGAGGAAGTCGTTGACCGTGACGATGTGCACGCCGCGGCTGGCGATCGCGTTGAGGTAGGCCGGGAGGGTCGCGACGAGCGTCTTGCCCTCTCCGGTCTTCATCTCGGCGATGTTGCCCAGGTGCAGGGCGGCGCCGCCCATGAGCTGCACGTCGAAGTGGCGGAGGCCGAGCGTCCGGCGCGAGGCCTCGCGGACGGCGGCGAACGCCTCCGGCAGCAGGTCGTCGAGGGACTCGCCGTTCGAGTAGCGCTCGCGCAGCTCGACGGTCTCGTTCTTCAGCTCCTCGTCGCTGAGGTGCGTGAAGTCCTCTTCGAGGGCGTTGACGGCCTTCGCGTAGTTCTCGAGGCGGCGGATGACCCGCCCCTCCCCGACGCGAAGGACCTTTTCGAGGACAGAGGCCACGGGGTACTCCAAAAAAGTAGAAGACAGGAGTCGCGCGCCGAAGCGCGGACCGCGACCAGCCTAGCCGGGGCGGGCGGCGAGCGGTCGGGGCGACGCGTCCGCCCTGGGCGGACTCCCTGCCTGGGCACGGGGAGGCCCCGGAGCGGATGCTCCGGGGCCCGGGGTCGGATCTCAGCCGGCGGCCTGCTCGGCGAGCTCGTCGGCCTCGTCGCCGAGGCCGATGACGCCGTAGTCCCAGCCCTTGCGGCGGTAGACCACGCTCGGGCGGTTCGTGTCGGAGTCGATGAAGAGGTAGAAGTCGTGTCCGACCAGCTCCATGTAGTCGACGGCGTCGTCGACGGTCATCGAGACGGAGGCGAAGACCTTCTTGCGGATGACGACGGGGCAGTACGGCTCCTCGACCTCGTCCTCCACCGGCTCCGGCGCCTCCTGCACGGGGATG
This sequence comes from Rathayibacter sp. AY1E2, assembly GCF_002932325.1. Classification (NCBI taxonomy): domain Bacteria; kingdom Bacillati; phylum Actinomycetota; class Actinomycetes; order Micrococcales; family Microbacteriaceae; genus Rathayibacter; species Rathayibacter sp. AY1E2. The sequence goes on from NZ_PSVO01000002.1 coordinate 153,146, forward strand.
ACGCCCGTGCTCAGCTGCTCCAGCACCGCCGCGTCGGCCGGCTGGATGGCGACGACGCTGAAGTCGTCGGCGGCCGCGTCGCGGAGCGAGGTCGGCCGATGCTGGCCCCGATGGACCTTCTTCCGGTCCTTGGCGCGTCTCACCCGTTCGAGCAGCCGGCCGATGGCGACGTCGAACGCCGCGTACTTGTCGGCTCCGCTCGCCTCGGCCCGGACCACGGGCCCCTTGCCGATCAGCGTCAGCTCAACGCGGTCGCCGCCGGCCGAGCCCTTGCCCTCGGCGTGCCTGCTCGCCTTGATCTCGAGTGCGAGAGCACGATCGGCGAGGTGCGCCACCTTGTCCGACTTCTCCGTCGCGTACGCGCGGAAGCGATCGGTGATGTCGATGTTGCGTCCTGTGATGTCGATGTCCATGACAACCTCCCAGTCGAGTACGGCGTGCCGCCTTTCTCCGGGGCGGACCGTTCACGCCGTGCCCCCACCGTAGACCCCGGCCACCGGATCGTCACCGGGAGTTCGTCCGGATTCTGCTGCTACGTTCCCTCCTCGTTGCGCGGTGCCGGCCAGGGCCGCCGCGGCCCGGACCGTCCCGCCGGCCGCACGCACGGCGCGCCGGAGCTCGAGCAGGGTCGCGCCGGAGGTGACCACGTCGTCGACGAGGACCACCGGCGGCCACGACGAGAGCGGACGGCGGGCGCGGAACGCCCCGTCGAGGTTGCCGCGCCGCTCGACGCGGCCGAGCCCGACCTGGTCGCGGACCATCCGCGACCGCCGCAGAGGACGCGCCGCCCGCCCTCCCGCCGCGGCGACCAGCTGCGCGACGGGATCGGCGCCCCGCCGCACGCGGCCGAGCCAGGAGCCGGGCGGGACGACCAGGATCGCGGGGCTGCCGGCGAGCGCCGCGCCGAGGGCCGGACGCAGCAGCGCGCCGAGCGGGGCGAGGCAGGCCGTGCGGCCCTCCTCCTTCAGCGCGACGACGAGGCGGCGCACCGTGCCCTCGTACGGGGCACCGGTGACGACGAGGAGCGGATCGTCCGGCGGCCCGGCGACGCGGGTCAGCAGGCACGCCGAGGCGGCCGCGTCGGCCGAGCAGTCCGGACAGGGCGCCCGGCTCGTCGGCTCTCCGCAGGCGGGGCACTCCAGCGGGAGGAGGACGGCGAGGGCGTCGAGCAGGTGATCGGAGAGCATGCCTCCACGTTCGCCGTCCGGGCCGCGGCGCGGGGGGTGGATCCGTCGGATCGGGACGATCCGCCTGCCCGACGCGCCTGGGGAGGAGCATCCGGAGCGCGCCGCCGTCGGAAGGGCTCGTCGCCGCCGACAGGACCGGTCAGGACCCCATGCCGGTCTGCGCCGCGAGCAGCCGGATGTCCGTCGCGGTCGTCTGCCAGGCCGAGCCCCGCTGCTGCCGGAGCTCCCCGCCCTCGGCGAGGATGCGGATCTGGGTCGAGGTGTTGCCCGCGGCGATCTGGACCGTGCCCGTCGTCGTGCCGAGCGCCGTGGCGCCTCCGCCGAGCAGGTTCATCGTGACGGCGTCCTCTCCCGTCGAGCCGCGGACGACCGACACCACATCGAGCTCGTCCGTCCAGGCCGCGGCGACCGCGGTCCCCAGAGTCGAGCGGAGGACGACCGGCTCGCCGACCGCCACCGGGTCGCCGTCCCGTGAGCGGGTGATGCCGGCCACCAGCACCGTCGCCTGCTGCCCGTCCTGGGCGAGCGCCAGCATCCGGGTGCCGTCGCGCGACACGGCGATCGAGGCGAGCGACTCGACCTCGCTCCAGGCCGTCGCGACCTGCATCGAGCGCGAGCCGTCCGCGGAGTACGCCACCAGCTGCCCGGGCGAGGCCGACGGCACGGACCACACGTACCCGAGCGGATCGATCGTCGGCGCGACGAGGCCCGACCGCGCGTCGAGGAGGACGTCGGCGCCGTCGGGCTCCACGAGGCTCACGCCCGCGGCGGTGAGCACGGCGGCCGATGCGTCCGAGTCGGCCCCGCGCTGCTCGCCGAGGACCGCGGCCCGCGGCTGCAGCGCCTCGATCCGATCCGAGATCCCGAGGCCGGCCAGCCCGGAGGAGCCGAGGAATCCGAAAGCGTCGTCGGTCAGCACGAGCGGCCGGGTGTCGACGCGGGGCGAGGTCGGCAGCCCGGTGACCTCGGAGGGGACGTCGATCGGGTTCTGCTCGACGGAGAGCGCGACTCCGGTGACGTTCGAGACGTTCGCGAGGCTCCGGTTCAGCTGCAGGGCCATCAGCCGCCACTGCGCCGGATCGGCCTCGAGCGCGGCAGGGTTCAGGTCCACCACGGCGCGCTGCGACTCGACCGGGACGGTCTCGGCCGCCAGCGTCGTGCCGGTCGGGAAGGCCGACACGACGGCGGCGGAGTCCCGCAGCCACGGCGTGGGGCCGCGCAGCAGCTCCGTGACGATCGTGGTGCTGGTGGAGCTGTCGGCGCGCGAGGCGAACCAGCGCAGGTCTGGCACGAGGTACTGGTATCCGGGGTCGAAGAAGTAGAGCGCGTGCGTCGAGAAGACCTGCTCGAAGGTGGTGCGGTCGATCACCACGCCGCTCGGCGGCGCGCTGATGCGCCACTCGCCGTTCTCCTGGACGAAGCCGTAGTCGAGGGTCAGGCCGGCCGTGGTGGCGACGTCGGTGTAGACGCCGGTCGCGTCGACCTCGGCGACGGGCGTGATCGTCAGCGAGAGCGTGGATCCCGACTGCGGCGAGGCGGAGCGCTGGCCCTCGTCGACCGTGACGTGCTCGCCCGGCGTCCAGTCGGCTCCGGTCGAGAGGAACTCGCGGGCGATCTTGTAGTTGTTCTGCGGGCTCGACGCGGCGTCGATGAAGCCGGTCAGGATGTCGCGCTGCGACGCACCGACGGCGGGTCCCGACGGCAGGAAGTCGTACTGGAGGTCCTGCGGCGCGGTGTCGGGCCGTCCGACTCCGACGTCGCCGTCCCGCGGGATGCCGGCGCACCCGGCCAGCCCGAGCGCGAGCAGCGCGGCGGCCGCGGCGGCGCGGAGGACGCCGCGCCTCACGGGAGCACCCCCGCGGCCCCGACCGGAGGAGCCTGCAGCGGAGGGAGGACGATCGGGCCGCTGTAGGCCTGCTCGCCCGCGTCGACCGGGGGCAGCGGGAGCGGCGAGGCCTCGATCCGCTCGCCGCGGTGCCGGGGCACGGTCAGGCGGAAGCAGGCGCCGCGATCGGGCACGGACCAGACCTGCAGCCAGCCGTGGTGCAGGGCGGTGTCCTCCTGCGCGATGGAGAGGCCGAGGCCGGTGCCGCCGAGCGTGCGGCGGCGGGACGGATCGGCGCGCCAGAAGCGGTCGAAGACGCGCACCACCTCCTCGCTGCTCATGCCGTGCCCGTAGTCGCGCACGGCGAGGGCGACCGCGCTGGCGTTGCTGTCGACGGTGACGACGACCTCGCGGCCATCGCCGTGCTCGATCGCGTTGCCCAGCAGATTGCGGACGATCCGGCGGATGCGGCGCGGATCGAGGTCGGCGTCGAAGTAGCCGCCCGGGGCGGAGAGAGTGAGCCGGGAGCCGTTCGCCTCCGCGATCCCCCGCATCGCCTCGATCTCGTCGCCGGCCAGCTTCACCAGGTTGACCGGCTCGAGCTCGAGCTCGGCCGACCCCGCGTCGTGGCGGGAGATCTCGAGCAGGTCGGCGAGGAGGCTCTCGAAGCGGTCGATCTGGCTGTGCAGCAGCTCGACCGTGCGCTCGGCGACCGGGGCGAAGTCCTCGCGCTGGTCGTACAGCACGTCCCCGGCCAGCTTCATCGTCGTCAGCGGCGTCCGGAGCTCGTGCGAGACGTCCGAGACGAAGCGCTGCTGGACCTGGCTGAGCGTCGCGAGCTCGCTGATCCGGTCCTGCAGGCTGTCGGCCATGCCGTTGAAGGACCGGGCGAGGGTCGCGATCACGTCCTGGCCCCGCTCGGGGATCCGCACGTCGAAGTCGCCGGCGGCGAGGCGCTGGCTCGTCTCGGCCGCGACCCGGACCGGGGCGACGACGATCCGCACGACGACCCAGCTGACCGCTCCGATCAGCAGGATGAGCAGGATCCCCGCCACGTTGAGCACCTGCTGCACGAACTGGAGCGTGCGCTCCGCGTCCGCGAGGGAGTAGCCGATGTACAGCTCGTAGCGCCCGGCCGAGCTCGGCAGCTCGAGGGTCGAGCCGACGAGGATGCCGGGCTGCTGCTGACCGGAGGCGTCGAGCGTCACCGACTGCCAGTACTGCCCGTCGGAGCCCGCCTGCACCCGCTCGCGCAGCGCGTCGCTGATCACGCCGTTCTGCAGCTCGCGGTTGTAGATGTCCTGGGGCGCCAGCGAGGACGCCTCCTGGTCGGGCGAGCGCACGACGGCGATCAGCGCGGAGGAGGAGGCGTCCCGGACGGCGGTGCGCACCGAGCTCATCACCTCCTCCATGTCCTGGCGGGTGGAGACGGTGGCGGCGTCGAGGTAGCCCTGCGCGGCCCGGGTCGCGCGCGACGTGTCGCCCGTGACCTGCGTCAGCCGCGACTGGAACAGGTTGTCGCTGATGCTGTACGAGAGGTAGACGCCGGTCGAGCCGATGGCGATGCCGCTGAGCAGGACCGTGATCGCGACCGCGCGGAACTGCAGCGACGTCCGCCACACCCCGAGCACGCGGCGGGGCCACCGGCGCACGTCGGGAGCGGCGAGGCGGCGCACGGTCAGGCCGGGAGGACGGCGCCGGCGCGGTAGCCGACGCCGCGCACGGTCATCACGATGCGGGGGTCGTCCGGGTCCTTCTCGACCTTGGCGCGCAGGCGCTGGACGTGCACGTTCACGAGGCGGGTGTCGGCCTTGTAGTGGTAGCCCCAGACCTGCTCGAGCAGCATCTCGCGGGTGAAGACCTGCTGGGGCTTGGAGGCGAGGGCGAGGAGGAGGTCGAACTCGAGCGGGGTCAGGCCGATGCGCGTCTCGCCGCGGCGGACCTCGTGGCCGGCAACGTCGAGGCTCAGGTCCCCGACCTGCAGCACCGCGTTCGCGGCGGCGGTGGCGGGACGCAGGCGCGTCCTGATCCGCGCGACGAGCTCCTTGGGGTCGAACGGCTTGACCATGTAGTCGTCGGCGCCGGACTCGAGGCCCTGCACGACGTCGGAGGTGTCGGACTTGGCCGTCAGCATGATGACGGGGACGCCGGATTCGGCGCGGATCGCGCGGCACACCTCGATCCCGTCGATCCCGGGCAGCATCAGGTCGAGCAGGACCAGGTCCGGCCGGGCCCGCCGGAAGGCCTCGAGGGCGCCGGAGCCGTCCGCGCAGAAGGAGACGTCGTACCCGTCGGCGCGCAGGACGATGCCGATCATCTCGGCCAGGGCGGCGTCGTCGTCGACCACCAGAATGCGCGCGCTCATCGGTCTGCTCTTCCTCGTCTCGGGTCGCGCCCGCCCACGGCGCGCACGGTGACCCGACCCAGGCTAACCGACGCACCTCCCCGCGGGCGGGGAGCGGGCTCTGCGGGCGAAGGGGGTCCGCTCGGGGGAGGACCCCGCCCGCACGCCTGTGACAGCATGGAGGGGATGACCGACGCAGCTCAGTGGCCCCCGCCCGCAGGGCGTCCGGACGACGCGGCCGTCCCGGCGCAGGACGGCGACCGGCGCAGGCCGCTGCCCGCTCCCGTCGCCCCGGCCTGGTCGCCCGCGCCGCCGAGCGCAGGTCCCGTACCGACCGGTCCCGCCGGGGGCTCCTGGTCGCCCGCCGGCGCCGGCCCCTGGTCGCCCGGACGCCCCGCGCCCGGCTGGACTCCCCCGCCCAAGCCCGGTCTCGTGCCGCTGCGCCCGCTCGGCTTCGGCACCCTGCTCGGCGCCCCGTTCCAGGTCCTCCGCCGCAGCCCCCGCACGACCCTGGGCGTCGCCCTGCTGGTGCAGGGCCTCGGGTCGGTGCTCGCCCTGGCGGTCTACGGCTTGATCGCGGTGCTCGCCGTCGGGCGCATCGCGCAGGCGGAGTCCGCCGACCGCGACGCCGTCGGCGCGGGCTCCCTCGCGGTCGTGGTCCTGGCCGCCCTCATCCCCCTCGCCGTCTCGCTCGCCAGCGGTGCCCTCGTGCAGGGCGTGGTCGTGCTCGAGGTCACCCGCGGCGTCCTCGGCGATCGGGCGACCTTCCGACAGCTGCTCGCCCGGCTGCGGGGCCGCTTCTGGGCGCTGATCGGCTGGACGGTCCTGCAGGGCGTCGGCTACCTCCTCCTGGTGCTCCTCGCCGTGGCGCTCGCCGTGCCGCTGTTCGTCATCGGAGCGATGGACGGGACGTCGAGCGCGATCGTCGGCGGGATCCTGGTACTCGTCGGCTCCGGCCTGGTCGCCCTCGCGCTGGGGGTCTGGCTGTCGACGAAGCTCGCCCTGGTTCCGAGCCTGATCGTCGTCGAGCGGCTGCCGCTGCGCCGTGCGGTGGCGCGCTCCTGGCGGCTGGTGGCGGGCGGCTTCTGGCGCACCTTCGGCGCGCTCGCGCTGATGACCGTGATCATCCAGGTCGCCGGCCAGATCGTGGCCACGCCGTTCAGCCTGCTCATCCCGATCGCCGGCGCCCTGATCGCCCCGACCGACCCGGACGCGCAGCTCGTCACCTCGCTCGTGGTGACGATCGCCTCCGTCGCCGTGGGCTTCGTGATCGGCGCCGTCGGCACCGTGCTCCAGTCGGCCGTGACGGGCCTCGTCTACCTCGACCGACGGATGCGCCGCGAGGGCTTCGACCTGGTGCTGATGCGCCACGTCGAGGAGCGCGCGGCGGGCCGCCCCTCCCCCGATCCCTTCCCCGTGCCGGAGCGCCCGTGATCCTCGCCGCGGCCCCTCTCGAGCCCGACGCGGAGCAGGCGCGCCGACTCCTCCTCGAGGAGCTCGCCGACCCGCGCTACCGGGCGGCCGAGCCGACCCTCTTCGACCGGGTGGTGCAGGCGGTGCGCGACTGGTTCGCCTCCCTCACGCTGCAGGGCGACGGCCCGCCGGTGCCGATCGCCGCCGTGATCGGCGTGCTGGTGCTGGTGGCGCTCGTGGTCGCCGCGCTCGTCATCGCCGGACGGCCGCGCGCCGGTCGCCGCAGCACCGTCACGGGAGCGGTGCTCGCCGACGACGACACCCGCTCGGCCGCGACCCTCCGCTCGCTCGCCGAGGCCGCGGCCGCCCGCGGGGACTGGGACGAGGCGCTCGTCGAGCGCTTCCGTGCCCTGGTGCGCTCCCTCGACGAGCGGACCGTCCTGCGGGTCTCCCCCGGCACGACCGCGCTCGGCCTGGCGTCGCGCGCTTCCGCGGCCTTCCCCTCCTCCGCCGCCGCGCTGCGCCGCACGGCCGACGACTTCGACCGCGGGCGCTACCTCGGGCAGCCCTGCGGCGCGGCCGAGTACGAGCGCGTCGCGGCTCTGGACCGCGAGCTCGCCGCGGCCTCGCCGGTCCTGGACGCCCTGGCGGCGCCCCGGTGAGCGCCGACACGGTCTCCAGCCCGACCCTCGGCGCACTGCTGCGCCGCGGACGGGTGTGGGTGCTCCTCCTCGTGATCGTCGCGGTCGGCACTCTGCTGCTCACCGTCGCGACCGGGACCCGGGTGGCCGCCCCGGACCTCGACGTCGACAGCGCGACCCCGGACGGCGCCCGCGCGCTCGCCCAGGTGCTGCGCGATCAGGGCGTCGAGGTCGTCCGCGCCGACGACCTGGACTCCGCTCTCGCCGCCTCCTCCCCCGACGCGACACTGCTCGTCGACGACCCGGACGTGGCCCTCGACGAGGCCCAGTACCGCCGGCTCGCTCGCGCCTCGGCCTCGCTCGTCCTGGTGACCCCGGGAGGAGCCGCGCTCGACGCCCTGCTGCCGGACGTCCGCTTCGCCGGCTCCCCGGCCGGCGACGGCCCCTTCCGCGCCGAGTGCCCGCTCCCGGCGGCCGAGCGCGCCGGGACGCTCCCCGCCGGAGGGAGCACGTACCGGATCCTCGACGACGGCGACGCCGTCGGCTGCTTCCCCTCGGGCGACGACGGCTTCCTGATCGTGAGCACCGTGTTCCCGCAGGGCGCCGAGGTCACCGCGATCGGCGACGCCGACCTCCTCCGCAACGGCACCATCGGCCAGGACGGCCGTGCCGCTCTCGCGCTCGGACTGCTCGGCGGTGAGGACCGGCTGGTCTGGTACCGCGCCGGAGCCGCCGACTCGGCGAGCACCACCCCTGCACCCGCCGACCTCGCCCCCGGCTGGGTGACCCCGGCTCTCCTGCTGCTGGTGGCCGTGTTCGTCGCCTCCGCCGTCTGGCGCGGCCGCCGGCTCGGCCCGCTCGCGGTCGAGCCGCTGCCGGTCGTCGTGCATGCGAGCGAGACGGCCCGCGGCCGCGCGCGGCTCTACGCGCGCGGAGCCCTGCGGCCCCGCGCCCTCGACGCACTGCGCATCGGCACCCTCCGGCGGACGGCCGCGCTCCTGGGACTCGCTCCGGCGACCGGGGTCGACGAGATCGTCGCCGTCGCCGCCGAGCGCCTCGGCCGCGATCAGGCCGCGCTGCGCCGTCTGCTCGTCGACGACCTGCCGGGCGACGACGCCGCCCTCGTCGCCGCCTCCGACGAGCTCCTCCGCTTCGAGAGCGCGCTCCGCGCCGCCCTCTCCCCGACGACCGCCCGACGACCGGAAGGCCCCTCCCGATGAGCGACACCACCCCCTCCGCCCGCGACGGAGCGCCGGTCTCCGACGACGACCTGCGCGCCGAGCTCGACCGGGTCCGCTCCGAGGTCGGCCGCGCGGTCGTCGGCCAGGACGGCGCCGTCTCCGGGCTCCTGATCGCCCTCCTCGCGGGCGGCCACGTCCTGCTCGAAGGCGTCCCCGGAGTCGCGAAGACGCTGCTCGTGCGCGCCCTGTCCGTCTCGCTCGGCCTCGACACCCGCCGGGTGCAGTTCACGCCGGACCTGATGCCCGGCGACATCACCGGCTCCCTCGTCTACGACGCCTCCACCTCCGGCTTCGCCTTCCGCGAGGGCCCGGTCTTCACGAACCTCCTGCTGGCGGACGAGATCAACCGCACGCCGCCGAAGACCCAGGCCGCGCTCCTCGAGGCGATGGAGGAGCGCCAGGTCAGCGTCGACGGGCGCACCCTGCCTCTGCCGGACCCGTTCCTCGTCGCCGCCACCCAGAACCCGGTCGAGTACGAGGGGACCTACGTGCTTCCGGAGGCCCAGCTGGACCGGTTCCTGCTCAAGCTCGTGCTCGACATCCCGCCGCGCGACGTCGAGGTGGAGGTGCTCTCGCGCCACGCCGCGGGCTTCGACCCGCGCGACCTCGACGCCGCGGGCGTGCGACCCGTGCTCGACGCCGCCCGTCTGCGCGCCGCCCAGGCCTCGGCCCGGCGCGTCGGAGCCGGTCCCGACGTCCTCGGCTACATCGTCGACCTCGCCCGCGCCACCCGCGAGAGCCCGAGCGTCAAGCTCGGCACCAGCCCCCGCGGCTCGACCGCCCTGCTCGCGGCGTCCCGCGCCTGGGCCTGGCTCAACGGCTACGGCTCGATCACCCCCGACCACGTGCAGGCGATGGTCCTGCCCGTGCTGCGCCACCGCATCCAGCTGGAGCCGGAGGCGGAGCTCGAGGGCGTCCGCACCGAGGCCGTCCTGGGCGGGATCCTGCAGCAGGTCCGCGTCCCGGTCTGAGCCGTGCACCTCACCGGACGCAGCGTCCTCGTCCTCCTCGTCGGCCTGGTGCCGGTCGTCCTCCTGGGCGGCCGCCCCGAGGTCGCCTTCGCCGTGCTCGGCCTCTGGCTCCTGGCCTGGGCGGTCCTCGTCGGGATCGACGTCGCGGTCGCGGGCTCGCCCCGGGCCGTGGTGCTCGAGCGGCGGGTGCCGGACCGGGTGCGGCTCGGCGAGCGGGCCGAGGCGACCCTCCTGGTCACGAGCACCGGCCGCAGGAGGATCACGGGGGTCCTCCGCGACGCCTGGGAGCCCTCGGCCGGCGCCCTCGAGACCCGGTCGCCCCTGCGTCTGCCGCCGGGCGAGCGCCGCGCGGTGACCACGGTCCTGGAGCCGCTGCGCCGCGGCGAGCGCCGGGCACTCCACGTCACCATCCGCTCCCGCGGGCCGCTCGGCCTGGCCGGCCGCCAGGCGACGCGGGCCGCGCCGGCCGTCGTCCGGGTGCTGCCCGCCTTCCGCTCCCGTCGCCACCTGCCCTCGCGCCTGGCGCGGCTGCGCGAGCTGGAGGGGCGGACCAGCGTGATGATCCGCGGGCAGGGAACGGAGTTCGACAGCCTGCGCGAGTACGTCCGCGGCGACGACGTCCGCTCGCTCGACTGGCGGGCGACCGCGCGGCGCCGGGAGCCGGTCGTCCGCACCTGGCGCCCGGAGCGCGACCGGCGCGTGATCGTCGTGCTCGACACGGGCCGCACGTCCGCCGCCCGGATCGAGGACGAGCCGCGCCTGGACACGGCGATCGAGGCGTCACTCCTCCTGGCGGCCCTCGCGGCCTCGGCCGGCGACCGGGTCGACGTGCTCGCGTTCGACCGCACCCGGCGAGCCCGCGTGCACGGCGCGACCGGCACGGAGGTGCTGACCCGCGTCGTGGACGCACTCGCCCCCGTGCAGCCCCAGCTCATCGAGACCGACTGGGCGGCGGTCCCCGCGCAGGTGCGCACCCTGGCCTCCCAGCGCTCGCTGGTGGTCCTCCTCACCGCGCTCGACTCGGTCGGCTCGGCGGAGGGGCTCCTCGCGGTGCTCCCGCAGCTCACCCGCGTGCACACGGTCGTGGTCGCCTGCGCGCTCGACCCCGAGCTGCAGCGGATGGCGGAGGACCGGAGCGACCGGGCCGCGGTCTACTCCGCCGCCGCCGCGGAGCGCTCGCTCGCGGACGTCGACCGGCTCTCGGCCGCCGTCCGCCGTCTCGGCGGGGACGTCGTGCTCGGCAGCCCCTCCGCGCTCCCGCCGGCGCTCGCGGACCGCTACCTCGCGCTCAAGGCGGCCGGACGGCTCTGACCTGCGAGAGGGGCCGTCGTCGGTCCCGGGAGCGCTGATCGACGGCCCCGCTCCGACGGCCGCGCTCGTCCGGCTCGGCTCAGCCGGCCGCGATGCTCCGCGACCCGGCCTCGAACCGGTCGAGGTCGCCCGTCTCCCCCGCCCGCACCGCGCGCCCGCCGACGACGATCATGTAGAAGAGGAACGCGCCGAGGGCGAGCGCCCCGATCCCGATCTTGAGCCACCAGGGCCAGGGTGCCGGAGTGACGAACCCCTCGATCACGCCCGAGACGAGCAGCACGAAGACCAGGCCGATCGCCACCGTGAACAGGCTCCGCGCGTCCTCGGCGAGCGCCTGGCCGCGGGTGCGCGCGCCGGGAGCGATCCAGGCCCAGAAGATCCGCAGGCCCGCGGCCGCGGCGACGAACACGGCCGTCAGCTCGAGCTGTCCGTGCGGCGCGATGTACAGGAAGAACGTGTCGCCCTCCCCCACATGGAACATCACCGCGATCGACGTGCCGAGGTTCTGCGCGTTCTGCAGCAGGATGTACGGCACGTAGACGCCGACGATCCCGAAGGCCACGCACTGCGCCGCGATCCAGGCGTTGTTGGTCCAGACCTGCCCGGCGAACGAGGCGGCGGGGTTCTCGGAGTAGTAGTCGATGAAGTCGCCTCGGGCGAAGCGCCGCAGCTCCTCGTCGTCGCCCAGCGCGGCGAGCAGGCGCGGGTCGCCGAGGATCCAGAGCGCGTAGAGCGTCGCCACCACCGCGGTCGCGAGGGCGACGGCGAGCGTCAGCCAGCGCAGCCGGTGCAGAGCGGCCGGGAGCGAGAGGACGACGAAGCGGGAGACCGCGGCGAGCGGCTCGTCTCGCGTGCCGGTCAGGCGTCCCCGAGCCCGCGAGAGCGAGACGGCGAGCCGCGTGCCGACGGCCGTCGATCCGGCGGTGGAGGAGATCGTGGCGAGGTCCGCGGATGCCGCCTGGTAGCGCTCGATCAGCTCGTCCGCCTCGGCTCCGGTCAGGCGGCGCCTGCGCGAGAGCTCGTCGAGGCGGGTCCACTGCGCCGCGCGGGCGGCCGAGAGAGCGTCGATGTCCATCTCCTGACAGGATAGCCAGGCACGCCGCCGAGGCCGAGCATCCGGGAGGAGCACCGTGGAGGAGCAGCGCACCGAGTTCGACGCCGCCGACCTGATCACCGGCGAGGCGATCGCGCTCGAGGTGCCCGTCACCTCGTTCGTGCTCCGCGCGGTCGGCGCGATCATCGACCTGATCGCGGAGCTCCTGCTCGCGCTGGGCCTGTTCCTCCTGGTCTCCTCCCTCTCCGGGGACGGCGGCCTGGACCCCGCCGCCTCGGCCGCCGTGGCGATCGCGGCCCTCGTCATCGCCGTGGTGATCGTGCCGGTCACCGTCGAGACGGCCAGTCGCGGCCGCTCGCTCGGGAAGCTCACCGTCGGCGCTCGCGTCGTCCGCGACGACGGCGGTTCCATCGGCTTCCGGCACGCCCTCGTGCGCGGCCTCACCGGTGTCCTCGAGATCCTGATGACCTTCGGCGGGCTCGCCGCGGTCGTCGGCCTCCTCTCGCGCCGATCGCGCCGTCTCGGCGACGTCCTCGCGGGCACGCACAGCCAGCTCGAGCGCGTTCCCCGCGCGGAGCCGCTGGTCGTCGAGATCCCGGAGCCGCTGCGGGGCTGGGCCGTCACGGCGGACACCGCGCGCCTCCCCGACGCCCTGGCGCGCCGACTGGCGCAGTTCCTCCGCCAGCGCCACGGCATGACGGAGCCCTCGCGCTCGCAGCTCGCCGCCGCGCTGGCCGACGAGACCGCCGTCCACGTCTCCCCGCTGCCCGCCGCGCCCGCGGAGGACTTCCTCCTCGCCGTGGCCGCACTCCGCCGGGCACGGGAGGAGCGCGCCCTGCTCCTGTCCGACCAGCGGCTCGAGCGGCTGGCCCCCGTGCTCTCGAGCACTCCGCGCGGCTTCCCCGAGCGGCCCTGACGCGCGCGGCAGCGGCCTAGGCGGGCCCCGCGCCGTAGCGGACGGTATCCCAGCCGCGCGGAACGAGGAGCCGCCGGTCGTGCTCGGCGCAGAGGTCGTAGCCGTGCGGATCCGGCGCAGGACTCAGCGGCCCGACCGCCACCAGCGAGTCGCGGTAGTCGTAGGTCAGCGTGACGACGGCCTGCGCACGGCAGCCCGTCCGCGAGCAGTGCCGTCCGGTCATCGCCGCCCACAGTAGCAATAGGCTGGAGCCATGCCCCGTGCTCGTCGTTCCGCCGCTCGCCCGACGAGCGGGTCGCGCGGAGGCTCCCGCGACCGGCACGGCCGCGGCGCACGAGGGCCGATCACCGGTCCGCACCTCCCCCTGCTGCAGACCCGCTCCGACTTCTTCGAGGCGACGATCGGCTCGGCCTTCGACTACCTGCGCGGCACCTGGCCGGAGGAGCTCGCCGGCATCCGCGTCGACGTCGCGGCGACTCCCGACGTCGACCCCGACCGGCTGCAGGGCACGGGCATCGCCCGGTGGCGCGTCGACCACGCCGCGCGCCGCATCACGCTCTACCGCGTGCCGATCGAGCGCCTGGCGAAGCTGCACCGCCGCGACGAGTGGCACCAGCGCATGCTGATCGAGAGCTACGTGTTCCGCGCCGTCGCGGAGCTGCTCGGCCGCGACCCGTGGGACATCTCCCCGGACCGCTACCGGCACCCCTGAGGCGCCGGCAGCTCTGAGGCGCCGGCACCGCCGAGGCGCCGCCGCCCCGCGTCTCAGTGCGAGTAGACCGTGATCGGCGAGGAGAGCGGTCCCGGCGGGACGATCGTGTACGAGGCGATCCGCCCGTCGCGCGCGATCGAGACCGAGGCCTGCACCGGCTGGGTGCTGCTGACGATCGCGCCGTCGCCGTCCAGCGGGGTCGCGAGAGCCGCGAACGGGCCGAGCTCGAGCGTGCGGGTGCCGCCCGGCGCCTCGATCTCGACCGAGGCGGTCGAGTCGCTGCCGTTGACCAGGTGCAGCCGCACGTCGCCCTCGCCCGTGCCGGCGACGCCGAAGGGCGTCGTGGTCGCGGTGCCGGAGGCGAACCAGGCGAAGTCCGTGCCGGCCGAGCCGGTCGAGGTCGTCCGCCCCGCCGCGACGATCGGCTGATCGGCCCGAAGGACGATGCGGTAGGAGCCGTCCGCCAGGCCCGTGAGCGGGACCTCGCCGACGAGGCCGGCGGGGACGACGACCTGGGTGGAGGCGCCCGACCCGCTCGGGTCCTCGTTGGTGACCTCGACCGAGACCGTGCTGTCGGCGTCGCCGGGGGTGAGGATGCGCAGCACGGGGCTGCCCGCGCCGCCGCTGCCGTCGTCGCTCGCGGTCTCGGCCGGAGGCGACGTGACGGTGAAGCCGGCGATCACGGCGAGCGTGTCCGGGCCGGCGGAGGGGCCGGTGGTCTCGACGCCCTCCGGGGTGAGGCCGGAGATGGCGCTGCTCTGGATGCTCGCGGCGACCTCGCCGCCCCGTGCGGTCACGTGCACGACGGGCTGGACGACCCCGGGGGCGAGCCCCGCGAGCGGGAGGGCGCGGACCGCTCCGGCCGGAACGACGATGCCCGTGGCGCCGGTGGCCTGGACGGTGCCGGTCTCGGAGAAGAGCGTGAGGTCGACGGTGGAGGCGACCTCGCTCGGGTTCGCCAGGATCAGCACGGAGGTGCGCCCGACGTCGGTCGAGCCGGCCACGAGCCAGCTGTCGGCCGAGGGCTCGGCGCAGGCGCGGGCGGACAGTCCGGAGAGGGTGTCCGTGCCGATGGCCTGGACGGTGGCTCCACCGGGAGCGGGGTCGGAGCCCGCGGGCACGCTCAGACCGGTGATGCCGGTGCCCGGTGCGGCGACGTCGTCCTCGTCGAGGACCGTGGGGTCCGAGGTGGAGCCCTCGGGCCGGACCGCGGTCGCCGCGCCGTCGAGGGCGCGCAGCTGCTCCGGCTCTCCGGCGTCGATCAGATCGCCGCCGCAGACCAGCGAACTGTCGGCCGCGACGGGCGTCACGACGACGCCCTCCGCGGCGCTCGAGACCAGGGGGGACGGGAGGAGCTGGGGCACGACCACGGCAGCCGCGGCGATCACGACTCCGGCCGCGCCCACCGCACCGCGCAGGGCAGTCCGGCGCCGACGGGCGGCCGAGGGTGCGCGATCGGGCGTCGAGGCCGCGGCGCGATCGGCGCGGCGCTCCGCGCGGGAGCGGCGGGCGGAGGACTCGGGCATCTGCTTCTCCTGGTCGGCGGGGTCAGACATCGTCGTTCCCGTCGTCGAACTGGCCGGTGGCCTCGCCCGGCTCGTCGTCGATCCCGGCGACCGCGCCGCTGGAGCGGCCCCGCTCGAGGGAGAGCCCGGTGGGCACCGCCAGCAGGAGGGCGACGACGAAGACGAGGAGGAGGGCGATCGTGTAGGCGATCCCGAAGGGTCCGACCACGCCGGACGGAGCGGCCTCGGTGCGGGTCCCCTCCGTGTCGACGGCCGTCCAGAGGAGCCCGTAGCGGGTGTCGCCGACGGCCGAGAACGCCGCGTTGCCGTCGAGGGAGACGGCCGCCCGCGCGCGCACGGCGGCGGCCGCGTCGCCGACCTGGGTGCCGGCCGGCTCGGTCAGCACGACGAAGCGCACGCCGAGGCTCTCGAGCGCGGAGGGGACGTCGTAGCCCGTCCGCGAGACGAGGTTGCCCGCCAGCTCGTCGATCGCGTCCGTGCTCTCGGCGCCGGTGTTCGCGAGGGTCGACTGCTGGTCGAGGGTCGCGCCCGCTCCGCGCTCCAGCCGGGCGAGGACGCCGCCGTCCGCCTGCGGGACGAGCACGATCGTGCCCACCCGCGGGTCGTTCCGGGCCTCGGCCGCCACGTAGGCGGGGAGCGAGCGGTCCGACGTGGTCGACACCGACGTGCCGGCGCCGGTCGGGAAGGCCACCGCGAGCGGACCGACCAGTGCTGCCGCCGCGGCCGTGACGACGAGCGCCGGCACCACGCGCACGGAGCGCACGGCGGCGAGCGAGAGCGACGCGCCGATCACCAGGCCGAGCCAGTAGAGGCTGAGACCGGTGCCGCTCCAGACGGAGACCGCCTCGGAGCCGGTGGTCGCCACCTGCACACCCTGGGCGAGCGAGGCGGTCATGAGACCCGCCGCCGCGACGCCGACGCCGCCGAGGGCCGAGAGGTTGTTCGGGAGGAGGAGGGCGGCCAGCGCCGCGACGATCAGCGGCACGACGAGCACGGCCGTGACCAGCGGGGCGGCGGAGGCGCCGATCCCCAGACCGCCGAGGAACGCGAGCCATCCGTCGGGCAGACCGGCCGGGAAGCCGGCGAGCAGCGCGACGAGGTCCGACTGCGCGGAGGGCAGCGGGACGCCCGGATCCGCGAGGACGCCGAGCCAGTCGCCCCGCGGTGCGCGGGCGACCACCAGCGGGAAGAGCAGGACGGCCGCGGGGATCGGCAGGCCGAGGAAGCGGCCGATCCGCCGCCCCGAGGTGGCGACGACGACGAGCCAGATCACCAGGAGCGGCACGGCCAGCACCGGCGCGCACGCCACGACGGCCGCGGCCAGGATCGAGGCGCTCGCGGAGGCGGACCAGGAGCGGTACGCGCCGAACCCGGCGAAGAAGAGCCAGGGCAGCAGCACGTGCACCAGCAGCGGGGCGGGGCGCCCGTCGGCCTGCGCGGCGAAGAAGGCGGGAGCGAGGATGTAGACGAGGGCTCCGGCGGCGCGGGCGGTCGCGCGCGGGGTGAGCCGGGCGATCATCAGCCAGGCGCCGAGGGCGGCAGCGGGGAGCGCGACGAGGTAGAGCAGCACCATCGAGTAGCTGGGCGACCAGAAGGTCAGCGAGCCGAGCACGGCGAGGACGGAGGCGAACGGGTCCGCAGCGCCGATGAACCCCGAGCCGAGGTCGCGCCAGCCGTAGGCCGCGTTGCGCCACAGCTCGCCGACAGTCGGCGAGAGCGTCAGCAGACCACCGCCGCTGAGCGCGGGAGCAGCGAGGAGCGGCGTGTAGACCACCAGGCCGGCGAGCGCGGCGACGAGGACGACCCACACTCCCCCGCCCTGGAAGAAGTGCAGCGGATGGCGGTCCCGCCCGGCCTGCACGCGCACGGCGTCGTGGCGCACCGAGCGCAGCTGCCGCACCACGTCCAGCGGGATGCGGAGCGGCGCGATCGCCTTCCAGCCCACGTTCTTCGACGAGCGGAGAACGGTGCGGGCCCGCAGCACCTTCGTCCCCCCGAAGGCGACGACGAGGGCCGCCAGCAGCTCCCCTCCGACCAGCCCGGGCTGCTTGCGCAGCAGGCGCACGACCGCGCGGCCGATCGCCAGCGGGACGAGCGAGAGCCAGTGCAGGAGGAGGAGCGCGACGGGCGCGTAGGCGAGCCGGCGGTGCAGCTGCGCGGTGCGGTGCTGGCGCGCGCGGCGCCGCTCCCCGCTGTCGATGCGGCGGCCGTCGGGGCGCTGCAGCCCGATGCGGGCGGTGGTGACGCGGGCGTCCGGCACGCGGCTGACCCTGTGCCCGGCGAGCCGGGTGCGGATCGAGAAGTCGAGCGCGTCGTCGACGACCGGCAGGCCGGGGTCGAAGCCGCCGAGCTCCTCCCAGAGGGAGTGGCGCACGAGCATGCCGCCGGCAGCGACGGCCAGGACGTCGGGCGTGGAGTCGTGCTGGCCCTGGTCGAGCTCGTCCTCGACGAGGTGGACGGTCGTGCCGTGCTTGGTGATCGACTCGCCGTAGCTGCGGATGTAGCCGGAGCGCGTCCAGTCCATGATCTTGGGGCCGGCGACCGCGACGGAGGGGGCGACCTCGACGGCTCCCAGCAGCGCCGCGAGGGCGCCGGGCTCGGGGGCGGAGTCCTGCGCGAGCAGCCACAGCCACTCGTCCTCTCCGGCCGGCGGCTGCATCACACGGACAGCGCGGGCCACGGCCTGGCCGAAGGGGAGGTGCTCGGCGACCTGCACGAGCTGCGTCGGACCCCAGGACGCGAGGAGCTCGTCGGTCGTGTCCTTCGAGCCTCCGTCGACGAACACCGTCGCGTCGGGCTGACGGGTCTGCGCCCGCAGGGCCGCGAGGGTTCGTTCCAGATAGGCCGCGCCGTTGCGCGCGACGAGGACGGCGGTGACTCGTGGATACATCGCGGACCACCCTAAGCGATGCCGCCGCGCCGCCCGCCTGCGGCTCGCCGCCCCGTCGGTCGGGTCGCGGCGAGGAGGGGACTAGGCCCGGCGGCGCAGCTTCCGGCGCTCGCGCTCGGAGAGGCCGCCCCAGATGCCGAACCGCTCGTCGTTCTCGAGCGCGTACTCGAGGCACTGGGCCCGGACCTCGCACGAGGTGCAGATCTTCTTGGCGTCGCGGGTCGAGCCGCCCTTCTCGGGGAAGAAGGCCTCGGGATCGGTCTGCGCGCACAGCGAGTCGACCTGCCAGGAGAGCGCGCCCCCCGGCGCCTCGGTCGCGGTGTCGATCCCGGGTCGGACCCCGGGCACGCCCAGACGGACCGGATCGACGAACCAGTCCTCGGGGACTCCGGAGTGCTGTTCCGGAAGCGTCATGCCGTCTCCTACCCCGCCTGCGAACCGATGATCGGCGGCCGCTCCTCCCGGAGCCGCTGCCTAGGTAATTACAGCGGTGTCATTCGCTCAGGTCAAGTCGCGGACCATAAACCCTCAACCCGCCGTGGAGGGTTCACGACACACCGGCGTGTCGCGAACGTGAGATCCGGTCAGGCGGTCGCGGCGCTCCGTGCGCGCCAGGCGCTCTCCACCATCTCGGCGACCGTGTGCCGCATCTCCCAGCCCAGGTCGCGGGCCGCTGTCGCGCCGGAGGCGACGATGCGGGGCGGATCGCCCGGCCGCCGCGGGGCGACCTCGGGCGTGAAGGCGATGCCGGTGCTGTCGGCGATCGCGCGCATGATCTCCCCGACGGAGGCCCCGGATCCGCTGCCCAGGTTGTAGACCGGGTCGATCGGCTCGCCGGCGGCCAGGCGGCGCGCCGCGGCGACGTGCGCGAGCGCCAGGTCGGCGACGTGGATGTAGTCGCGGACGCAGGTGCCGTCCGGCGTCGGGTAGTCGTCGCCGTTGATCCGGGGCGTGCGGCCGTCCAGCAGAGCCTCGAAGACGAGGGGGAAGAGGTTGTGGGGGCTGGTGTCGTAGACGTCCGGGTAGCCGGACCCGACGACGTTGAAGTAGCGCAGGGAGGCGTGCCGGACGCCGTGCGCCCGCCCCGCGTCCGCGAGCAGCCACTCACCGATCAGCTTCGACTCGCCGTAGGGCGACTCCGGGCTCTTGGGGGTGTCCTCGGTGACGATCTCGACGTCGACCGCGCCGTAGACGGCAGCGCTCGAGGAGAAGACGATCGAGGAGACCCCGGCGCGCTCCATCGCCGCCAGCACGCGCATGGTGCCGGTGACGTTCTGCTCGTACGTGTGCAGGGGGCGCTGCACCGAGACTCCGGCGTACTTGAACCCGGCGACGTGGACGACGCCCTCGATGTCGTGCTCGGCGAGCACGCGGTCGAGCAGGGCCTCGTCGAGGATCGAGCCCTGGTGGAACGGGACGCCCTCGGGCACGAACGACGCGTGCCCCGAGGAGAGGTCGTCGAGGACGACGGGGTCGATGCCCTGCTCCGAGAACGCGCGCACCACGTGCGCCCCGATGTACCCGGCTCCCCCGGTGACCAGCCATGCCATGTAGATCCTCCTCGGTGCGGGCCCGCGACTCCGCGTGCCGGAAGACACCCTAGCGGCGGGGATCGACGGCGCGGATCGGCCGGATGACGACGGGTCGCGATATCCTGCCGCCGTGCTCCGCTCCGTCGCCCTCCTCGCCCTGCCCGGCCTCGCGCCGTTCGAGTTCGGGGTCGTCTGCGAGGTGTTCGGGATCGACCGCGGCGCCGACGGAGGGCCCGCCCTCGACTTCCGGATCGCCACTCCCGATCCGGGCCGCGTCCGGACGAGCCTCGGATTCGACCTGCTGATCGCCGATGGTCTCGACGCGGCCCGGGACGCGGACCTGATCGCCGTCCCCGCCCACGGCCGCGGGCCCGCCGACGAGCGGGTCCTCGACCTCCTCCGCGAGGCTCACGAGCGCGGCGCGTGGATCCTCAGCGTCTGCAGCGGGGCCTTCACCCTGGCGCAGGCGGGCCTGCTCGACGACCGGCGCGCGACCACCCACTGGATGCACGCCGCCGAGCTCGCCCGGCGCTTCCCCTCCGTCACGGTGGACCCCGAGGTCCTCTACGTGCAGGAGGGGCGCATCGTGACGAGCGCGGGCACCGCGGCCGGCATCGACGCGGCGCTGCACGTGGTGCGCGAGGAGCTGGGCGCGACGGCGGCGAGCGTCGTCGCCCGGCGGATGGTCGTGCCCCCGCAGCGCCACGGCGGGCAGGCGCAGTACCTGCGGACCCCCGTTCCCGAGGCGCGCGCGGACTCGCTGGCCGAGGTCACCGAGTGGATGCTGGAGCACCTCGACGAGGACCTCTCGATCGAGGCGCTGGCCCGTCGGGCCCTGATGGCCCCCCGCACCTTCGCGCGCCGCTTCCGGGCCGACCTCGGCACGACTCCGCTCGCCTGGCTCACCCGCCAGCGCCTCCTCCGGGCGCAGGTGCTGCTGGAGGAGACGGAGCTGACCCTCGAGGCGGTCGCCGCGCGGGTCGGCTTCGGCACGGCCGCGGTGATGCGCCACCACTTCACGCGCGTCCTGCGGACCACGCCGGCGGCCTACCGCCGCACCTTCGCCGCCTGAGCGGCCGGGTCGTTGGAGGGGTCAGACCGTCGCGACGAAGAGCCTGCCCCGTCCGGTGACGGCGAGGGCGCCCTCCGACGGCGTCACGAACACACTGCCGCCGCGCTCGACGCGGACCGAGCCCTCGGCGCCCTCGAGCGAGAACGAGCCCTCGGTCGCGATCGCGATGGCGGGTCCGTGCAGGGCGACGCGGGCCGGCTCCTCCGACTCCGGCTCCACGACGGCGAGCACGAAGTCGGGGACGTCCGGACGGTAGACGCGCACACCCGATCCGGCCTGCTCGGCCGGGAGGTAGGGCACGGGCAGCGGCGAGAACTCGAGCACGCTCACCAGCTCGGGCACGTCGATGTGCTTGGGCGTGAGGCCCCCGCGCAGCACGTTGTCGGAGGCGGCCATCAGCTCCACGCCCGTGCCCGCGAGGTAGGCGTGGATGTTGCCTGCGGGCAGGTAGAGCACCTCGCCGCGGGCGAGGCGGACGCGGTTGAGCAGGAGCGAGAGCACGATTCCGGCGTCGCCCGGGTAGCTCTCGGCCAGGTCCCGGACCGTGGTCGTCTCGAGGCGGTCGTCGCCCGCGGACGCCGCGACGACCGCGGACACCAGCGCGGCGACCTCGGCACGGTCGCCGTCGGCGAGCAGCCACGACACGGCGCCGCGGAGGACCTCCGAGGGCTCGCCCTCGAGCGTCCGGGCGAACCGCGCGATCGCGGCCGCCTCCTCCGCCGGGGCGCGCCCGGCCAGCTCGGCGAGCAGCGCCCGGGCGTCCGCCGGCTCACGGAAGCCGCAGAGCGCGTCGAAGGTCTCGCTGAGCGCGTAGATCAGCTCGGGCTTGTGGAACGGGTCCTTGTAGTTGCGATCGGCGGCGTCGCGGGGGATGCCGGCCTCCTCCTCCTCGACGAACCGGCGCCGGGCCCGCTCGGACGAGGGGTGGGCCTGGAGCGACAGCGGCCCGCCCGCCGCGAGGATCTTGAGCAGGAACGGCAGACGGGGAGCGCCCGAGACCGGATCGACCGACCCCACCACTCCGGCGAGCGCCGCCTCGGGGTGATCGGCGATCCACTCGGCGAGCGTGCCGGCGCCGACCGAGGCGGGGTCGAGGATGCGCGCGGGCGAGCCCGGGTGCGCGCCGAGCCAGAGCTCGGCCTCGGGGGCGCCGGAGGGCGCGGTGCCGAGGGCCTCAGAGATGCCGGTGAGCGAGCCCCAGGCGTAGTCGCGGGGGGTGTTGCCGATCGGGATGAACACGGGAGCGCTGGCCTTCCGTCCGAGGGGTGGGTCCGAGCCGCTCAGCCGGACGCGCCGGGGCCGCTCCGCTGCGACGCTAGCAGGATCCACAACGCGGGCCCGGGAGGAGGCCCCGCCTGTTGGTGCTCTCCGCCAGCGGACGCGGCACTCGCAGGCGCGCTTCGTACGCTGGGGGTCGCAGCACTGTCGCCGTCGGAGCGGTCGCCGTGCCGCATCCGACGAGCGAGGGAGCACAGAGCATGGACAGCACGACCTTCGAGACCCTGGGGGCCGACTTCTACGGGTTCGAGGC
This sequence comes from Rathayibacter sp. AY1E2, assembly GCF_002932325.1. Lineage (NCBI taxonomy): Bacteria > Bacillati > Actinomycetota > Actinomycetes > Micrococcales > Microbacteriaceae > Rathayibacter > Rathayibacter sp. AY1E2. Next base: position 175,312 of record NZ_PSVO01000002.1, read on the forward strand.
GGCGCTCACGCCCGCCGAGAAGGAGCTGCTGGTCGGCGTCCGCGCGTTCCTCGAGGAGCAGGTGCGGCCGATCGCCGACGAGTACTGGGAGCGCGCGGAGTTCCCGCGGCAGCTGATCCCCGGGATCCACGCCACCGGCGTCATCGGCCTCTCCTGGCCCGAGACCCGCGCGATCGAGAACTCCGCCGTGTTCCGCGGCTGGGTGGCACTCGAGCTGGGCCGGGTGGACGCGGGCATCGCGACCTACGTCGGCGTGCAGAACGGCCTGGTGATGGGCACGGTCGGCGTCGCCGGCTCCGAGGAGCAGCGCGCCGAGTGGCTGCCGAAGCTCGCCTCGGGCGAGGTCGTCGGCGCCTTCGGCCTCACCGAGCCGCACTCCGGCTCCGACTCCGCCCAGGGCCTGCGCACCACCGCCCGCCGGGACGGCGACGACTGGATCCTCGACGGCGAGAAGCGCTGGATCGGCAACGCGACCTTCAGCGACGTGACCGTGATCTGGGCGAAGGACGCGGAGGACGGCCAGGTGAAGGGCTTCCTCGTCCCCACCTCGACGCCGGGCTACCGCGCCACCGCCATCGCGCGCAAGCAGAGCCTGCGCACGGTGCAGAACGCCGACATCGTGCTCGAGGGCGTCCGCGTCCCGGAGTCGCTGCGCCTGCAGGGCGCGAACTCGTTCCGCGACACCGCGAAGGTGCTCCGGCTCACCCGTGCCGAGGTCGCCTGGCAGGCCATCGGCGTCGCGATCGGCGCTTACGACGCGGCGCTGCGCTACGCGAAGGAGCGCGTGCAGTTCGGCAAGCCGCTCGTCGGGCACCAGCTGGTGCAGGACCTCCTGGTCAAGAGCATCGGCAACATCACGGCCAGCATCGCCCTGGCGACCCGCGTGTCCGAGATGCTCGACGCCGGCGAGCAGCGTGACGAGCACTCCGCCCTCGCGAAAGCCTACGCGACGGCCCGGATGCGCGAGACCGTCGCCTGGTGCCGCGAGGTGATGGGCGGCAACGGCATCGTCCTCGACTACGGCGTCGCCCGCTTCTTCGCCGACGCGGAGGCCCTCTACTCCTACGAGGGCACCCGCGAGATGAACACGCTGATCGTCGGCCGCTCGATCACCGGCACCGCTGCGTTCGTCTGAGCCTCCCGTCCAAGCCGTCTTCCCCGAGGGCGCGCCCCGGCCGGGGAGGGTGCGGCGGCGCGCCCGGCACGCCGCCGTGCCGCCCACGCTCCCTAGACTGGTCGCCATGATCCGACGCGCCGCCCCCGCCGCTCCCCGAGCGCTCGCGGTGGCGGTGCTGGCCGTGCTGCTGGCCGGCCAGTCGCTGCGGAACCTCGCCGGATGGTGGGGCTGGGGCGTCGTCGTCGCGCTGCTCCTGGGCGCGTCGATCGCCGTGCTCGTCCGCGCCCGCCTCCGCCCGCGCTGGGCCCGCACGCCGAAGTCGCTGGTCCTCTTCCTCGGGCTCGCGGTGCTCTCGCTGCTGTGGTCCGCCTATCCGGGAGCGAGCGCGATCGGAGTCACGGCGCAGCTCGCGACGACGCTCGGCGGCGTCGTCCTCGCCGTCACGCTGAGCAGCCGGGAGCTGCTCACGGCTCTCGGACGGGCCCTGCGCCTCTCCGTCGGCCTCTCGCTCCTCTTCGAGCTCGTGATCGCGGTCGTCGTGCGGCAGCCCGTCCTGCCGTTCGGCGTCGAGCCTCCCGCCGACGGACCGACGCCCGACGCCTTCTACTGGTCGCAGGCCGCCCTCTTCACCGGCGAGCCCGTCCAGGGGATCGTCGGCAACCGCAACCTCCTCGGCTTCCTGGCCCTGCTCGGCCTGATCGTGATCGCGATCGAGCTGGCGGCCCACTCGGTCCGGCGCCGCTGGGGGGCGGTCTGGGTCGCCCTGTTCGTCGCGACCCTCCTGCTCACCCGCTCGGCGACAGTCCTGCTCTGCCTCGTCGCCGTCGTCCTCGCGGCCGCGTTCGCGCTCTGGGCTCGCCGGAGGGGCGAGTCCCGCCGCCGTCCCGTCTACCTGACCGCCGCGGGGCTGGCGGTGGCCGCCGTCGTCGGAGGCGCCGCGGGCTGGGGCGCCCTCCTCGGCCTGCTCGGCAAGAGCGAGGACGCCACGGGCCGCCTCGACATCTGGGACTCGGTGATCGCGCTCACGCTGCAGCGCCCGGTCCTCGGCTGGGGCTGGGTCAGCTACTGGGCTCCCTGGGCCGCCCCGTTCGACACCCTCGCCGAGCGCAAGGGCGTGCTCTACCTGCAGGCCCACGACGCCTGGCTCGACGTCGCCCTCCAGCTGGGGGCGGTCGGCCTCGTCCTCTTCGCGGCGCTCGCCGTCTCGACGCTGTGGCGCTCCTGGTTCCGCGCGGTCGACCGCCCGCGGCGCGACGCGACCTCGACCCTCCCCTACACGGCCGTCAGCCTCGCTCCGCTGCTGATCGTGGTCGCCCTCCTGGCGCAGTCGCTGTTCGAGAGCCGGATCCTGATCGAGGGAGGCTGGCTGCTCCTCGTCCTCTTCGCGGTGCAGACCAAGCGGCCTGCGACCGAGACGCCCGAGGTCCTCGCCGCGACCCCGCTCCCCCTCGCCGACGCCTCACCGAGGCGATGAGGCCCCGCCGCCCCTCGCTCCCCGCCTCCGTCGCCGACGCGACGGCGTCCCCGCAGTTCGCGGCGGCCCTCGCGCAGACCACTCTCGTCACCGTCCTCTGCGCCCCGGCGGTCCGCGGGCTCATCGGCTGGCCCGGCTACATCGCCGCCGTCGCCACGCTCACCGCCCTCGCCGCGGTCATGCTCGTCCTGCGGCGCGGGCGGCTCGACTGGGAGGGCCTGCTGCCCACGAGCATCCTGGTATTCCTCGGCTGGATCGCGCTCAGCGTACTGTGGAGCGACTACACCTGGGCCACGGTCTCGAGCGTCGTCTACCAGTTCGCCCTGGCGTTCCTGGCGATCGCGATCGGCCTCACGCGCGACATCATCCAGATCATCCGCTCGGTCGGCGACGTGCTGCGGGTCGTGCTGATCGCCTCGCTGGCCGTGGAGGTGCTCTCGGGGGTGCTGATCGACCAGCCGCTGCGCTTCCTCGGCGTGGAGGGCCTGCTCGCGGTCGGCGGGCCGATCCAGGGACTCGTCGGCACGCGCAACCAGCTCGGGCTGGTCTGCCTGCTGGCGATCGTGACGTTCTCGGTGGAGCTGATGACCCGCTCCGTCGCCCGCGGGCCGGCCGTCGCCTCGATCGCCCTCGCCGCGGTCACCCTCCTCTTCACGCGCTCGGCCGTGAGCGCGGGCGTGCTCGCCGTGGCCGTCGTCGTCGCCCTCGCTCTGCGCTGGGTGCGCCACGGCGACGGCACCCACCGCCGTCGGCGGCAGTTCGCGGTGCTCGGCGTCGCCGCCGCGGCCTCCCTCACCGTGTGGCTCCTGCGCTACCGGGTGATCGAGCTGCTGAACGCGGGCAGCGAGTTCGAGTTCCGGCTGCGGCTCTGGCAGCAGGTCTGGCGCTTCACGGACCTCGCTCCGATCGTCGGCTGGGGCTGGGTGGGCTACTGGCGGCCCGACCTCTACCCCTTCACCGCCATCGACTACCTCTCGGGCCGCCCGCACTCGTCGAGCCTCAACGCGCTCTTCGACGTGGCCCTGCAGGTCGGCGCGGTCGGGGTTGTCCTCTTCGTCGTGCTGATCGGCCTCGCGCTCTGGCGCTCCTGGCTGATCGCCTCCGAGCGCAAGGCGGTCGTGCATGTCTGGCCGGTGCTGGTGCTGACCGTGCTGATGGTCACTGCGCTGGCCGAGAGCTCGATCCTGCTCGACGCCGGCTGGCTGCTCGTGGTGCTCTGCGCGATGCGCGCGGCTCAAGGACTGAGCTGGCGTCGGCTCCTGCACCCGCGGGACTGACCGGACTCCTCAGCACCCGCGCCGCCGCGCCACCTGGCGGAGCACGGCGAGGTGCTCCTCCCGGCAGCGCTCCCAGCTGAAGGACCGGGCGCGCTCGACGCCGAGCGGGCCGAGCTCGCCGGTCCGCTCGATCGCCTCGAGGATCCCGTCCGCGATCGAGCGCGGCTCGAGCGGATCGACGTAGACCGCGGCGTCCCCGCAGATCTCCGGGAGCGAGCCCGCGTCGGACGCGGCGACCGGGCATCCCGACGCCATCGCCTCGATGGGCGGGAGGCCGAAGCCCTCGTAGAGGCTCGGGAACGCCAGCACCGCGGCTCGGCGGTAGAGGTCGGCGAGCTCCTCCGGAGTGACGTGGCCGCGCCACTCGACGAAGTCCGGCAGCGGGCCGAGGCGGTCCAGATCCCCTCCGGTCAGCACGAGTCGGAGGGCGTGCCCCTCCTCCCGCAGCAGGCGCACCGCCTCGAACAGGCGGGCGTGGTTCTTGTGCGGCCAGGCGCGCGCCGGGTAGAAGACGAAGTCCTCCCGTGTCCCCAGATTCGCGACGAAGCGCCGGGTGTCCACGCCGAGATGCGACACGTGGACCCGCTCCTCCGGGATGCCCAGCAGCTCGACGATCCGCCCCTTGGTGAAGGCGCTGATGGTGATGACCGCGTCGGCGCGGCGAGCGGTCGCCTCGTAGGCGAGTCGGCGGAAGACGCGCTCGACGCGGGGGAAGAGGTGCGGGAGGTCGCGGTGCTGCAGGTCGAACAGCATCTGCACGTGCCCCTGCCGCCGCGACGGCCACGGGAGCGGGACCGTGAACGGGAAGTAGAGCACCGCCTCCCGGCCGAGGCGCCGGCGCAGGCGCGGCGTGCGCAGGAGGGCCTGGAGCATCCCCACGGCCCGGCGGCGGTGGCCCGCACCGCTGACGACCCCCTCGGCCACGACCTCGGGCACGCCCTCGCTGAAGCCGCGCGCGTTCTCGGGGACGAGCACCTGCACGGCGGGCCCCTCCTCCCCCGGCCGCGGCGCAAGGAGGCGCGTGAGCGCGCGCGCGTAGGTCTCGCCGCCGCCCATCCCGCCCGGGTCGACGGTGAGCACGGCGAGCGTGACGGGGCGGAGTTCCGGCATGGCGTCCAATCGGTCCGAAGCCCGGCCAGGATACCGGCGGGCCGCATCGCTCCCGGCGCCCGGCCGTGCCCGTGGGTAGTATGTGTCCCGCTGTCATCGACCCCGACGAATTGGACCACCACGTGCCCCGCGCTTTGATCACCGGAATCACCGGCCAGGACGGCCTCTACCTCGCCGAGCTCCTCCTCTCGAAGGGCTACGAGGTCTTCGGGCTCGTCCGCGGGCAGAACAACCCCAAGTACGAGCTGGTCCGCCGCACCGTGCCCGAGGTGACCCTGCTCACCGGCGACCTGACCGACGTGTCGAGCCTCGTGCGCGTGCTCGCCGCCGCCCAGCCCGACGAGGTCTACAACCTCGGTGCGATCTCGTTCGTCGCCTACTCGTGGGAGAACGCGTCGCTCACCACCGATGTGACCGGCAAGGGCGTGCTCAACATCCTCGAGGCGACCCGCCTCTACGCCGGCTCCGACATGTCGCGCGTGAAGTTCTACCAGGCCTCCTCCTCCGAGATGTTCGGCAAGGTCCAGCAGGTCCCGCAGAGCGAGGAGACGTTGCTCTGGCCGCGCTCGCCCTACGGCGTGGCCAAGGTCTTCGGCCACTACATGACGATCAACTACCGCGAGTCGTACGGCATGCACGCCTCCTCCGGCATCCTCTTCAACCACGAGTCGCCCCGCCGCGGCCCGGAGTTCGTCACCCGCAAGATCAGCCTCGCGGTCGCCCGCATCAAGCTCGGCCTCCAGGAGACGCTGGAGCTCGGCAACCTCGACGCGAAGCGCGACTGGGGCTTCGCCGGCGACTACGTCGACGCGATGTGGCGCATGCTGCAGCAGCCCGAGGGCGACGACTACGTGGTCGCGACCGGCGAGACCCACGAGATCCGCGAGTACCTCGACATCGCCTTCAACCACGTCGGCATCGAGGACTGGACTCCGTACGTGACCCAGAACCCCGCGTTCATGCGTCCCGCCGAGGTGGACCTGCTGATCGGCGACCCGGCGAAGGCGCGCGACGTCCTCGGCTGGGAGCCGAAGGTCTCGTTCCCCGAGCTCGTGGCGATGATGGTCGAGAACGACCTCGCCGAGCAGTCCGCGCTGATCAAGTAGTCATGCCTGCCGCTCTCGTCACCGGAGCGAGCGGTCAGGACGGGGGCTACCTCGTCGAGCGCCTGCTCGCCGACGGCTGGGAGGTCTCCGCGCTCGTGCGCGGGACCGACGACGCCGCTCTTCCCGCCGCCGTCCGCCCCTTCGAGGGCGATCTCCGCGACGCCTCCGGCCTCGGCCGCATCGTCGCGGAGGCGCAGCCGGACACGGTCTTCCACCTCGCCGGCCTCTCCTCCGTCGCGCTCTCGTGGAAGGAGCCCGTGCTCACGGCCGAGGTGACCGGCACCGCGGTCGCCGCGCTCCTGGAGGCCTCGCTGGCGCTCCAGGAGTCGGCTGGCCGGGAGGTCCGCTTCGTCCAGGCCTCGTCCTCCGAGATCTTCGGGGCCGCGACCGAGAACCCGCAGACCGAGCGGACCCCGATCCGCCCCGTCTCCCCTTACGGAGCCGCGAAGGCGTTCGCGCACCACCTCGTCGCGGTCTACCGCGGCCGAGGGCTCCACGCCTCGTCCGGCATCCTCTACAACCACGAGTCGCCGCGTCGGCCGCTCGGCTTCGTCACCCGCAAGATCACCGCCGGAGTCGCGGCGATCGCGACGGGCGCCGAGTCGGAGCTCTCGCTCGGCAATCTCGACGCGCGCCGCGACTGGGGCTGGGCTCCCGACTACGTGGACGCCCTCGTGCGCGCCTCGCGCGCCGAGGAGGCGGGCGACTACGTCGTGGCGACCGGAGTCGCGCACTCGGTCCGTGACTTCGTCCGTGCCGCCTTCACCGCGGCCGGCATCGACGACTGGGAGCAGCGGGTCACGATCGACCCGCGGTTCGCGCGCCCCGTGGACGCCCCCGAGATGCGCGGGGACGCCTCCCGGGCCCGCGAAGTGCTCGGCTGGGCGCCGACCGTCGGCTTCGAGGAGATCGTCGCCCGCATGGTCGAGAACGACCTCGAGCTGGCGCGCCGCTCCGACTGAGCCGCGCCCACCGCGTGCAGAAGGCCCCCGCTCCTGGAGCGGGGGCCTTCTGCACGCGGTGGGTCGAGGACGCCTAGGCGGTCGCGTCCGACTGCTCGGCCCGGCCCCGCTCGTCGACGCCCTCGCCCTCGACGAGGTACGACCAGACGCGGGCGGCGTACTCGTCCCAGGTGCCGCCGTCGATCGCGAGCGCCTCCGCCGAGAGCCGCGCGTGCAGCTCGTCGTCGGTCAGCAGCCGCTCGAGGGCCGCGGCGATGTCGTGGTCGTCGTGCGGATCGACGAACAGTGCGCCGCCCGAGGCGGAGACCTCGTGCATGCTGCCGAATCCGGAGGTCACGACCGGGGTGCCGACCGAGATCGACTCCACGATCGGGAGACCGTAGCCCTCGTTGATCGAGGGGAACACGGTGCACCGGGCCAGGCGGTAAGCGCTCCAGAGCAGCGCGTCGGTGATCTTGGAGAGCGAGCGGACCGGACGGCCCTGGCCCTCGAGGACCTCGAGTCGGTACTCGAACTCGGCGCTGCTCCAGGCGTTGCCGCCGATGAAGACCAGGCTGAAGCGCACGCCCCGGCGCCAGAGCAGCTCGGCGGCCTGGAGCACCGCCAGGTGGTTCTTCCGCGGCTCGTGGCTGCCGACGCAGACGACGAGCGGGAGGTCACCGGTCACCAGCGAGCGCGCGGCGGTGGCCAGCTCCTCGTCCGAGACGCTCTCCGGCTGCGAGGGCAGCAGGATCGGCCGGATGTCCGGCCCCTGCATCCCGACGCTGCCGAGCATGTGGCGCCAGCCGGAGTACTCGGTCGCGGCCGCCTCGGAGATGGTCGCGATGCGGTCCATGTGCGACACGGCGACGAGCGTGCGCGAGAAGGCGGCGCTGATGCCGGTGCTCGCCGTCTCGGCGGTGGTGACCGGCACGCAGTCGAAGCCGATGGTGCCCGTGCGGTTGCCGCTGAACTCGGCCAGAGCGGAGACGCGCGACGTCCGCTCGTCCTCCACGGCGAGCTCGGGCAGGAGGTAGGTGCCCTGCCACGGGACGATCACGCGGGAGCGGTCCTCCGCGGCGTCGGGCACGTCGCCCGAGACGGCGTTCCGGCTCTGCTCCGGGGTGAGCATGACGAGCGACTCGTGGGTCGAGTCCCAGCCGGCGAGCAGGATCTCGTGGTCGCGCGTCCAGCGGACGAGGCTCTGGCGCACCACGCGCTGGATGCCCGTGGCCAGTCCCGTGCGCGCGGTGTGGTGAACGTCGACGACGACCGCGCCGACGACCACCTCGACCTCGGGGTGGTGGAAGCGGGCGAAGACCCGGTTCGAGGCGATGGTGGACGCGGCGTGGGTGAGCAGACCGGCCGTGCCGTCCAGCCGGGCCCGGCGGCGGCCGTCGACGACGTCCTCCCGGCGCGGGAGCGTGCCGCGGAGGACGGCGAGCACCAGCCAGACCTCGCGGTCGGTGGGGGCGGGCAGCAGAACGCTCAGCTGTCCCGTGAGGGCGTCGACGCTGCCCAGCGGCTCCACGGCGGGGGCCAGGGTGCGCACCAGGGTGGCGAGACGGTCGACCAGGTACTGCTTAGAGCGCACGGGGCGCCTCCTCGTGCTCGATGAGGGCCGAGGGGCCGATCAGGGCGGCCCACAGCTCCCGGGCGTAGTCGTCCCAGGTGCGCTCGGGCCGCTCTGCCGCCTCGAGGCGGAGCTCGTCGACGAGCTCCGGCGACGTCAGCAGGCGGCGAATGCCGTCGGTGATCTCCTCGTCGGACTCCGGGTCGATCAGGACGCATCCGCCGTGCTCGGCGATCTGCGCCGTGCTGCCGTAGCGCGAGGTCAGCACGGGCAGCCCGATCGACAGCGCCTCGGCGACCGGCAGGCCGTACCCCTCGTGCAGCGACGGGAACGCCAGGAACAGCGCCTCCCGGTAGCTCGCGATCAGGACGTCGTCGTCGGCTCCGCGGAGCACCTCGACCGGGCGTCCGGCGGCGACCAGCTCGCGCACGCGGGGATCGAAGACCTGGTGCGCCCAGGGGTTGGCCCCGCCGATGAAGCGGACGCGGAAGCGCAGGCCCTCGCGCCAGAGGACCTCGGCGGCGTGCAGCACCGCGAGATGGTTCTTGCGGGGCTCCTGGCTGCCGACGCAGAGCACGAGCGGCAGGCCGGACGCGCTCCGCCCCTCGGAGCGCAGGCCGTCCGGGAGCTCCACGGGCAGCGGGACCGGGACGACGGTCGGGCCGGTGAGGCCCTGAGCGGGGAGCGCTCGCACGAAGCCCTCGAACTCCAGCGCGGCCGCGGCGCTCACCGTGGCGACGCGCTCGGCGTGCTTGACCACGGAGAGGAAGTTGACGAAGCGCACCGTCTCCTCCGGCGGCACCGTGTCGGCGCTGACGACGGGGATCGCGTCGTGGCCGAGGACGACGACCTCGTTGCCGGAGTACTCGGCGAGGGCCGCGAGGGGCCCGCACTGGTTGTAGTCGGGCACCGAGGGGATGACGACGACGCTGCGGTAGGGCACGACGAACTCGATGCGCTCCGGATCGCCGTGCTCCCAGTCGCGCCGCCCGGCGGAGGACCAGTCGACGACGCGCTCGTGCTCGATCGCGCTCAGGCGCCGGAAGGACATCGATCCGTGGACCCAGGCGACCGGGACGATCTCGTGCTCGGCGTCCCAGCGGGACACGGTCTGGCGCACGACCCGCTGGACGCCGGTGTTGTGCCCGTGGCGGGCGGGGAAGTCGACGTCGATCAGGACGGCCCCGGTGACGACCTCGACGCGGGCGTCCAGATCGGCGAACCCGGTCGCGGTGCGGGAGCCCGCCTCGAGGAAGATGCGCAGCGCCGCCTCCTCGGGGGCGAGCTCGAGGGCGCGGCGGAACCAGTCGAACAGCTCGCTCGTAGGATACGCGGCCGTGAACGACACCAGCGCGACCCAGGTCAGCTCGTCGTCCTGGCGCGAGCGGATCTCGCGGGCCACCTCGTCGAGGTACGGGCCGGGCCCGCGGGTGCGCAGCGAGGCGCGGCGCTCCTCGTCGAAGAGGAGCGCGCCGATCTGCTCCAGGCGCTGCAGCATCGCCTCCGTGCGGTGGGCGCGCGCGGCGGCCGAGCCGGCGGCCGCGGCCTGCGACCGGTCGCTCATCGCGCCCGGCCGTACAGGCGGCGCTTCACGAAGCGCGCGCTGTGGCCGACGGCGCCCGACAGCCCGAGCTGCTCGACGCGGATCTGGAAGGTGCGCACCAGGCGGAGCGGCTTCGTCACCCGCCAGGAGAGGGTGCGCTCGAAGCCGGAGGCGGTCACTCCGCCCACCTGGATCCGCTCGACCCACTCGTCGAAGGGGTCGTTGAGGAGGGAGTCGACCTGCGCGCGCAGGCGGGCGAGCTCCTCGTCCGGGGACTCGGGCTCGGCGAGACGGGGCTCGATGGGAGCCCCGGACGTGCGGGCGGGCTCGGCCGGGACGGCGGCGGGAGCGGCGTCGCCGACGGCCGACTCGAGGCTCGGGTCGGGCGCGGGAGGAGCGTCCTCGCCCGTGCCGCCGAGGACGGGGGCGGGGTCCCCAGCGCTCTGCGGCGCCGGGTCCAGGGGGACGTCGGAAGGCTGCGTGGGCATGGCGAACACCTCGTTCGTGTCGTTCAGTCGGCGAGCGGGAGCAAGACTACCCGCCATGCGCCGCGCACCGGCACGCCAGCCAGGGGGCTCCAGGGTGGGCCGCACGTATAATGATGCGGTCCGTCGCCCGGCGGAGGCCGAGAGCTTGGAGTTCCATGCCCAGCAAAGCTGTGGATCGCGCGCGCGCGATCGCCGACGAGCCGTTCCAGATCGCCGGCACCACGTCGGCCGTCGGCGGCGGCTCGGGCGGCTTCGTCGCCTCCCTCGCCGAGATCCTGCGGCACCGCGAGCTGCTCCGCCTGCTCGTGGGGCGCGAGCTGAAGTCGCGCTACAAGGACAGCAGCCTGGGCTTCGTCTGGAGCCTCGTCCGGCCGCTGATCATGCTCCTCATCTACTACGTGGCGATCGGCCAGATCCTCGGGGCCTCTCGCGGCGTCCCGAACTTCGCGATCTTCGTCTTCTCGGGGCTCACCCTCTGGGGCCTGTTCAGCGAGATCGTGACCGCGGGCACCACGTCGATCCTCGGCAACGGCGGACTGATCAAGAAGGTGTACCTGCCGCGGGAGATCTTCCCGGTGGCGGCCATCGGCTCGGCCCTGTTCAACTTCGGCGTGCAGTTCGTCGTCCTGATCGCGGGAGCCGTCCTCACGGGCTCGCTGATCTTCGGCGTCCAGCTCCTCTACATCGTGCCCGCGCTGGCGATCGTGCTCGTGTACGGCCTCGCGCTGGCCCTGGCCCTCTCGGCCCTCAACGTCTACCTCCGCGACGTCCAGTTCCTCGTCGAGGTCGGGCTGCAGATCTTCTTCTGGCTCTCCCCCATCGTCTACGCGTGGAACTTCGTCGTCGCCGCCTCCACAGGAGCGGGCCACGGCTGGGCCGAGCAGCTCTACCTCATCAACCCGATCTCGAACGCGATCCTCGCCTTCCAGCGCGCGATCTGGGGAGACGGCTCGCGCGTCAGCATCATCGACGGCAACGAGATCGCCCCCCAGGTGTGGCCGCCGGACATGGAGCTGCGCCTTCTCATCGTCCTCGTCGTCGGGCTGGTGTTCGTGTGGATCGGCCACCGGATCTTCCGCCGCCTCGAGGGCAACTTCGCCCAGGAGATCTGATCGTGACCCTCACCAGCAAGCAGGAGTCCGTGCCCGCCTCCTCCGGCACCCCGACCGTCGTCCGGGTGCGCAACGCCTCCAAGCGCTTCGTCATCCGCAAGGACAAGTCGTTCAAGGAGCGGATCGTCAACTTCGGCCGCGGGCGCAAGCACCGCGACGAGTTCTGGGCGCTCCGCGACGTCGACCTCGAGATCCCCCTGGGCTCGACCGTCGGCCTCATCGGCGCGAACGGCTCGGGCAAGAGCACGCTCCTCAAGCTCATCGGCGGCATCGTGCAGCCGACGACCGGCACCGTGGAGCGCCGCGGGCGCCTCGCCGCGCTCCTCGAGCTCGGAGCGGGCTTCCACCCCGACCTCACCGGGCGCGAGAACGTCTACCTCAACGGCGCGATCCTCGGACTCTCGCGCAGCGAGCTGGACAGCAAGTTCGACTCGATCGTCGACTTCTCCGAGATCGCCGAGTTCATCGACACCCAGGTCAAGTTCTACTCGTCGGGCATGTACGTGCGGCTCGCCTTCGCGATCGCGATCCACACCGATCCCGACCTGCTGCTGGTCGACGAGGTGCTCGCCGTCGGCGACGAGCCGTTCCAGCGCAAGTGCATGGACCGCATCCGCGCCTTCCAGCGCGCGGGCAAGACCATCGTGCTGGTCACCCACTCGCTCGAGCAGGTCGGCGAGCTCTGCGACCGCACCATCGTCCTCGAGAAGGGCACCGTCGTCTTCGACGGCGAGACCTCCGAGGGGCTCCAGGTCCTCCGCGAGAGCTTCGAGGACCGTCGGGCCGCCCGCCAGGAGCGCGAGGCCGAGGCCGCCGAGGCTGCGGACGAGCCCGCCCCCCAGCTCATCGAGATCCTGGGCTGCCGACTGCGCGGCGGATCCATCGAGCACGGCGGCACGGTGGTCCGCAGCGGCGAGACCCTCGAGTTCGACGTCACGGTGCGCACCAGCCGCCCGGTCGACGACTGGAACATCGGCATGGGCATCGACACGCCCCTCGGCCAGCGCGTCTTCGGGACGAACACCGAGCGCATCGGCACGCCGCTGAGCGCGGTCGACGGAGAGATGACGGTCACGTTCACCCTCCCCGATCTGCACCTCGGCGCCGGCAACTACGCCGTGCACGCCTCCTCGGCCACCTTCTCGCAGGGCGAGACCATGCGGATCCCGGTCGCCGCGACCTTCACGGTCGAGCGGGCCTCCGTGCACGACGGCGTCGTCGACATCGACTCCACCGTCCGCCTCAGCAGGCCGTGACCGCGCGGCGCCGCCGCCTCCTGGTCGACGCGACCGCCCTCGCGGCGCCGCGCCTGACCGGGGTCGGCCGCGTCCTGCTCGGCCTGCTGCACGCGCTGGACACCGACGCGACCGCCGCAGAGGTCGAGGTGCTCCTCGTCGTGCCGGCGAGCGAGGCGGGCTCGATCGAGCGCTTCGGCTTCCGTACGCTGCGCGTCCGACCGGTGCCGCTGCCCCGGCCGGTGTGGAGCGCACTGACCCGAGTGCCCGCGCCGGGGATCGACCTCCTGCTCGGCCGCGGCGCCTACTTCTTCCCGAACTTCCGGAGCTGGCCGCTCGCCCGCTCCCGCTCGCTCACCTTCGTGCACGACGTCTGCTTCGCTGTGATGCCCGAGCTCGTTCCGCGCGAGCGCCGAGAGCTGCTGTCGCGGTCCGTGCCCCGGTGGATCCGGCGCAGCGACCTGGTCCTGACCGGCACCCCGTCCTCCGCGGCCGAGGTCGAGAGCGCTCTGGGCGTCGATCCGGCGCGCGTCCGCGTGCTGCCGACCACGATCGACGCCGACCTCTTCCATGCCCGCGGCGAGGAGGAGGTGGCGCGGGTCCGCGCGGAGCACGGGCTCGGGTCCTACCTGCTCTTCGTCGGATCGATCGAGCGCCGCAAGAACCTCGTCACCCTGGTGGACGCGTACCGGCAGGCCGAGCGGCCGGAGAACCACACCCTGCTCCTGGTCGGCGGGGACGGCTGGGACAACGAGGACGTCCACTCCGCCGTCGCCCGCGCGGTCGCCGCAGGAGCCGACGTGCGCTTCGCCTCCTCCTACGTCGCCGACGAGGATCTGCCGGCCCTGCTCACGGGCGCCGACGCCGTCGCCATGGCCTCCTGGCACGAGGGCTTCGGCCTGCCCGCCCTCGAGGCCGTCGCCTGCGGCACTCCGGTGCTCGCGGCAGACATCCCCGGCCTCCGCGACGCGCTCGCCGGGCGGGAGTCCGCCGCCGTCTTCATCGACCCGGCGGACCGCACCGGGTGGTCGGCCGCGATCGGAGAGGCGCTGCGCCGTCCCCGGCGACTCGCACCGGAGCCCATCCCGGGGTGGGACCGCACCGCCCGGCGCCTGCTCGAGCTGGCCTTCGACGACCGCTGATCAGCGCCGGGTCGTGAACAGCAGCCAGCGCCCGGAGGCGGAGGCGACCTCGGGCTCGACGTCCCCCGTCGCCGCCTCGACGTAGGCCCGCCAGCCGTCGGGGTCGTCGGTGTAGCCGGCTGTGTCCACGTAGACGGCGCAGGCGCCGCTGCCCGCCACCGCGTCGGCGAACTCCGCGGGGTCGTCGACGTCGCCCCAGACGTCCCAGCCGTAGGTGCCCTCCACCGCCCCGTAGCTCCAGCGGAGCCGTCCCTCCTCGGTCGCAAGGTAGGGCAGCGCCTCGTCGTAGTCGGCGAGCGCTCCGATCCGCCCGCTGTCGGGGAAGCTCTTCAGGGGGAGCTCCACCACTCCGCAGCCGTCGTCCAGCTGCGCGTCGGCCTCCGACACGAACGAGCGCATCTCGGAGTCGTCGGTCGGAGCGATCGGCACCGCGGCCGATACTCCGGCCAGCTGATCGACCACGGCGACGGCGGCGAGCAGCGCCGCCACGAGGATCCGGACACCGCCACGGGCCGTGATCCGATCGAGCAGGAGCGCGAGCACGCCGAGGACGAGGACCGCGATGACGATCGACATCCGCGCCCACGCACGGATCGTCGGCCCCGCCACCAGCGAGACCACGACGCCCAGGCCCGTCACCGTGTAGAAGAGGAGCGCGGCCAGTGTCGCCACGGCGAGGACGCGCACGCGGGCGTCCGAGAAGAACCGGCCGACCGCGGTCGCACGGAGCGCCCGTCCGCCGCCGAGCGCGGTGATCGGGAGCGCCACGAGCGTGATCAGGAGCGCGACGCTGGCGAGGATCGAGAACCCGGGCGGCTCCGTCGTCGGCGCCACGCCGGACTGGCCCGCGTAGGTGTTCAGCAGGCCGTACCCCTGCGGCAGCCCGGTCCCCGACCAGGGCAGGCCCAGCAGCACGAGCTTGCCGGCGTAGGCCTCCGACTCCCCCACGGTCCGCGAGGTGAAGTACGGGCTGTAGCGCTCCCCGAAGTCGAGCGAGAGCAGCAGCAGCGAGAGCCCGACGAACACGCCGAGCGCGAGGATCGGCACCGACGAGACAGCGAGCACGCGCAGCCGCTCGCGGGAGAGGAGCCCGGCGGCCGTGCTCACCGCCCAGGTCGCTCCGAGGACCAGGACCGCGAAGACGTAGTAGTAGCCGCCCGTGCTCGCCACCAGGAGCCCGAGCACGACTCCCGGGACGACGGAGCGCAGTACGCGGCTCCTCCGCGTCGCGCCCCGCTCGGACCAGGCTCGGAGAGGATCGGTGCGCGGTCCGGCGACCATCAGCACCATCACGCCCAGGAGCGGGATCGCCCAGTAGTTGGCGAGGAACGCGTGGCCGAATCCGATCCGGAGGAAGTGGTACGGCAGCAGCGACAGCAGGACCGCGGAGAACGCCGCGACCCAGGGCCGCGTGCGGAGGGCGCGGAAGAACACGTAGCCGGTGACGGCGACCGTCGCGAACGTGCCCAGGTAGAAGACGTTCAGGAGCGTCGTCCCGTCGCGCACCACGAGGGCCAGGACCGACACGGCGAGGGCGGAGGCGACGTCGAACTGCGCGCTGAAGAAGGCGTTGAAGCCGTCGGGGAAGCCGAGCGCCGCGTTGCCGTCGAACGGGAACGCCTGCGTGGCGCTGGTGAAGAGCGTGTAGTGCAGGATCTGGTCGTCGCCGCCCACGGTCCAGCGGGCCGTCAGGTCCTGCGGCCCTATCCCGAGCGCGAGCACGGCGGCGACGACCGAGACGAGGGCGGCGACGAGGGCCCATCCGAGCTCGACGAGCGTCCGGCGCCGCCGACTCGCCGTCCGCGGGCCGCGCACGTCAGTAGCCGCGCTCACGGCGCTGCTCCTCCACGCTGGTCTGGACGATCCGGTTCAGCTCGGTCTCGCCGTCGGTGCCCGCGTAGTCGTAGATGTCGAACCCCCCGCAGGCGACGATATCGGAGGGAGCGCCGAGCGTCCCGCGCGCGAGCCCCGCCCAGTCGGGCGAGCGGTCGGCCAGGACGAAGCTGTACTGCCGGTCGCGGTAGTCGCTCAGGTTGTTCATCCACAGCTGCACCGTGAAGTCGAAGTTGACCTGCTGGACGTGCAGCGAGGCCGGCCCGTAGAGGTCCAGCGGCCGCGTGGACCAGAACGAGCCGACGCCCGCGAGCTCGCGGCCGTCGATCCAGCGCTCCAGGCAGTCGGCGTCCGGGTCCGATCGCGCCTCGGCCGCCGCGGAGGCGACCGCCGTTGTGGCCGGCACGGCGGCGACGACGAGGCCTGCGGCGGCCAGCGGAGCGACGACGCGGACGACCGGCGCCATCCGCGCGCCCGCAGCACGCCGGTGCGCCGCCGCGGCGCCGATCAGGGCGATCACGACCACGGTCGCGGTCACCGGGATCGGCATCAGGTAGCGGCTGACCGAGCTGCCGGTGAAGACCTGCACCACCAGGAGCACCGCCGTCTGCGCCGGCAGGAACGCGCACACCGCGAAGCGCGCACGGGCCGCCTCGTCGAGGGCGGCTCCCCGCGCCAGTCGGGCGGCACCGGCCACGACGACGGCGAGGGCCGCCAGCAGCAGCAGACCCAGCAGCGCCACCTCGAGCTTGCCGATCAGCGGCGCCTTCAGCACCAGGAACTGCACGATCAGGTCGTCCAGTGCCGTCCCGGCGAGCGGCAGCCGGAGGTACCCGCCGGCGTCGGTCCCGATCAGGAAGCCGAGCGGGACCCGCAGCGCGGCCCCGAGCGCGGCGGCCCCGAGGACCGTGCCCGCGACGATCAGCACCGCTCGGGGAGCAGCGAGAGCGAGCACCAGCAGCACGACGAGGACCACCAGCAGGGGGCCGACGAACTGCACGAGGAGGAGCGGATCGGAGAGGGTCGTCGCGGCGACGGCCGCTCCGACCAGGAGCAGCGGACGCGCGGCCGGACGGCGCTCGCGCAGCGCGCCCAGGGCGACGGCGAGCCCGGCGAGGCCTGTGAGCACCGCGCCGTAGTAGTAGGTCGTGAGGAGGAAGGTGGTCGCCAGGGCCCCCTCGTTGTTGAGCGCGCGGCCCTCCGTCAGGCAGAGCACCAGCAGCACGGCGATGCCGGCGAGCGCGGCCGCGGGCCGCAGCCGGCGGTGCCGGTCCGCGACGAGCCGTCGCGCGAGCATCCGGAGCACGCCGTAGAGGAGGACGACGTTGAGCACGGCGTTGACCGCGAGCGCCGCCGCGGGATCGCCACCGGTCAGCAGCCACGCGACGCCGAAGACGGGGAGCTCGGGGAAGAGGAAGAGCTGGCTCGTCATCACCCACGCCGCGGGGCGGCCCTCGGCGAAGGACTGCAGGATCAGCGGCAGCGCCAGCGAGTCGCCGTCGCGGAAGAGCAGCGGCCGCCACGGCGTGCCGACCATGAATCCGAGCACGAGCAGGGTCCCGCTGACGACGACGGCGAGGGCGGCGAGCTCGAGGAGGGCCCTCCGGGTCCGAGGGGATCCCGTCGGACCCGCCGTCACCGGTGCTTCCCGCCGAACCGGATGGCCAGGACGAGCAGGAGGTTCTTCAGGAGGGTGTCGCTCGGGATCTTGGAGTTGCCGACCGTGCGGTCGAGGAAGACGATCGGGATCTCCTTCACTCCGCGGGCCCGGCGCAGCGCCCGGTACTTGAGCACGATCTGGAAGCCGTAGCCGGCTGCGCGGATCGTCTCGAGGTGGAGGGTGCGCAGGAGGTCGGCGCTGAAGAGGTTGAAGCCGCCGGTCCAGTCGGTGATCTTCGAGCCGAGGAAGAGGCGCGTGTAGAGGTTGCCGCCACCGCTCAGCAGCTTGCGGTCGAGCGTCCAGTCGGGAGTGCCCCCGCCCGCGATGTAGCGGGAGGCGACCACGAAGTCGGCGCCCGCGCGCACCTCGCGGAGGAAGGCGTCGATGTAGTCCGGGTCGTGCGAGAGGTCGGCGTCCATCTGCAGCAGGTAGTCGTAGCGGCGCTCGGCCGCGAGGAGGTGCTGGAAGGCCCAGATGTACGCCGCGCCGAGCCCCTCCTTCTTCTCGCGCGAGAGCACGAGGACCTCGAAGGTGTCGGACCCGAGCTCGGCCGCGAGCTCGCGCGCGCGGTCCGCGGTGCCGTCGGGGGAGCTGTCGTCGATGACGGCGACGGTCACGTGGAAGTCGGGGTTGCGGGACGCCGCGAGCGCGACCCGCGGCAGCGCCGTCGCGATGTTCGCGACTTCGTTGTAGGTGGGGACGACGACGGCGAGGGAGCGCATGAGGCGGGGAGGATCCGTTCTTCCGGTGCACCGGCTGACCGGTGAGAGCCCTGCGAGTATAACGAGGCGGTGCTCGCGAGCCTCCGAGCGCGCCCCGCGGCCCGCCGCCCCGTCCGCGCACTCTCTCAGGAACATGGCACCGGCTGTTCGACCGCCCGGCAGGGGTCCACGGTTACGATGGACGACAGTGCACGGCGGTTCACCCCTTGTTCGCCTGCCCCGATGGACGCCCGTCGGAGCCCGACGGTCGGGCATCGACGCCAGAGGGGGACGGGAAAGAGCACCGCAGATGAAGAGACTCCTCGAATCGCAGAAGGTCCGCTTCCTCATCGCGGGCTGCACCAACACGGCGATCGACTTCCTCATCCTCAACACGCTCGTGCTCCTGCTCGGTCTGCCGACCCTCGTCGCCAACGTCTTCTCCGTCCTGGTCGGCATCACGATCTCGTACGCGCTGAACCACTTCTTCGTCTTCCGCCACCCGGGCAGGGTCTCGGTCGCCACGTTCGCGAAGTTCTTCCTCGTCACCGGGTTCAGCTCGCTGGTCCTGCAGTCGGCGATCATCTACGGCTTCGAGGTCTTCTTCGACACCCGCTTCGGCAACTCGCTGCTCTTCCTCCCCAGCTCCGGCGAGAACGCCTTCCTCGCGATCAACATCGCCAAGGCCGTCGCCGTCCTCGTGGGACTGGTGTGGAACTTCTGCATGTACAAGTTCGTCGTCTTCCGCCGTCCGGCGCACGATGCGCTGCCCGCGATCGAGACGGTCTCCCCCGCCGCCGTGGCCGTCAGCACCGAGCCCGTCGACATCGTCCGCTGAGGGCCGCAGGCTCCCGGGCCCCGCTCGAGCCGCGTGCTAGCCTCGTCGAGTTCTTCCGACGGGGCACTCCTCCCGTCGACGCCGCACCACCCGGAGGCTCCCATCGCCCGCTCGACGTTGCCCATCGCGGTCGTCGTCGTCACCCACTTCTCGGGTGAGGTCCTCCGCGCGTGCCTCGAGTCCGTGCCGGAGGCGACGGAGCACGACGTGCGCATCGTGGTGGTCGACAACCTGACAACGGACGACTCCGTCCGCAGCGTCGTCGAGCGCCTGCCCCACGTCGAGTTCCACGAGACCGGGCAGAACCTCGGCTACGGCCGGGCCGTCAACTACGCGGTCGACCGCCTCGGGCCCGAGGTCGAGTGGATCCTGGTGACCAACCCGGACACGGTCTTCCTCCCCGGCTCGATCGACGCCCTCTACGCCGCCGCGACGGCGGACGACCGGATCGGCTCGATCGGGCCGCGGATCCTCGACTCCGACGGCACGATCTACCCCTCCGCCCGCGCTCTGCCCTCGCTCGGCACGGGCGTCGGGCACGCCGTCTTCGCCCACGTCTGGCCCGGCAACCCGTGGTCGGCGACCTACCGGCGCTCGCGCGCGGTCGAGACCCTCCGCCACGGCCGGATGGAGGCGGGCTGGCTCTCCGGCGCCTGCGTGATGGTGCGCCGCACGGCCTTCGAGGAGATCGGCGGGTTCGACGACCGCTACTTCATGTACTTCGAGGACGTCCAGCTGGGCGACTCGCTCGGACAGCGCGGGTGGACCAACGTCTACCTCGCCGACGCGGTCGTCTCCCACCTCGGCGGGCACTCCACCCGCCTGGCCTCGGCGCGGATGCTCGCGGTCCACCACCGCAGCGCCTACCTCTACCTCGCGCAGAAGTACGGCGCCTGGTACCAGGCGCCGATCCGTGCGGCGGTGCGCGCCGGGCTGGGCGCCCGGGTCGCGCTGATGCGCCTGCGCTCGAAGAGCTGATCCGGTCCGGTCGGGCGTGCCGCCTGGCCGGCGCCGGGCGGCCCGTCCGACCGGATCGGCGGTCAGGACGCGGAGTCGAGCTCCGTGTAGAAGGCCCGCGCCTCGTCCCAGGTCGGCAGCAGGCCCTGCGCCTGGGCCTCGGCCAGCGTCGGTGCGTCGGTGTCCTTCGGTGAGAGGAGCAGCTCGCCGGCCTCCTCCGGGAAGCGCAGGCCGATCTGCTCGTCGAGCGGGTCGATCCCCTTCTCCCGCACCGGGTCGAAGGTGGCGTTCACGAGGTACGAGACCACGGCGCCCTCGGTCAGCGCCACGAAGGCGTGCGCGACCCCCTCGGCGATGTAGACGGAGCGGCGGTCGACGTCGTCGAGCAGGATCGACTCCCAGCGCCCGAAGGTCGGCGACCCGACGCGCACGTCGATCACGTAGTCGAGGACCGCGCCGGAGAAGCACGAGACGTACTTGGCCTGCGACGGCGGGATCTGCGCGAAGTGGATGCCGCGGACGGTGCCGCGCCGCGAGACGGAGGTGTTGCCCTGCCGCAGCGAGAGCGGGTGCCCGACCTTCTCGGCCAGGCGGTCGAAGCGGTAGAACTCGTAGAAGACCCCGCGATCGTCGGGGAACTGGCGCGGAGTCACTTCGTAGACGTCGGGGATGTCGAGCTCTCGGATCTGCACGGTCGCCAGTGTAACGACGGCGTGTCACGGGCCCGCGACGCCTCTCTGCGCCACCCGGCGGCGTGCCGGAGCGCCGACCGTCGGCCGACGGACCGCTCGGGCATGATGAGGAGGTGACCTTCCTCATCACGGGCGCCTCCGGCATGCTCGGCACCGACCTGCGCGCGGCCCTCGGCTCCCGCCCCAGCACCGCCCTCGGCCGCTCCGACCTCGACGTGACCGACCTCGACGCCGTGCGCGCCGCCGTCGCGGGACACGACGCCGTGGTGAACTGCGCCGCGTACACCCGCGTCGACGACGCCGAGACCGACGAGGAGGAGGCGCACCGCGTCAACGCCGTCGGAGCGCGCAACCTCGCCCTCGCCACCGCCGAGACGGGAGCCGCACTCGTGCAGGTCTCCACCGACTACGTCTTCGACGGCTCCGCGACGACCCCCTACTCCGAGAACCACCCCCGGAACCCGATCTCGGCCTACGGCCGCACGAAGGCCGAGGGCGAGCGCCTGGTGCTCGAGGCCAACCCGGAGCGCGGCTACGTCGTCCGCACGGCCTGGCTCTACGGCGAGCACGGCGGCAACTTCGCGAAGACGATGGTGCGACTGGCGGGCGCGCACGAGACGCTGACCGTGGTCGACGACCAGCACGGCCAGCCCACCTGGACCGCCGACCTCGCCGCGCGCCTGATCGAGCTGGTCGACGCGGAGGCCCCGGCCGGCGTCTACCACGGCACCAGCTCCGGCGAGACGACCTGGCTCGGCTTCGCCCGTGCCGTCTTCGCCAAGGCGGGCCTGGATCCCGAGCGCCTGCGCCCGACCGACAGCGGCTCGTTCGTCCGCCCCGCTCCGCGTCCGGCCTACTCGGTCCTCGGCCACGACGGCTGGAGCCGGGCGGGCCTGCCGCCGCTGCGCTCCTGGCAGGACGCGCTCGCCGCCGCACCCCTCGAGGCGGTGACCCCGTGACCACCACTCTCCGCGTCGTCGTCGACCAGATGCTCGCCCGCGTGCCCGGCGGCATCGGCCGCTACACCGAGGAGCTCACCCGCGAGCTGATCGCGACGGCTCCCCGCGACTGCGAGGTGGAGGCCGTCGTCTCCGCCCACCCGCCCGAGAAGGAGGAGGAGCTGCGCCTGCGCCTGCCCGGCCTCGCGCGCATCCACCGGCTGCCGCTCGGGCGCCGCGAGCTCTCGCGCGCCTGGCAGTACGGGATCGCCATCCCGGCCGGCGGCGGCATGATCCACGCCCCGAGCCTCTTCGCCCCGCTGCGCAGCCACGACGGGAGCGAGGGCGAGCAGATCGCCGTCACGATCCACGACACGGTGCCGTGGACGCATCCCGAGACCCTCACCCCCCACGGCGCGAAGTGGCACCGAGCGATGGCCAAGCGCGCCCGCAAGCACGCGGACGCCGTCGTCGTCCCCACTCACGCGGTCGCCCACCAGCTCTCCCAGCTGATGGACTTCGGCGATCGACTGCGCGTGATCGGCGGAGCCGTCGGCTCCGGCCTGGTCGTCCCGGAGGACGCCGACGAGCGCGCCACGGCGCTGGGCCTCCCCCCGGAGTACGTGCTGAGCGTCGGCACGCTGGAGCCGCGCAAGGGCCTGGTCTCGCTGATCGCGGCCTTCGGAGGAGCGTCCGCGCCGGCGATCCCGCTGCTCCTGGTCGGCCCGACCGGCTGGGGCGACCTGGACGTGGCCTCCGTCGCCGACGAGGAGGGCCTCGACGAGACGCGTGTGCGCGCCCTGGGAGTCCTCAGCGACGCCGACCTCGCCGTCGTCCTCTCCCGTGCCACGCTCTTCGTCTACCCGAGCATCGCCGAGGGCTTCGGCCTGCCCGTGCTCGAGGCGATGCACTTCGGAGTGCCGGTGGTGCACTCCGACGACCCCGCGCTGATGGAGGTCGCCGCGGACGCCGGCGTCGCCGTCGAGCGCGGCGACGCGAAGGACTATCCGGACCGCCTCGCCCTCGCCATGAGCAGCGTGCTCGCCGACACCGGTCTGCGCGAGCGGATGTCGGTGGCCGGCCGCGACCGCTCCCGCGCCTTCAGCTGGCGCGACTCCGCGGAGCGCGTCTGGGCGCTGCACGCCGACCTCTGAGGCGTGCGGCACCCGGCCGTCTACGGCGCGGAGTCGCCCGACAGTCCGGCACTCACCAGCGAGTGCACGACGTCGTAGTCCGGGTCCTCCGGGTCGACGGCCGGCGGGACCAGCTCGATCGGATCCACCGGCTGCGACTTCGTCTTGAGCCCCAGCTGCACGAAGTAGCCGAGCATCCCCTGCGGGACGTCCGTCTTGATGACCTGGGACCCGGCGGACGCGACGTCCTGGAACTTGGCGAGGACGTTGCCCGGCTCGAACTGGGCGAGCAGCGCCTCCTGCACCTGCCGCTGGCGCGCCATCCGGTCGTAGTCGCTCGTGGTGTAGCGCGAGCGGGCGTAGGCGAGCGCCTGCTCGCCGTTGAAGTGCCAGTGCCCGGGATCGATCCACTGGTTCACGCCCTGCATCACGCCGTCGGAGTCGGGCAGCCCGCCCAGGGGCAGCGGCTCGTCGGCCACGTAGTCGATGTCGATGCCGCCGAGCGCGTCGATCAGCTGGGCGAAGCCCTCCATGTCGATCAGCGCGTAGTACTGGATCCTCAGGTCGAGGATGCCCTCGACCGCGTCGCGCATCGCCTCGATGCCGGGCTCGCTGCCGTGGTCGACGGCGTCGGGGTAGAGCTCCGGGTGCTTCAGCTCGACCTCGGTGTAGACCGAGTTGAGCTTGCAGACGTCGACGGCGCAGTTGTCGGTGTCGTAGCCGTCGGGATAGAGCTCGTGCATCGGGCTGGTCTCGGGGAACGGGAAGTCGACGAACTCGCGCGAGACGCCGATGATCGAGGCCTTGCCGCTCGACGCGTCGATGCTGACCACCGAGATGCTGTCGGGGCGCAGACCGTCGCGGTCCTCCCCCGCGTCGCCGCCGAGGAGCATCACGTTGTAGCGGCCGTCGATCGGCTGCTCGATCGCTCCGCCGCCGAAGATCGACGACAGCGTCCCCCGGGTCACGCCGAGCAGGTAGGTGCCGTAGGCGGTGGTGCCGACCGAGACCGCCATCAGCGCGATCGTCGCGAACGCGAGCACGCCGCGCATCCGCGGGCGCACCCGGACGACGCGGATCAGGCGGAGGGTGTCGAGCGTCAGCACGGCCCAGACCACCCCGTAGACGACGAGCGCGGCCTGGAGCGCGAGCATCGAGACGTCGAAGGTCGCGAGCGTGTAGAGGCCGGTCGGGAAGACGAAGTAGAGGAGCACCGCGACCAGGAGGGCGACCCAGAGCCCGAGGGTGAAGCCGAGCCCCAGGCGCCCGAGCCGGCGGTTGCCCGCCAGGACCTGAGCGGACCCGGGCACCAGCAGGTTGACGATCAGCAGCCACCACGCCCGCCGCGTCATGAAGGCGCGGGAGGCGACGTCCGGGTGCCGCAGCGGCAGGGCGACGGCCGTCACAGGCCCGCCACCAGGGCGTCGTTCTTCGCGGCGACCTGCACCTCGAGGTCGGCGGCGAAGGCGTCGAGCGCTGCGGAGAGGGCGTCGTCCGCGGTCGCGAGGATCTTCACCGCGAGCAGTCCGGCGTTCCGCGCTCCGCCGATGGAGACGGTGGCGACGGGGACGCCCGCGGGCATCTGCACGATCGAGAGGAGGGAGTCGAGCCCGTCGAGGCGGGCGAGCGGGACCGGCACTCCGACGACGGGGAGCGAGGTCACGGCGGCGAGCATGCCGGGGAGGTGGGCGGCTCCGCCCGCTCCGGCGATGACGACCTTCAGGCCGCGGCCGCGGGCCTCGCGGCCGTACGCGATCATCGCCTCCGGTGTGCGGTGCGCGGAGACGACCCGGACCTCGTGCGCCACGCCGAACTCGGCGAGGACGGTGGACGCCGCCTGCATGACGGACCAGTCCGAGTCCGAGCCCATCACGACGCCGACGAGCGGCGCGGGCCCGTTCACGAGCGAGTCCGCGCTCACGAGAGGGCTCCGGCAGGGGTCGGGGAGGTCGGCAGGCTCGTCACGGCGACCATCGTACGGGTCAGTCCGTGAGAACGGCCGCCGCCGCGCGAGCCTCGTAGACCACGAGGTCGAGGTCGTCGCCGGTGGCGTTCACGTGCCCGACCTTGCGGCCCGGTCGCGGCTCCTTGCCGTAGTTGTGCACTTTCACGCCCGGGTGATCGGCGAGCACCCGCGGGTAGCGGTCGGTCAGCGACTCCCCCACCGGGCCGCCGAGCACGTTGACCATCACGGTCCACGGATCGCGGCAGCCCGTCGCGCCGAGCGGCAGGTCGAGGACCGCGCGCAGGTGCTGCTCGAACTGCGACGTGGTCGATCCGTCCATCGTCCAGTGGCCGCTGTTGTGCGGGCGCATGGCCAGCTCGTTGACCAGGATCCGGTCGTCCGTCGTCTCGAACAGCTCGACGGCCAGGACGCCGGTGACCCCGAGGCTGTCGGCGATCGTCTGCGCGATCTCGGCCGCGGCGGCCGCGAGCCGGCCGGCGGATGCGGGTGCCGGAGCGATCACCTCGGCGCAGACGCCGTCGCGCTGCACCGACTCCACCACCGGCCAGAGGGTGCTCTCGCCGGAGGGACGCCGGGCGACGAGCTGCGCGAGCTCGCGGCGGAAGCCCACCAGCTCCTCGACCAGGAGCGAGCCGCCCCGGCCGTCCTCGGCGAGGGCGGTGAACCAGTCGTCCGCCTCGTGGGCGCCGCGCACCACGCGCACGCCCTTGCCGTCGTAGCCGCCGCGCGCGGTCTTCACCACGGCGCTGCCGCCGTGCTCGGCCAGGAACTCCCCCAGCTCCTCGGCGGAGGAGACCTCGGCCCACTCGGGCACGGGCACGCCGAGCTCGGTCAGGCGGCGCCGCATCATCAGCTTGTCCTGGGCGAACAGCAGGGCGTCGGGGCCGGGGTGCACGGCGACGCCGCGGGCGACGAGCTCGCGGAGGATCGGCTGGGGAACGTGCTCGTGGTCGAACGTCACCACGTCCACGGTCTCGGCGAAGGCGAGCACGGTCGCCTCGTCGCGGTGGTCGCCGACCCGTGTCGCGGCGAGCCCCGCCGGGGCGCCCTCGCTCTCGGCGAGCACGGCGATCTCGATGCCGAGCTCCACCGCCGCGGGGATCATCATCCGGGCGAGCTGGCCGCCCCCGATCACGCCGACGCGCATGGCGCTCCTCCGTCTCCGCCCGCTGGCGCGGGGCGGCTCCATGCTACCGAGGCCCCGACGCGCTCACGCGGGCGGCGGCCACTCCGGCTCGAGAGCGGGAGCCGCGCCGATCGCCTCCCGCAGCAGGTCGGCCGTGAGCTCCGGATCCGGCAGGTCCCGCAGCACGAACACTTCGGCTCCCGCCTGCAGGATCCGGACGTCCCCGCACCGGGCGAGGCGCTGGCCGAGGGAGCGCTCGACCACGACCTCCATCCTCCGATCGAAGACCACCTCGGCCCGCCGGATCGACGCCACGCCCCGGCGCGCGCTGAGGCCGGAGGCGGTGACGCGGTAGCGCACGCTCGCCCAGCCCGCGATCCCGGGAGCGCAGAGGAGCAGCACCAGAAGTGCGGTGCCGAGCCCGATGATCCAGCGCTGCAGGGCGAGCTCGAACTGCGCGGCGAAGTAGAAGCCCGTCCAGGTGAGCAGGAGGAGGCCGACGACCGGTGCGACCGCCCGGCGGGCGCGCGGGGTCAGCCGCGCCAGCTCGCGGTCGGCGGGGTCGGTCCTGGCCATCAGGAGCGCAGATGCGTGACGTCGCCGGCCGTGAACGAGCGCAGCGCGCCGCCCTGCTCGAGCAGGAGCGAGCCGTCCGGGGCGAGTGCGGCGGCGGTCCCCTCCTCCTGCGTGCCGTCGGGCAGCTCGAGCCGGACGCGCGTGCCGAGGGTGCCGCAGGAGGCGCTGACGGCGGCGGCCGCTCCGGAGGCCTCGGCGTCGCCCTGGGCGAGCAGCGGAGCCAGCAGACCCTGGAATCCGGTCAGGAACGCGGCGAGCACCTCGTCGGCGCTCGTCGTCCGTGCTCCGGCGAGGGCGAGCGAGGTGGCGGTCGGGACCGGCAGCTCCGCCTCCGTCAGCAGCAGGTTCACGCCGGTGCCGACGACGACCCGCCCGTCCGGCAGGCGCTCGGCGAGGATCCCCGCGACCTTCCTGCCGTCGATCAGGACGTCGTTGGGCCACTTGACGGCGACGTCCCCGTCGACGAGGGGTGCGAGGGCCCGGGCGAGAGCGGCGCCGGCAACGAGCGGCAGCCAGCCGGAGGCCTCGGCGCCGAGGGCGGAGGCGTCGACCAGAGTCGAGGCCGCGAGCGTGCGGCCCGCGGGCGCCTGCCAGACGCGCCCCAGCCGGCCGCGCCCGGCTCGCTGGTCGCCGGTGGCGACGACGGAGAGGTGCGGCCACGCGGCGGGGTCGGCGGCCGCCCGCTCGCGGAGCTCGTCGTTCGTCGACCCCGCCGACTCGAGCGCGAGGACGCGGGGGGAGACGGCGGAGGAGAGCGGGAGGAGCATGCCGCCACGGTAGCGGCGGCTCCCGCGAGGCCGCTCCGAGCGCCGCGCGCGACGGCCCGCCCTTGTCCGGATCCTCCCGTCGGGAGCGGCCCTCCCTGTGCGAGTGCGACAAGAGGAGGCGTCCGCCCCGCCGGTAGGGTGAGCGGGTGACCGCGAACACCGAACGTCCCGCGCCCGATCTGTACACGACCGCGGGGAAGATCGCGGACCTCAGGAACCGCTACCACGAGGCCGTCACGGCCAGTGGCGAGGCGGCGATCGAGAAGCAGCACGCCAAGGGCAAGATGACCGCACGGGAGCGGATCGACACCCTCCTCGACCCGGGCTCGTTCGTCGAGCTGGACGAGTTCGTGCGCCACCGCACCCACGCCTTCGGCATGGAGAAGAAGCGCCCCTACGGCGACGCCGTCGTCACCGGGACCGGCACCATCCACGGCCGCCAGGTCGCCGTGTACTCGCAGGACTTCACGATCTTCGGCGGCTCGCTCGGCGAGGTGGCCGGCGAGAAGATCATCAAGGTGATGGACCTCGCCCTGAAGACCGGCGTCCCGATCATCGGCATCCTCGACTCCGGCGGAGCACGGATCCAGGAGGGCGTGGTCGCCCTCGGCAAGTACGGCGAGATCTTCCGCCGCAACACCGCGGCGAGCGGCGTGATCCCCCAGATCTCGATCATCTGCGGCCCGGCCGCGGGAGGCGCGGTTTACTCCCCCGCCCTGACCGACTTCGTGATCATGGTCGACAAGACCAGCCAGATGTTCGTCACCGGGCCCGACGTGATCAAGACCGTCACCGGCGAGGACGTCGGCATGGAGGAGCTCGGCGGTGCGCTGACCCACAACAAGATCTCGGGCGTCTCGCACTACCTCGCGAGCGACGAGAACGACGCGCTCGACTACGCGCGGACGCTCCTCTCCTTCCTCCCGGACAACAACCTGTCGCCGGTCCCCGTCTTCGAGACCGAGGTCGACCTCGAGACGACCGACGCGGACCGCTTCCTCGACACGGTCATCCCGGACAGCCCGAACCAGCCGTACGACATGCGCGCCGTCATCGAGCACATCGTCGACGAGGGCGACTTCCTCGAGGTGCAGCCGCTGTTCGCGCCGAACATCGTGATCGGCTTCGGCCGCGTCGAGGGCCGCTCCGTCGGCATCATCGCGAACCAGCCGAGCGCCATGGCGGGCACGCTGAACATCGAGGCGGGCGAGAAGGCGTCCCGCTTCGTCCGCTTCTGCGACGCCTTCTCGCTGCCGATCCTGACCCTGGTCGACGTCCCGGGCTACCTGCCCGGCACCGACCAGGAGTGGACCGGCGTCATCCGCCGCGGCGCGAAGCTGCTCTACGCCTACGCCGAGGCGACCGTGCCGCTGGTCACGGTGATCCTGCGCAAGGCCTACGGCGGCGCGTACATCGTGATGGGGTCCAAGCAGCTGGGAGCCGACATCAACCTCGCGTGGCCGACCGCCGAGATCGCCGTCATGGGCGGCCAGGGCGCGGTGAACATCCTCTACCGCAACGAGATCCGCAAGGCGGAGGAGGCCGGCGAGGACGTCGCAGCCGTCCGGACGCGCCTGGCGAACGAGTACACCTACAACGTCGCGAGCCCGTTCCTCGCGGCCGAGCGCGGCGAGCTCGACGGCGTGATCGAGCCCTCGGCGACGCGTGTCTCCGTCATCAAGGCGCTGCGTGCGCTGCGCACCAAGCGCGCCAACCTGCCCGCGAAGAAGCACGGCAACATCCCGCTCTGACCCGGCTCGCTCGGACGCCGCGGCAGGAGACGGGAGACCGTCCGTGCCGCGGCGTTCCGCTGCGACCGCCTCCTCACGGGGCGGAGGGGCGGAACGATCAGTCGGAGGAGCCGGGGCCGGTCCGTCGGGCAGCGGACTCCGCGGGAGCATCGGGCCGCACGACGGGAGCGGCCGGCTCCGCGGCCGGAGCACCCGGCTCCCCTGTCGCGGAATCGGGCTCCGCTTCCCGGGCATCCGCCCTCGCAGCCGGAGCACCCGCCTTCACCGCAGGACCACCCGCCTTCACCCCAGGACCGTCCGGCTCGGCTGTCGGAGCACCCGCCTTCACCGATGGAGCGCCTGCCTTCGCGGCCGGAGCATCCGGCTTCGCCGCGGACGCCTCGGACGGCTTCTCCTCCGGCTTCGCCCCGACCACCCGCGCGAACGCCAGCGCCTGCGCGGCGGAGAGGTCGGGCAGATAGGCGCGACCCAGCGCGGCTCCGATCCGGGGCAGCTGCAGCGCGTCGGGGTAGGTCATCCAGAGGCCCGCGTAGCGCGGATGGAACTTGGCCTTGAAGCGGAACAGCGACGTGAAGCCGTAGGCCGGCTCGAGCGTCCGCGAGAGGAACTCGAGCAGGCGCGAGAGGACCGTCGGCTCCGGAGGCACCTCCCCCTCCTCGACCGGTGCGGTGGCGAGCGGTGCGCCCGAGAGCGAGAGGAACTCGGCGCCCTCCTCCTTGACGCGCAGCGCCGCGGAGGCGATGAGGAACTCCATGATGCCGGGCATCGAGTCGTCGGAGCGGCGCATGAAGTCGAGGGTCCAGCCGACCACGCGCCCCTCCCGGTGCACGGGCAGCCAGCTCGTCACCCCCTGCAGCACGCCGTCCGGTCCGACCGCGAGCAGGAGGGCGACGTCGGGATCGCGGACCTCGTCGATCCCACCGAGGGTGAAGCCCATCTCGGGCAGCGCCTTCTCGGCGACCCAGCGCTCCGACAGGTCGACGATCTGGTTGGCCATGCCGAGGGAGAGCTCGGGCCAGCTGGTCCACTGCGCCTCGATGCCCAGCTTGATGCCGCGCGTGAGCGGGTAGCGCACCTTCTGCCACCGCTTGCCGGTGAGCTCGAAGGAGGAGAGCTCGATGATCGTCTCCTCGCCGACCGAGAGGCGCGACCAGCCGAGCCGGTCGAAGACGGGGAGCAGCTCGTCGTGGATGCTGTAGAAGACGGGCGTCCAGCTGCGCTCGTCGCAGAAACGCACGAACTCGGCCACGACGTCCTCCCGCCGCTCGGGAGCGCAGGCCGGGTCGGAGAGGGTGATCGCCACGCCGCCGATCACCCGGTAGGCGACTCCGCCGGTCCCGTCGGCCGAGATCCAGTGCGCGTTGCCCTCCCAGGTCCCCTGATGGCCGAGGCTGCCGGCGCCGTGCAGGGACAGGAGCGCGCGGTACCGCGCCTCGTCGCCGCGGTTCCGCTGCACGTCGGTGGCCCGGAGCAGGGCGACCACCGCGACGACGACCACGAGCCAGAACACCGGGCCGACCCACTCGAAGACGATCCGCGCGACGGGCTCCCGCGGCACGGCGAGCAGTCCGGCGCCGCCGAGGAAGCTCACCGGGACGAAGCGCAGCAGCCCGTCCAGGAGGAGTCTCCCGAGGCCCAGGAGCGGCTCGAAGCTCGTGCGCACGCCGGCCGAGAGCGCCAGGTAGCCGCCGAGGGACACGACGAAGGCGATGGCGACGACCCGCGTCCAGAGCCTCGCAGCGGCACGGGGCGCGCGGATGCGGAAGTGCCTCCTCCCGATCACGAGCATCGCCACGACGGCCAGCGGCACCAGCACCGTCGTCGCCACCCAGAGCAGGTACTCGGCGTAGTACAGGAACTCGGGGTGACGGGCGGCGCGCTGGAGGGAGAAGACCTCCAGGATCGCGATCGCGATGTTCACCCCGACCGCCAGCAGCAGGCCCAGGCGGCGCCCGGAGCGCAGGCCGTAGGCGGCGACGAGCAGGAGGAGGAGCGGGACGAACGTCAGCAGGATCGGCCCGGGGGCGACCAGGCTCAGCTTCACGTGGTGCGCGCAGTGCCGGAGGGCGCGGCTGCACGGGTCCTCGAGGTCCGTCGTCCCCGTGAAGGCGCTCTGCAGCAGTCGGCCGAGGAACGAGAACGGACCGTAGCCCGAGTCCGAGAGGACGGCGACGAGCGGACCGATGGCGGTGACGACGACGACCGCCGCCAGCAGCCCCCGGGACTCGCGGTGCGAGCTCGGGGCCGGACGCTGCGGACGCAGTCCCGACGCTCCCCGCGCGAGCACCGCGCCGAGCACGAGCCCCGCGCCGCCCGCGAGGAGCCGGTACGCGTCGGCGGAGTCGCCCGCGTAGAGCACGAACATCAGCACGACGGCGAAGACGGTCACCCGGAGCCGGCGACGCCACAGAGCGCCCATGAAGGCGGTCGAGGCGATGAGGGCGCCGACCGCGCCGATCAGCGGGTCGAAGGTGTGGTCGCCGACGGTGTCGCCCGCCCACCACTCCCCGACAAGAGCGCCGATCGACTGCACGGAGGACCCGACGACGATCCCGAGGGCGCCGGTCACGAGGAAGGCGAGGAGGGTGCGGGCCGAGCCGAGGCGGCGCTCCGCGGCGAGGAGCATCGGGAGCACCAGCACGACGTCCAGGAGCAGCTGCAGCGGGTCCGCCGCGATCAGGAGGGCGGTCACCGCCGTCCACGGACGGCCGTCGAGGGTCGTCATCGGGCCCGCCGCCCACCAGGCCGTCGTCTCGGCTCCCGCGGGGGCGACGAGCGTCCCCGTGATCGCGCTCGCGGCCAGGAGGACCAGGACGACCGAGACGGCCGCAGGCGACCTCCGGACCAGCAGACGCAGGGGGCGCAGCGCCGCGGCACCGCTCCTCGGGAACCACGTCGGCATGCGGGGACGCTCCTGTTCGCAACGGACGGACGACGCTCCGGCGGCATCCGGCGTCAGCATAGCCATGCCCCGCCGACCGGCGCCGTGAACGGCATGCGATAGCGTCACGGGATGACCGCCTCCGACTCCGCACCCGCCGTCGTCATCTCCACCCCCGGCCTCGACGCCGCCGAGATCGCCGCCGTCACGGCCGTCGTCACCGCACTGACCTCTCGCACCGAGGCCGAGCCGGAGACCCCGCAGGAGCTCAGCGGGGGCTGGAACGACCGCGCCGCGGCGGTCCGCAGGCCGCTCCGGCCGGCACCGGGAGCGTGGCGCTCCTTCTCCGGCTGAGCGGACTCGCAGACGCAGCCCGTCGGGGAACGAGCGATCCGCGACGCGGAACGTGAAATTTGTCCCCCGATTAGTCCCCTAAAGTGCTGACTATGCGCCTCCTGGCGGAGCGAGCACACTAGTGGACGTACGGTGCTCCTCCTTCGGAAGGGGCACCGCCAATCACTCGCCGACCAGGGTAAGCAGGCGGGTGTGTTGGGGGCGAGTGAGGGTAATATTCGGGTTGTTACCCTCACTCGGGGTTTGACGGCGGGCCGGGCCCCCTCTTCGGAGGAGTGGACGGCCCGCCGCACTCCGTTAAACGGGCTTTCGTCCTGACGCGCTCTGCGCTCAAAGGGCTCAGCCCATGACGGCTCTGCTCACGCTCGTGCCGCGCCGTGCCGCGCCGCGCCGACGATCGGTCCGCTCCGAGAGTTCGGGCGCGCCGAGACCTGAGCCGTGCTGAGAGCCGGAGCGTCCCGCCCGCGGCACCGATCCGACATCCGCACAGGGCCGCCGCCGGTCGCTGCGCAGGCGGACGGCCGCGCCGTCCCGCGCGCGCTCCGCCGCTCAGACGTCCCGTCCGCCGACGCCGTCGCGCCGGATCTCGACCCAGGCGTCGACCTCGTCCCCCGCGTCGTCGGAGCCGAGGGCGCCCGCGCTGCCGTCGCCGGCCGTCCGCAGGCCCACCACTGTGACCGCCGAGGCCGAGTCGGCCGACGCGGTGCGCACCACCACGCGGTCGACCTCCTCGCGGATCCCGCTCAGAGCCTGGGCGAGCTCCCCCAGCACCCGTCGGCTCTCGCCCTCGGAGGTGCGGTCGAGGCCGCCGTCGTCGAGCACCGACACGGTCACCCCCCGCCGCCGCGCGTCGAGCACGAGACGCCGCACCTCGTCGTCCAGCAGCCGCCGGCCGCGGATCTCGTCGCGCACGGCCGCCTCGAGCAGCCGGCACTCGCGCCGCTCCTCGTCGGTGAGGCCCGGTCCCGGCTCGGCGATGCGCAGCAGCATGTCGGCGGCGAGGGCGCGGGTCTGCTCCAGCCGGACCTCGCGCTCCGTGAGGTGCGCCTCCTCCGCGGCCCGCCACGACGCGGCCGCGCGCTCGGCCGCCTCGAGCACGCGCGCCTCGGAGCCCGCGCGCCCGAGCTCGACGATGAGCAGCTGCGCGATCGCGACCCAGGCGATCCCCCCGACGACGCCGAGAGTGGCCAGCGCGGCCGGGCCGGCCCAGAACACGGTGTGCACGATCAGGAAGCCGACGCCGACCCAGGCGCAGGCCGCGCGCCGGCGGGCGCACACGATCGTCATGAGGGTGCCGACCGCGGCGATGTACCAGGTGGAGTAGCCGTTGGAGGCACCCGGATCGAGCGAGGGCGCGACCAGCAGCGGCAGAGCGACGGCGACCGCGGTCATCCCGACCGCGACGGGCAGGGCGAGCCGGGTCGTCGCTCCGGGCCAGAGGGCGACGACGGTCGCCGCGACGTACAGCGCGACCGCGACGAGGTCGGCCGGCGTGGCCGGGGAGATGCGGAAGGAGAAGAAGGCGAGCACCACGTGGTACAGCGAGAAGCCGGCGCCGAGCGCCTGGAGCAGGGGGCGCGGGTAGGCGATCACGGCCCTCCTCCCGCGTCCGCCCGCCAGGAGAGGACGACACGGGTGCCCTCGCCCGGAGTCGAGTCGACCCGCGCCGATCCCCGCGCGTTGTGCACCCGCTCGAGGATGGAGAGCCGGATGCCCAGCCGCTCGCGCGGGACGTCGGCGAGCCGGAAGCCGCGGCCGTCGTCCTCCACCACGACCTCCACCGCGCCGTCGCCCAGCAGCCCGTGCACGGCGCGGTGGACGCTGCCGCTCGGACCCGCGTGCTGAACGCTGTTGGCGAGCGCCTGCCAGACCGCGCCGAGCAGCGCCTCGGCCACCGGGCGCGGCAGCGTCGTCGCGCGCGGATCCACTCCGTCGGCCGTCGCGACTGCGATCTCGGTCCCGAAGGTGGACGCCGCGTGGGCGAGCTGGCGCTGCAGGAGCTCGAGCGGGACCAGCCCCTCGGGCGGCTCCGGCTCGTGGTCGGGCAGCAGCACGGCGAGGGTGCGCTGCGCCATCGAGGAGACCAGCGCACGCTCGGCCGGCGACTCGGCGGAGGCGGCGGAGAGCAGCGTCGCGAGCACGTTGTCGTGCACCAGGGCGTCGACCTCGACCCGCTCCACCTCGCCGGCGTGCTGGCGCATCGCCGCCTCGTACTGCTCCATGGCCGTCGTCTGCGCGCGATCGATCTGGTCGGCCGACTGCCGGAGCACGGTGATCAGCACCAGCATCACGAAGCCGACGATGCCCACGTAGGCGGCGTCGAGGATCGCGCGGGTCGGCTCCGCCCCGCCGCCGGAGGGGAGGACGCGCAGCAGCCCGAACAGCACGGTCGTCACCGACACGTACGCGATCGCGATCCGGAGGGGAGCCGCGATCGTGCAGAAGGCGGTGCCGATGGTCAGCAGGTACCAGATCCACGGGGTCTCGCGGTCCGCGCCCCCGGTGGCGACGGCGGCCGGCCAGGTCAGGAGGGCGACGAGGACACCGACGGCGACCAGGACCGCCGTGATCCGCGTGCCCCGCCGCAGCACGGCGGTGACCACGGCGGCGGTGAGCGATCCGAAGACCAGCACCAGCACCGGCCAGGCCACCTCGGGGCGCAGGAGGGGCAGCTGCGCGAGGATCGGCGGGACGGTCTGCACGCCGAAGCCGAAGCCGAAGAACGACACGACCGTGCTGATGATCCGGTCGATGCGCTCGCGCCCGGCGTTGCGGCGGGCGATCGGCGCCTCAGCGCCCGCCATCGCCGTCGTCCGGGTCGATGCCCGGCAGGATGCCGTCCTCCACCGCGCGCCGCAGCAGATCGACCTTCGTCGGGGCGGGACGGCCGATCTCGACGTACTTGTCGCGGATCCGGTCGAGGTACTCCTTCGCCGTCGACACCGAGATCTGCAGCCGCTCGGCCACCAGCTTCAGCGGCAGCCCCGAGGCGTAGAGGTGCAGGACGTCGCGCTCGCGACGGCCGAGCACGGCCCGCGCGAAGTCGTCGTCGGCGTCGATGGCCGAGGCCCACTCCAGATTGTTGAGGACCTCGCCGCGGGCGACCGTGCGGATGGCGGCGACGACCGTCGACATGGGCGAGGACTTCGGGATGACGCCGGCCGCTCCCGCGGCGAGCGCCTCCCGCACGGCCACGACGCGGTCCGCGATGCTGTGGACGAGGACGGCGGAGCCGCGCACCTGCCCCCACTTGACGTTGCTGGTGATGCTCGAGCCGTCGTTCAGGGACAGGTCGAGGACGAGCACCTCGATCTCGGCGCCGCCGATCGTGCTCTCGAGGGCCTGGACGGTCTCGGCGGCGGCGACCACCTGCATCCCCGCGCTCTCGACGGCGGCGGCCACGCCCAGGCGCACCGACTCGTGGTCGTCCACGATCGCCACGCGCACGCGCGGGGCCTCGGCTGCGTCGACGTGGGGCTCCATCCCGCCCATGGTACGCAGGCGCGAGCCCGCGGTCAGTCCTCTCGGCGGACCAGTCGCGCAACGGCCTCCACGTGGGAGGTGTGCGGGAAGAGGTCGAAGCCCTCGAGGCGCTCCAGCTCGTAGCCCGCCCCGGTCAGGGCGCCCACGTCGCGGGCGAGCGCGACCGGGTCGCAGGCGACGTAGACGAGCTGCGCCGGCCGCAGCTCCGCCAGAGCGTCGGTGACCGCTCGGCCGGCGCCCGAGCGCGGCGGGTCGAGGACCACGGTCGCCGCGCGCCACCGCGCCCGCTCGCGCGCATCGGCCTGGGCGACGACCTCGCGGAGGTAGCGGTCGACGCGGGCGGTCACCGCGCGGGCGCCGACCTGGTCGGCCAGGTTCTCGAGCGCGTGCTCGGTGGCGCGGGAGTCGCTCTCGACGCTGGTCACGCGCACTCCGGCGCCGAGGCGGTCGGCCAGCGCCGCGGCGAGCAGGCCCACCCCGCCGTAGAGGTCGTGGTTGGCGGCCGACGGGTCCGCCGCATCCGCGTCGACGGCGGCCTGCACGGCCTCGAAGAGCGCGGCGGCGGCTCCGCGGTGCACCTGCCAGAAGCCGGTGCGGTCGACCCGGAAGGTGCGGTCGGCGACGAACTCGCTCACCACCGTGCGGTCGCGGCGGGCGCGCTTGTCGGAGGGGTCGTGCACGAGCACCGCGGCCCCCTCGGACCCGGCCGCGTCGACGAGGTCGACCACCGAGCCGGGAGCGAGGCGCTCGCCGAGCGGTGCGGCCAGGGAGGAGTCGGCGGTCGCGAGGGGCAGCGACTCCACGGTGACGACGTGGTGGCTGCGTGCCGCGTAGGGGCCGACCCGTCCGTCGTCGTCGACGTGGAGGCGGTTCCGCGTGCGCCAGCCGAGGCCGCCGGACGCGTCGTCCCCGCCGATCGGCGAGACCTCCACCTCGACCTCGCGACGGGCGAAGCGGGAGAAGGAGTCGACGAGCACGAGGCGCTTCAGCTCGCGCTGGTAGGCCAGGTCGGCGTGGCCGAGCTCGGCGCCGCCGACGCGCTC
Source organism: Rathayibacter sp. AY1E2 (assembly GCF_002932325.1). NCBI lineage: Bacteria > Bacillati > Actinomycetota > Actinomycetes > Micrococcales > Microbacteriaceae > Rathayibacter > Rathayibacter sp. AY1E2. The sequence continues at coordinate 212,129 of NZ_PSVO01000002.1, forward strand.
CCCCGGGCGGCGGTCGAGGGCGGCCTCGGGCCAGACGTGCTCCACCCGGTGCTCGGACGCCTCGAGCACCTCGAGCGCCTCGGCACGCCAGAAGCTGTCGTGCCGGACCTCGCTGATCCGCGCCCGCACGCGCTCGCCGGGGAGGACGTCCGGGACGAAGACGACGCGGCCCTCGTGCCGGGCGACGAACACGCCGCCGTGGGCGACGTTGCTAATGTCGAGCTCGATCTCGGTCCCGAGTGCGTCGTCGGCCCCGTCGGGGCGGGCGGATGCTCGGGACGGGGTCTGTGCCATCCGTCGAGCATCCCACAGCGTGGGCCCGGCCGCAGGGAGCCCTCGTGCGCCTCTACCTCGCCTCCACCTCCCCCGCGCGCCTCGCGCTGCTGCGGGCCTCCGGGATCGAGCCCGTCGTCGTCCCCTCCGAGGTGGACGAGCCCGCGGCCGTCGCCCGGGCCGAGCAGGAGCGGGGCGCGGCGCTGGACGCGGACGCCACCGTCTCGCTGCTCGCCCGCGCCAAGGCGCACGCCGTCCTGCGCCCGGACATCGACGGTCTGGTGCTCGGCGGCGACTCCGCGTTCGTCCTCGACGGCGTCGTCCACGGCAAGCCGCACGAGCCCGAGCGGGCCCGGGAGCGCTGGCGCGCCCAGCGCGGACGCACCGGCCGCCTCCACTCCGGCCACTGGCTCGTCGACCACCGCGGCGGGAGGATCGTCGCCGAGGCCGGAGCGGTCACCTCCGCCGCCGTCACGTTCGCCGACGACATCGACGACGCCGAGATCGACGCCTACGTCGCCACCGGCGAGCCCCTCGAGGTGGCCGGCGCCTTCACCATCGACGGCCGCGGCGCCGGCTTCATCACCGCGATCGAGGGCGACCCCTCGACGGTGATCGGGATGTCGGTGCCGACCCTCCGCACTCTGGTGCGGAGCCTCGGCGTCGACTGGACCGCGCTCTGGAACCGCTGAGGCCCGTCCCGCCCTTGTGAGGAACCGACGAAGGCCCTCCGCTTCTTTGTGGTGAGCCGCGCCGGGCCGGGCGGAGCCGCCCCCTAGGGTTGGGGACCATGCCGAAGATTACGAAGGTGCTCGTCGCCAACCGGGGCGAGATCGCCGTCCGAGTCATCCGCGCCGCCCGCGACAGCGGGATCGCCTCCGTGGCCGTCTACGCCGACCAGGACCGCGACGCCGTGCACAGCCGCCTCGCCGACGAGGCCTACGCCCTCGGCGGGACGACCAGCGCCGAGACCTACCTCGTCATCGACAAGCTGCTCTCGGTGGCGCGCCGCTCCGGTGCCGACGCCGTGCACCCCGGCTACGGCTTCCTCGCCGAGAACGCCGACTTCGCCCGCGCCGTCATCGACGCCGGCCTGATCTGGATCGGCCCCGGCCCCGAGGCCATCGAGCGCCTCGGCGACAAGGTCTCGGCCCGCCACGTCGCCGAGAAGGTCGGCGCGCCGCTCGCCCCGGGAACCCTCAACCCCGTCTCCGGCGCCGCCGAGGTGCTCGAGTTCGTGGACCAGTACGGCCTCCCCGTCGCGATCAAGGCGGCCTTCGGCGGCGGCGGTCGCGGCCTCAAGGTCGCCCGCGAGCGCGACGAGGTCGAGGAGCTGTTCGCCTCCGCCACGCGCGAGGCCGTCGCCGCCTTCGGCCGCGGCGAGTGCTTCGTCGAGAAGTACCTCGACCAGCCGCGCCACGTCGAGACCCAGTGCCTGGCCGACGCGCACGGCAACGTCGTCGTGGTCTCCACCCGCGACTGCTCCCTCCAGCGCCGCCACCAGAAGCTCGTCGAGGAGGCGCCCGCGCCGTTCCTGACGGACGCGCAGAACACCGAGCTCTACCGCGCCTCGAAGGCGATCCTGCAGGAGGTCGGCTACCTCGGCGCCGGGACCTGCGAGTTCCTGATCGGCAAGGACGGCACGGTGTCCTTCCTCGAGGTGAACACCCGCCTCCAGGTCGAGCACCCCGTGTCGGAGGAGATCACCGGCATCGACCTCGTGCGCGAGCAGTTCCGCCTCGCCGAGGGCGGCGTGCTCGACTACGACGACCCGGCGCCCCGCGGCCACTCCTTCGAGTTCCGCATCAACGGCGAGGACGCGGGCCGCGGCTTCCTCCCCGCTCCGGGCCCGGTGCACGTCTTCAAGGCCCCCGGCGGACCCGGCGTCCGCGTCGACTCCGGCGTCGTCGCCGGCGACGTGATCTCCGGCTCCTTCGACTCGCTCCTCGCGAAGCTGATCGTCACCGGCGACAGCCGCGAGCAGGCGCTGGAGCGCTCGCGCCGCGCCCTCGCCGAGTTCGAGGTCACCGGACTGCCGACCGTCCTCCCCTTCCACCGCGCGATCGTCGAGGACCCGGCCTTCGCCCCCGAGGGCGGCGCGCCCTTCACGATCTACACCCGCTGGATCGAGACCGAGTTCGAGAACACGATCCCGGCCTGGAGCGGCGAGCCCGGAGCGACCGACGAGCCGGCGGCCCGCCGGAACGTGGTCGTCGAGGTCGACGGGCGCCGCGTCGAGGTCACGCTCCCCGGCGACCTGGTCGGCTCGGGACCCGCCCGCGGGGCCGCTGCCGCCTCCCCGAAGCGCCGCGGCTCCTCCTCCGTCAGCACCGTCACGGGCGACTCCGTCGCCTCGCCCATGCAGGCCACCATCGTCAAGGTCGCCGTCGCCGAGGGCGACACGGTCGTCACCGGCGACCTGGTCGTCGTCCTCGAGGCGATGAAGATGGAGCAGCCGCTCACCGCCCACAAGGACGGCGTCGTGAAGGGCCTCGACGCAACGGCCGGAGCGACCGTCCCCGCGGGACACGTGCTCCTCCAGATCGTCTGAGCTTGTTCCGGGCCGCTCCCCGCGCGGCCCGGCGCGGTCGGCTCCTCGATGTGAGGGATACCGCCGAGCGGGTCGTGTCGCGCTGCCGTGAATCGCTTCGCACGCGATTCCCGGTCGCGCGCTCTGCCGATGAAAGGCCGCTCCCCGCGCGGTCCGGCGCGGTCAACTCCTCGGCGTGGGGGGGTACCGCAGAGCGGGTCGCGTCGCGCTGCCGTCAATCGCTTCGCACGCGATTCCCGGTCGCGCGCTCTGCCGATGAAGGGCCGCACCCCGCGCGGCCCGGCGGAGGGGCGCGTCAGGTGACGATGTGCATGGCGCGCGCGGCGTCCGAGATCGAGCCGGTGAGGCTCGGGTAGACGGTGAAGGCCCGCGCGACCTGGTCGACGGTCAGGCGGTGCTCCACGGCGAGGGCGAGCGGGAAGATCAGCTCGCTCGCCTTCGGAGCGACGATGACGCCTCCGATGACGGTGCCGGAGCCGGTGCGCGCGAACAGCTTCACGAAGCCGTCGCGGATGCCCATCATCTTCGCCCGCGGGTTCGCGGCGAGCGGGAGCTTGTAGATCTCGCCCTGCGCGATGCCCTCCTCGATCTCGCGCTGGCTCCACCCGACGGTCGCGATCTCGGGCTGCGTGAAGATGTTCGCCGCGACGTTGCGCACCTCGGTCGGGTTCACGGCGTCGCCCATGGCGTGGAACACGCCGGTGCGGCCCTGCATGGCGGCGACGGAGGCGAGCGGGAGGAACGTGGTGCAGTCTCCGGCCGCGTAGATCGAGGGGACGCTGGTGCGGGCGACGCGGTTGACGCGGATGTGCCCCGACTCCGTCAGCTGCACCCCCGCGTCCTCGAGGCCGATGCCCCCCGTGTTCGGCACGGAGCCGACGGCCATCAGGCAGTGCGAGCCCTCGACGACGCGTCCGTCCGAGAGCACGGCCTGCACGCCCTTCTCGGTCCGCTCGACGCGGTCGGCGCGCGACTTCGAGAGCACGACCATGCCGTTGCGCTTGAAGACGTTCTCGATCACCGCGGCCGCGTCGGCGTCCTCGCCGGGCAGCACCTGGTCGCGGGAGGAGATGAGGGTCACGCGGGCGCCGAGCGCACGGTAGGCGGAGGCGAACTCCGCGCCGGTCACGCCGGAGCCCACCACGATCAGGTGCTCGGGGACGGACTTGAGGTTGTAGAGCTGGGTCCAGCTGAGGATGCGCTCGCCGTCGGGAGCCGCGGTCGGGAGCACGCGCGGGCTGGCGCCCACCGAGACCACGATCGTGTCCGCCTCGATGCGGTCGAAGTCCATGCCCTCGCCGCCGGCCGCCGTCGAGACGATCAGGGCGTTCGAGCCGTCCAGGCGCCCGTCCCCCTGGACGATGCGCACGCCGTGGTGCACCAGGTTCGCGCGCATGTCCTCGGACTGCTGGCGCGCGAGGCCGAGCAGGCGCTTGTTCACCGTCGCCAGGTTGACCGCCACGTCCGGGCGCACCGGCTTGTTCAGCTCCGAGCGGGTGAAGAACTGCACGCCCAGGTCGGCGGCCTCGCCGATGGCGTTGGTGGCCTCCGCCGTCGCGATGAGCGACTTCGACGGGACGACGTCGGTGATGACGGCCGAGCCGCCCACTCCGACCCGCTCGACCAGGGTGACCTCGGCGCCGAGCTGCGCTCCCGCGATGGCGGCTTCATAGCCGCCCGGCCCCCCTCCGAGTACAGCGATCCTCTGCGCGCGCTCGAACTCGTAAGCCATGCTCCCCATTGTCCTCTCTCACTGAGTGTTCGCCCAATCGCGGGGTGTCGGATCGGCCGCGGGAGTCGCCCTCCGCCGCCGCGCAGCCCGTCGGTAGGGTGGGAGGATGTCCGACCAGACCCTGCACCCGCTCGACGCTCCCGACGCCGATCCCTTCGAGATCGCGGCCCGCGCGGCCGCTCAGATCGCCGAGGCGACAGGGGTCGAGAAGCACGACATCGCCCTCACCCTCGGCAGCGGCTGGGGCAAGGCCGCCGACGCGATCGGCGAGACGACCGCGACGGTGGAGGCCACCGAGATCCTCGGCTTCTCCAAGCCGGCCGTGCACGGGCACGGCGGCACCCTGCGCTCCGTCCTGCTCCCCACCGGCAGGCGCGCGCTGATCATCGGCGCCCGCACCCACTACTACGAGGGCTACGGCGTGCGCCGCGTCGCGCACAGCGTCCGCACCGCCGCCGCGACGGGCGCGACGGTGATGATCCTCACCAACGGCGCGGGCGGCATCAAGGAGCACTGGACGCCCGGGACCCCCGTGCTGATCAGCGACCACATCAACCTCACCGCCGACTCGCCGCTCGAGGGCGCGACCTTCGTCGACCTCACCGACCTCTACTCCTCGCGCCTGCGCGACCTCGCCCGGGGGACGCGTCCTGAGCTGGACGAGGGCGTGTACGTGCAGTTCCGCGGGCCGCACTACGAGAGCCCGGCCGAGGTGCAGATGGCGAAGATCATCGGCGGCCACATCGTCGGCATGTCGACCGCCCTCGAGGCCATCGCCGCGCGCGAGGCGGGCATGGAGGTGCTGGGCATGTCGCTCATCACGAACCTCGCCGCCGGCATCCAGAAGACCCCCCTCAGCCACGAGGAGGTGCTCGAGGCCGGCCGCGACGCCGAGGACGACCTCGCCCGCCTGCTCGCCGGGATCACGGGCGCCCTGTGAGCGCCGACGTCCGGGAGCTCGCCGAGGCCTGGCTCGCCCAGGACCCCGACCCGGAGACGCGGGAGGAGCTGGTCGGGCTGCTGATCGCCTCCGACTCGGGCGACGCCTCCGCCCGCGCCGAGCTCGAGGACCGCTTCGGCGCCCGCCTGGCGTTCGGCACCGCGGGCCTGCGCGGCGCCATCGCGGCGGGATCCAACCGGATGAACCGCGTGCTGGTCTCGCAGGCCGCCGTCGGCCTGGCCGACTTCCTGCTGGCGCAGGGCGTCCAGCGGCCCGTGGTCGTGATCGGCTACGACGGTCGGAAGAACTCGCGCGTCTTCGCCGAGGACTCCGCCGCGCTGATGGCGGGCGCCGGCGTGGACGCGGTGCTGCTGCCCCGGCTCCTGCCCACCCCCGTGCTGGCCTTCGCCGTGCGCCACCTCGGCGCCGACGCCGGAGTGATGGTCACGGCGAGCCACAACCCGCCGCAGGACAACGGCTACAAGGTGTACCTCGGCGGCGCCGACGAGGGCTCGCAGATCGTGCCGCCGGTCGACTCCGAGATCGCCGAGCGGATCCTCGCGGTCGCGCGGGACCGGCGCGTTCCGGAGCTGCCGCGCGGCGAGTACCGGCTCGCGGACGAGTCCGTGGTCGCCGCCTACATCGAGGCGACGGCCTCCGTCGGCCGCCAGTCCGCTCCGCTGCGCGTCGTCTACACGGCGATGCACGGGGTCGGCTGGGAGACGGCGCACCGGGTGCTCTCCGCGGCGGGATTCGACGAGCCGGCCGTCGTGGTCGAGCAGATCGAGCCCGACGCGGCGTTCCCCACGGTCGCGTTCCCGAACCCGGAGGAGGCGGGCGCCCTCGACCTCGCCTTCTCGACCGCGCGCTCCGGTCGCGCGCAGCTGATCGTGGCGAACGACCCGGACGCCGACCGCTTCGCCGCCGCCGTGCCCGACGCCTCCGCCCCGGAGGGCTTCCGGCGCCTCACCGGCAACGAGGTCGGAGCGCTGCTCGGCTGGCGCGCCGCCGAGCAGGCCCGCCGCGAGGGCCGCACCGGAGGAGCGCTCGCCTGCTCGATCGTCTCCTCCCCCGCCCTCGGTGCTGTGGCGGCCGACTACGGCCTCGACTTCGCCGAGACGCTCACGGGCTTCAAGTGGATCTCGCGCGTCCCCGACCTCGTCTTCGGCTACGAGGAGGCGCTCGGCTACCTGGTGAACCCCGGGACGGTCCGCGACAAGGACGGCGTCTCGGCCGCGCTCGCCTTCCTCTCCCTCGCGAGCGGGCTCGCCGCCGAGGAGCGCACGATCGACGACGAGCTGGAGTCGTTCGCCGAGCGGTTCGGGCTCTTCGGATCGGAGCAGATCTCGCTCCGCGTCACCGACCTCTCCGAGATCGGCCGGATCATGGCCGGACTGCGCGCGACGCCTCCGACCGCGATCGGCGGGCTCGCCGTCGAGCGGAGCGAGGACCTGCTCGCCGAGGGCGGCGCGCTGCCTCCGACCGACGCGCTCCGCTTCTCCCTGGACGGTGCCCGTCTCATCGCGCGCCCGAGCGGCACGGAGCCGAAGGTCAAGCTCTACCTCGACGCCTGGTCGCACGACTCCGACGCCGACGCCCGCCGGTCGGCCGTCTCGTCCCGCCTCGCCGCCCTGCGCACCGGCGCCGCGGAGCTCCTCGCGTAGGTCCCCCTCCGGTCAGCGGGGCGCGCGGACACCGATCCGCTCGCCCCGCTTCCAGAGCCACTCCACCGGACCGAGCTCGAACCGGCGCAGCCACAGGTGCGCCGCGAGCACGACGACCGCCGCGATGAGCAGGAACGCTCCGACGGTCGCCGGGACGCGCCACTGCGCGGCGGTCACCGCCAGCCCGAGTCCCCAGCCGTAGAAGAGGGCGCCGCCGAGCAGGTTCTGCAGGAGGTAGGCGCTCAGGGCGACCCGGCCGACCTCCCGCGCCCGGCGTGCCGCCCAGCCCTCGGCGCCCCGGCGGAGGCAGGCCTCGGCGAGGGCCGCGAGCAGGCCGAGCCCGACCAGGGGCGCGACGAGGTAGCGCTCGGCGAGCAGACCGGCGGCGCTCCCCCCGATGCCCAGCGCGAGGTCGACGGGGAGGGCGAGGGCGCCGAGGACCATCAGGCGACGGCGGAGTGACGCGCCCTCGGCGGCGAGGACCCCCGCCCGATGGAGGCGCGCGCCGAGGAGGAACATCGCGAGGCTGAGGAGCCCGATGAGCACCGGCTCCGCACGGAAGACGCCAGCGTTCTGCAGCCGGAAGAGGGCGAGGCCGAGGAACGACGCGTCCGCGTAGGGGCTCCGGCCGGTCGGCCCCTGTCCGGCACCGTCCGGACTCGCCGCCACGAGCGCCACGAGCGCCGAGATCAGGACGACGTGCAGAGCGCCGCAGACGAGGATCACGCGGCGCTGCGTCGTCGGCCGGGTGAGCAGCAGCCAGGCGACGACCGCTCCGGTGACGGCGTATCCCATGAGGACGTCGAACTCCGCGATCAGCACGTAGTTGACCGCGCCGTCCAGGAGGAGGAGCGTCGCGCGCCAGAGGTAGCGGCCCGGCCAGCGCGTCCCGCGCCGGACCGCGGAGGCGTGCTGGATCGCGAGGCCCACCCCGAAGGCGAGGGAGAGGAGGGCGAGGAACTTGCCCTGCGCCAGCGCCATCAGCAGGAGCTGCGCAGTCCCGGCGGAGGAGGAGGTCTCCGGCGTCACCGGGACGGAGAGCAGTCCGAGCATCCCCCAGGGGTGGGAGAGGATCCAGATGTTCGTGCCGAGGGTCCCGATGATCGCGACACCGCGGACGACGTCCAGGGTCGCGATGCGGCGGCCGGCTCCGGCACGGGGCGGCAATACGGTCGTATTGGTCATGTCCGAGAGCGTAGCCTGCTCGAGCAGTCGAACGAGAGGGACGCCATGCCGGATCGGCGCGAGAGCAGGAGCGACATCCTCTCGGCGGTCGTCGCCGTCCTCTCGACCCGCGGGGCGGAGCACCTCAGCATCCGCACCGTCGCGGCCGAGGCCGGCGTCTCGGTGGGTGCCGTCCAGCACCACTTCCCGACGAAGCAGGCGCTGCTGGCCGGCGCGATGGCCCGGGTCGAGGAGCGCTTCCGCGAGCGGACGCGGAGCCGCCTGGAGGCCGAACCCTCGGCCGAGGTGCGGCTGCGCGTCTTCTGCGACGAGATCGCGTGCGTCGCGGACGAGGACGTCCCCGACGCGAACGTGTGGACCGCCTTCGCCTCCCGCGCCGGCACCGATCCGGAGATCCGCGCGATCCACACCGCCGGCTGGTCGCGCACAGAGGACGTCGTCCTGGAGCTGCTGCGCGCCGCGCATCCCGCGGCGTCGTTCGGCGCCGACGACGCCGCGCTTCTCCTCGCGGTCCTCGACGGCATCGCGGTCTCCCGCGCGGCCGAGCGGCCCGCCCGCCTCTCCCCCGCCCGGGCCCGCCGCCTGATCGGCACCGTCCTCGCTCAGCTCGCCGCCCGCTGACCCCCCGAGGTCCGAGCAGCCGTCCGCGCGGGAACCCGGCTCCCGGCACGCCGCTCCGCGGCCACTCGACCAGCAGGGGCAGGGGCGCCCCCTCCCCGCAAGCTGGAGGGCGCGTCCGAGAATCGCGTGCCAGCGATTCGAGGCAGCCCGACGTGACCCGCTCTTGAGAACGCGCCCCGTCGGGAGGCCGACCGCGCTGAGCCGCGCAGGGAGCGGCTCAGAGTCGAGCACCGCGCGTGGCAGCGATTCGAGGCAGCCCGACGGAATACACTCTGCGGAACGCACCCCGTCGGGAGGCCGACCGCGCTGAGCCGCGCAGGGAGCGGCTCAGAGTCGAGCTCAGCCCAGCGCTCGCTCGATCTTCTCCGTGATCTCGTTCTGGTCGAGGTAGTTGTCGATGACGACGACCTCGGCGAAGGTGCGGCCGATGCGGTCGACGAGCTCGCCGGAGGTGAGGATGACCTGCGCGTCGGCGGCGAGCGCGTCGACGGAGGCCAGGTCGGAGGCGATCACCTCGGCCTCGAGGTCGAGGGTCTCGAGGGCGCGCTCGGCGCCGAGCTTGAGGATGGCGGAGGTGCCGATTCCGGCGCCGCAGAGGGTGACGATCTTCATGCGCTTCTTCCGTGGTGCGGGTGGTGCGGGGTGCTGTCGGTGAGGACGGCGTTGATGCTGCGGACGGTGCGGGCGGCGGCGAGGGCGCCGACCGCGTCCGGACGGCTGAGCACGTCGGCGAGCCCGGAGACGAAGCCGACGTGTCCGTGCGCCTGGGTAGCGGCGATCCCGATGACGACCGACACCGGATCGTTGGTGCTGTGCCCGAAGGCGACGGGCTCGGCCAGCGTGACGACGGAGAGGCCGTCCGCGAGGACGTCGTTGCCGGGCCGGGCGTGCGCGAGGGCGAGCCCGGGCGCGATGACGATGTACGGCCCGAGCACGTCGACCTGCTCGACCATGCGCCGGGAGTAGGCGGCGTCGACTGCACCGGTCCGCTCGAGCGCACGGCCCGCCTCGAGGACGGCCTCCCGCCAGGATCCGGCGGAGTGGCGGAGGGCCACCGCCTCCTCGGGGAGCGCGTCGAGCGGCACCGTCAGGCCGCCTCGAAGCCGGCGCTGATCGTCTCGACGAGCTCGCGGCGCTCGTCGAGCGGCAGGAAGGCGGCGTGAGCCGCGTTCAGCTGGAAGGCCTCGAAGTCGTCGAGGTCGTACCCGAACGCGTCGGACAGGAGGGCGAGCTCGCGGCTGAGGGTCGTCGCGCTCATCAGGCGGTTGTCGGTGTTCACCGTGACGCGGAAGCCCAGCTGGTAGAGCAGGTCGAAGGGGTGATCGGCGAGCTCGGCACCCCACGCTGCGACGGCTCCGGTCTGCAGGTTGGAGGAGGGGCTGAGCTCGAGGGCGATCTCGCGGTCCTTCACCCACTCCGAGAGCTCGCCGAGGGTCACGTAGCTCGCGTCGTCGTCCTGGCGCTCGATGCGGATGTCCTCCGCGATCCGGACGCCGTGGCCCAGGCGCAGCGCGCGGCCGTCGAGCAGGGCCGAGCGGATGCTGTCGAGGCCGTCCGCCTCCCCCGCGTGGACCGTGGTCGGGAAGTGCGCCGCCGCGAGCAGCTCGAAGGCGTGACGGTGCCGCGAGGCGGGGAAGCCCGCCTCGGCTCCGGCGATGTCGAAGCCGATCGCACCGCGCTCGCGGTGGCGCAGCGCCAGCTCGGCGACCTCGAGCGAGCGGTCGGCGTGCCGCATCGCGGTGATCAGCTGGCCGACGCGGATGCGGTGTCCCTGCGCCGCCGCCTCCTGCACGCCCTGCTGCAGTCCCTCCTGGACCGCTTCGACAGCCGCGTCGAGCGAGAGCCCGGCGCGCTGGTGCTGCTCCGGCGCCCAGCGCACCTCGCCGTGCACGACTCCGTCGGCGGCGAGGTCGAGCACGAACTCGCGGGCCACGCGCTCGAGCGCCGGCGCGGTCTGCATCACGGCGACCGTCGTCTCGAAGGTGGCGATGTAGTCGGTGAGGGAGCCGGAGTCGGCCGTGGCGCGGAACCACTCGGCGAGGGCATCCGGCTCCTCGGCCGGGAGCGGCACGCCCGTCTCGCGGGCGATCTCGAGGACCGTCCCGGGCCGCAGCCCTCCGTCGAGGTGGTCGTGCAGCGACACCTTGGGGAGCTCGTCGATGAGGACGCCCTCGCCCGGGAGGAGGTACTCCTCGGTCTGATCGGTCACGGTGCTCCTCGCGGGTCGACGGTGGTTCGCCGACCACCCTAGAGGGTCGGCGGGAGCGGCTCGCCGGGCGGCGCCTCCTCCGTGCCGGGCGGCGCGGGGCTAGGAGACGCGCTCCGCCACGAGGGGGCCGCCGTCGAGCACCTCGTCGCCCTCGTCGCCGATCCGGTAGGCACCGGCGAGCGCCTCGAGCGCCCGGGCGAAGCGCTCCGGCTCGTCGGCCGACAGCGTGAGCAGGGGCCGGCCCGCGCGGACGCGGTCGCCCGGCTTCGCGTGCAGGTCGATCCCCGCCGCGTGCTGCACCGCGTCGGACTGGCGGGCGCGTCCGGCGCCCAGGCGCCAGGCGGCGATGCCGAACGGCAGCGCCTGCTGCTCCACCAGGACGCCGTCGCGCTCGGCGACCACGACGTGGGTCTCGCGGGCCTCGGGAAGCGCCGCATCCGGATCCCCTCCCTGAGCGCGGATGACCGCGCGCCAGGTGTCCATCGCCGCGCCGCCGTCGAGGGCGCGCTCGACGTCCGCGTCCGGCTGCCCGGCGAGGGCCAGCATCTCGCGGGCCAGGGCCAGCGTCAGCTCCCGGACGTCCGAGGGGCCGCCGCCGGCGAGCACCTCGACCGACTCCCGCACCTCGTTCGCGTTGCCGATGGCCAGACCGAGCGGCACGTTCATGTTGGTCAGCAGCGCGGTGGTCCGCACCCCCGCGTCATTGCCGAGGTCGACCATCGCCCGCGCCAGCTCCCGCGAGCGCTCGATGTCGACCATGAACGCCCCGGAGCCGAACTTCACGTCGAGCACCAGGGCGTCGGTCCCCTCGGCGATCTTCTTCGACATGATCGAGGACGCGATCAGCGGGATCGCCTCGACGGTCCCGGTGATGTCCCGGAGCGCGTAGAGCTTCTTGTCGGCGGGGGCCAGGCCCGAGCCCGCGGCGCAGATCACGCCGCCGACCGTCCGCAGCTGCTCCAGCATCTCCTCGTTGCCGAGGTCGGCCCGCCAGCCCGGGATCGACTCCAGCTTGTCGAGCGTTCCGCCCGTGTGGCCGAGCCCGCGTCCCGAGAGCTGGGGCACCGCCACGCCGAAGGAGGCGACCAGCGGCATCAGCGGCAGCGTGATCTTGTCGCCGACCCCGCCCGTGGAGTGCTTGTCGACCGTGCGCTTGCCGAGTCCGTCGAAGCGCATGCGCTCGCCGCTGGCGATCATGGCCAGGGTGAGGTCGCGGATCTCGTCGCGCTCCATCCCGTTCAGCAGGACCGCCATCGCGAAGGCCGCCATCTGCTCGTCAGCGACGTAGCCGCGGGTGTAGGCGTCGATCAGCCAGTCGATCTGCGCGGTCGAGAGCGTGCCGCGGTCGCGCTTGGTGCGGATGATGTCGACGGCGTCGAAGTCCTCGACGGGGGTGGTGCGGGTCATGCGGAGTCCTCGGTTCGGGAGTGGGAGCGGTGACGGCGGCGCTAGGAGGCGGCGTAGGCCTCGAGGGTGCGCGGGCCGAAGGCGTCGGGGATGACCTCGTCGATCGTCTTCACGCCCGACACGGTCTGGAGGAGCATGCCCTCGGCCGAGTGCTCGAAGAGCAGCTGGCGGCAGCGCCCGCAGGGCATCAGGACGCCGCCCTTCCCGTCGACGCAGGTGAAGGCGACGAGCCGGCCGCCGCCCGTCATGTGCAGAGAGGACACCAGCGCGCACTCGGCGCAGAGCGTGAGCCCGTAGGAGGCGTTCTCGACGTTGCAGCCCGAGATCGTCCGGCCGTCGTCCACGAGCGCGGCGACCCCGACGGGGAACTTCGAGTACGGGACGTAGGCGTGGCTCATGGCCTCCAGGGCGGCCTCGCGCAGCGCCTCCCAGTCGATGTCGGTCACGACGGCTCCTCTCAGGACTTCAGGTACGGCTTGCCGGCGGCGGCCGGTCCGCGGGACTGGCCGACGAGACCGGCCACCGCGAAGATCGTCACGACGTACGGCAGCATCAGCATGAACTCGCTGGGCACGGGCGAGCCGATGACGCCGAGCACGTTCTGCAGGTTGGTCGCGAAGCCGAACAGGAGCGACGCGAGCGTCGCCTTGATCGGGTCCCAGCGGCCGAAGATGACGGCGGCCAGGGCGATGAAGCCCGCACCCGCGGTCATCTCCTTGCCGAACGCGCCGACCGCGTCGAGCGTGTAGTACGCGCCGCCGACTCCGGCGATCGCCCCGGCGAGGGAGACGTTCCAGAAGCGCGTGCGGGCGACATCGATGCCCACGGTGTCCGCGGCCTGCGGGTGCTCGCCGACGGCGCGCAGGCGGAGGCCCCACTTGGTCTTGAACAGGCCCCACCACACCGCGAAGATCGCGAAGTACATCAGGTAGACGATCACCGTCTGGTTGAACAGGACGGCGCCCACGATCGGCACCTGGCTGAGCACCGGGATCGGGAGGCGGTCGAACTTCACCGGCGAGTTGAACGTCGACGCGTCGGCGGAGAGGACCTGGGAGTAGAGGAAGCTCGTCAGGCCGGTCACCAGCACGTTCAGCACGACTCCGACGATCACCTGGTCGACCAGGTACTTGATCGCGAAGGCAGCCAGCACGAACGACACCAGGACGCTCGCGACCATCGCCGCGAGCAGGCCGAGCACCGGCTGGCGGGTGAGGGAGCCGACCATCGCCGCGGTGAAGGCGCCGGCGAGCAGCTGCCCCTCGATCGCGACATTGACGACTCCGACCCGCTCCGAGATGACGCCGCCGAGCGAGCCGAAGATCAGCGGAGTGGCCAGCCCGACGGTCCCGAGCAGCAGTCCCGAGACGGGCAGCGCGGCACCGGCCGACGCCCAGACGAGGAACCCGATCAGGAAGACCAGGGCGAAGACCGCCGAGAGCCAGAGCGGGATCCGGCGGCCGGCGCGGGTGAGCGCGGCCGAGGCGACGGCCAGGCCGACCAGGAGGATCGCGACGACCACTCCCGTCCCCCGCGTCGGGAACGGGATGTCCGGCAGCGCGAAGAAGTCGGTCCCCGCGGCGAGGCGGAACGAGCTCGTCCCGTCGCGGCCGAGTGCCACGAAGAGGACGACGGCGAGCAGCGCGAAGACGCCGAACGCGATCGGCGCCTTCCAGCTGCGGATCACGACGCGGTCGGGGGCGGTGGCGACGGCGGTGCTCATGCGGACACCTCCGAGGTGCGGCGGGTGCGGCGCTTCGGGGCGGCCCCGGGCGTCGGGAGGCGGAAGATCGCGCGCACCAGCGGCGGTGCGGCGATGAAGAGGACGATCAGCGACTGGACGACGAGGACCACGTCGATCGGCACGCCCTCGGCGGCCTGCATCGAGTAGCCGCCCGCCTTGAAGGCGCCGAAGAGGATGCCGGCGAAGAACACGCCCCAGGGTCGGGAGCGGCCCAGCAGCGCGACCGTGATCGCGTCGAAGCCGATCCCCGCGTCGATCCCGGAGGTGAAGCCGGTCGTGACCGTCCCCATCACCTGGGCGCTGCCGGCGAGGCCGAGCAGGCCGCCGGAGAGCAGCATCGCGTACACGTAGCTGTTCTTCACGTCGATGCCCGCGACCCGTGCCGCGTGCGGGTTCTCCCCCACCGCGCGGAACTTGAAGCCGATCGTCGAGCGGTTCAGGAGCCACCAGACGAACACGGTCGCGAGGACCGCGAAGACGAAGCCGAGCGTGAGCGAGTAGCCGGGGCCGAGGAGCGCCGGGAAGACGGCGGTCTCCTTCATCCCGGGCGACTTCGGGTTGTTCGAGCCGGGCGCCTGCAGCGCGCCGGGCGTCCGCAGGAGGTAGGAGATCAGGTAGAACGCGACGTAGTTGAGCATGATCGTGAGGATCACCTCGTGCGCGCCGGTGCGGGCCTTGAGCAGTCCCACGAGTCCGCCCCAGAGCGCGCCGCCCAGGATGCCGGCGGCGAGCGCGACGATCAGGTGCACGCCCCACGGGAGGTCGAAGGAGAAGCCGACCCAGCCCGCGCAGGCGGCGGCGATCAGCATCTGGCCGCGGCCGCCGATGTTGAACAGGCCGACGCGGAAGGCCAGCGCCACTCCGAGGCCGCCGGCGATCAGCGGGGTCGCGAAGGCCAGGGTGTCGGTCAGCGGCTTGATGCCGTTGGCGAAGCCCTCGCGGCGGAAGTTGTAGACCGAGCCCTGGAAGAGCGAGGAGTAGGCACCGGAGACGGACTGCCAGATCGCCTGCAGGGTGTCGAGCGGCCGGGCGAAGAAGTAGCCCGACGCCGCCTGGACGTCCTTGTCGGTCGCGGCGATCAGCACGCCGCCCGCGATGAGGGAGAGCAGCACGGCGAGCACCGACATCAGCGCGGTGCCGGAGAGGATCTCGCGCAGGACGCGGGAGGCGCCGCTCTCGAGCGGGCCGGAGCGCACCTCCTGATCCGGCTTCTGGCCGGGCTCGAGCCCGGACGCCTTCTCGGTCTCCGCGTCGGGATCGACCGCGGGCAGTTGCGCGTCGCTCACGCCGCCGCTCCCTTCTCGGCGGGCGTCTGCCCGGCCATCATGAGCCCCAGGACCTCGCGAGGCGTGTCGGCGGGGACGATGCCGATGATCCCGCCCTTGTACATGACCGCGATGCGGTCGGCGAGCGCCGCGACCTCGTCGAGCTCGGTCGACACCACGATCACGGGGACCCCGGTGTCGCGCGTCTCGACGATGCGCTTGTGGACGAACTCGATGGAGCCGACGTCGATGCCGCGGGTGGGCTGCGCCGCGATGAACAGCCGCAGCTCCCGGCTGAGCTCGCGCGCGAGCACCACCTTCTGCTGGTTGCCTCCGGAGAGGCGGCCGACGTGGGTGCCGATCCCCTGGGCGCGCACGTCGAACTCGCGCACCCGCTCCTCGGCGAAGCGCTCGAGCTCCTTGAGCCGAAGGCCCAGTCCCTTCACGAACGGACCGCGGTCGCTGCGGTCGAGCATGAGGTTCTCGGCGATCGTGAACTCGGCGACCAGACCGTCCTCGGTGCGGTCCTCGGGGACGAAGCCGACCCCCGACTCGAGGACGCGGCGCACGGACAGTCCGTCGAGGCGGCGACCGTCCAGGGTCACCGAGCCCTCGACCCGCTCCTGCAGGCCCATGATCGCCTCGGTGAGCTCGGTCTGGCCGTTGCCCTGCACGCCCGCGATCGCGAGGATCTCGCCGCGGCGGACCTCGAAGGAGACGTCGTCGACGACGGCCTGGCCGTTGGCGTCGCGCACGGTGAGGTTCGAGACGACGAGGGCCTCGTCGCCCGGCACCGCCTGCTCCTTCTGCACCGTCAGCTCGACGGCGCGGCCCACCATCAGCGAGGCGAGCTCGGCGTTGCTCGCCGTCGGCGACGCCTCCCCCACGACTCTGCCGAGGCGGATGACCGTGATGCGGTCTCCGACCTCGCGCACCTCGCGGAGCTTGTGCGTGATGAAGACGATGGCGGTCCCGGCCGCGCGCAGCTGGCGCATGATCGCGATCAGCTCGTCGGTCTCCTGCGGGGTCAGCACCGCGGTCGGCTCGTCGAACACGAGCACCCGGGCGTCGCGCGAGAGGGCCTTGATGATCTCGACCCGCTGCTGCACGCCGACGGGGAGGTCCTCGACCAGGGCGTCGGGATCCACGTCGAAGCCGAAGCGGTCCGAGATCTCGCGCACCCGGGCGCGCGCGGCGGCGAGGTCCAGGCGCCCGCCGGCCTTCGTCTCCTCGTGGCCCAGCATGACGTTCTCGGCGACGGTGAACACGGGGACGAGCATGAAGTGCTGGTGGACCATCCCGATGCCCGCCTTCATGGCGTCACCCGGACCGGAGAAGTGCTGGACCGCGTCGTCCAGCAGGATCTCCCCCTCCTCGGCCTGGTACAGGCCGTAGAGCACGTTCATGAGCGTCGACTTGCCCGCGCCGTTCTCGCCGAGGAGGCAGTGGATCTCGCCGGGTTCGACGGTGAGATCGATGTGGTCGTTGGCCACGAGCGCGCCGAAGCGCTTCGTGATGCCACGCAGTTCGAGCTTCATGGGACCAATCTAACTTTCGGTTCGCGCCACGATGCGCCGTCGGCCGGGATCGAGGGACGCAGCGGAGCCGATCCGCCCGCCGGACCGACGAAGAGGCCGGCGGGCCCGAGGTGTGCTCGGGCCCGCCGGCCTCTTCGAGGAAGCGGCTAGGACGCCGCGGGAGCGGACGGGGAGGTGACGGTGATGGAGCCGTCGATGATGCCCGCCTTGATGGTGTCGAGCTCGCCCTGCAGGTCGCCCGAGACCTTCGACTCGAAGTCGTGGAACGGCGCGATGCCGACTCCGTCGTTCTCGAGGGTGCCCACGAAGGGAGTGGGGTCGAAGTCGTCGGCTCCGGCGGAGCTGGTGACGTCGGTCGTGCCGGCCTCGATGCCCTTGAGGATCGAGGTCAGGTACAGGTCGGCGCCGTCGGGGTAGGTCTCGTACAGGTCCGCGTCCACGCCGACCATCGCGATGTCCTTGCCGGAGTCGCGGATCGCCTCGATCGCCGACTGGAAGATCGGACCGCCGACGGGGAGGATGACGTCCGCGTTCTGGTCGATCAGCGACTGCGCGGCCGACTTGGCCTCGACGCCCGCCGCGAAGCCGCCGGTGAAGGAGCCGGTCTGCGCGTCGACGTCCCAGCCGACGACCTTGACGTCCTTCCCCTTCTGCTCGTTGTAGTACTTCACGCCGTCGGCGTAGCCGTCCATGAAGATCGTGACGGTCGGGAACTGCTGGCCGCCGTAGGTGCCGACGACGCCGGTCTTGGAGTACGACGCGGCCGTGTAGCCGGCGAGGAACGCCGCCTGCGAGGTGTCGAAGGTGATCGGCTTGACGTTCGGCAGGTCGATCGACGCGTCGTCGATGATCGCGAAGTCGATGTCCGTGTTCGCCTCGGCCGCGGCCGACGTGGCCTCGGCCAGCGCGAAGCCGACGGTGATGATCAGGTTGCAGCCCTGGTCGACGAGGCTGGTCAGGTTCGGGGCGTAGTCCGTCTCGGACTCCGAGGTGACGGTCTTCGGCGTGACACCGAGGTCCTCCGAGGCCTTCACGAGGCCGTTGTAGCCGAGCTCGTTGAACGACTTGTCGTCGAACCCGCCCGCGTCGGAGACCATGCAGGGCAGGAAGTCGCCACCGGCGGCGGCGCTGGAGCCGCTCTCCTCGGGGGCGGAGGCGCAACCGGCGAGAAGCGCGGTGACGCCGAGGGCGGCGAGACCGCCGAACGCGGCCTTACGCGAGGTGATAGTCAAGATGTCGTCCTCCAGGAATGCGGCCCCGCGCGACGAGCGCAGCAGGGCGTCGATTCCCACACGTTACCCAATGTGACAAGCCGCTCAGCCGCCCGGACGGTAGACCTCAGGAAGCGTTACACAGTGTTGATCTTCGCGACACGCGGAGCGTGTCGCGGGGTGCGGTCGGCTGGGCTCGATTCCGAGCCGCGGAGCGGCTCGGCGCGGTCGGCTGGGCTCGATTCCGAGCCGCGGAGCGGCTCGGCGCGGTCGGCTGGGCTCGATTCCGAGCCGCGGAGCGGCTCGGCGCGGTCGGCTTCGCGACGGGTGCGTTCCGCAGAGCGGGTCGCGTCGGGCTGGCCTGAATCGCTGGCACGCGATTCCGGCTCGCGGCCCTCTCCCCTGCTGCCGGATGTCGAAGGCGTTCGGAGAAGCTCCGCGCTGCGCGCGGTCGGGCTCGACGCGATGCTCCTCCATGGTGGTCGAGTTGCCGCGGAAGCGGCGTATCGAGACCCAGCCACCAGCACCCAGGGCGACGGCCGAGGCCCTCATCAAGGGTGGTCGAGTGGCCGCGCGAACGGCGTATCAGGACCGCCGCACGCGCATGAGGCGAGGGGCGGAACGGCGAGGGGCGGAACGGCGAGGGGCGGAACGGCGAGGAGCGGAACGGCGAAGCGCGGCGCCTCCGAGGGGAGGGCCGCGCTTCGACGGGTGGGACGGAGGGCTAGAGGACGTCGGTGCGGCCGGAGAGGCGCAGGGCGTCGACGACGCCCTTGACCTTCTGGGCGTTCTCGGTCGTGGTCACCAGGAGCGCGTCGGGGGTGTCCACGACGACGATGTCCTTCACTCCGATGAGGGCGATGGTGCGGTTGCCGCCGCTGACGACGATGCCCGTCGCGGAGTCGGCCAGAACACGCGCGTCCTCGCCGAGGATGGCGAGGTCCGAGCGGAGTCCGCTCGAGTGCAGCTTCGCGATCGAGGCGAAGTCGCCCACGTCGTCCCAGGAGAAGTGGCCGGGCACGACGGCCAGCTTGCCCGCGGCCGCGGCCGGCTCGGCGACGGAGTAGTCGATCGCGATCTTCTCCAGGCCCGGCCAGATGCGGTCGACGACCGCGCCGCGCTCCGGGGTGTCCCACGCGGCGGCGAGCTCGAGCAGTCCGGCGAGCAGCTTCGGCTTGGCGCGGCCGAGCTCCTCGAGGAGGCGGTCGGCGCGGGCGATGAACATGCCCGCGTTCCAGAGGTACTGACCACTGGAGAGATAGGCGCGCGCGGTGTCGGCGTCGGGCTTCTCGACGAAGGAGTCGACGGCGAGCGTGTGCGTCGCCCCGTCGATCCCGAGGTGCTTCCCCGTGCGGATGTAGCCGAAGCCCACGGCAGGCTCGGTCGGCGTGATGCCGATGGTCGCGATGTAGCCCGCGTCCGCCGCGACGACGGCCTCGGCGACCGCGTCGTGGAACAGCTGCTGACCGCTGATGACGTGGTCGGCGGCGAACGAGCCGATGATCACGCCCGGCTGGCGGCGCTCGAGGATGGCGGCGGCCAGACCGATCGCGGCGGACGAGTCGCGCGGCTCGCTCTCGAGGACGACGTTGAGGTCCTCGAGGCTCTCGAGCTGCTCCTCGACGGCGGCGCGGTGCGCGCGCCCGGTCACGACCATGATCCGGTCGGCGCCCGAGATGGGCGCGAGGCGGTCCCAGGTGTCGCGGAGGAGGGTCTGTCCCGATCCCGTCAGATCGTGCAGGAACTTCGGGGCGTCGGCCCGGGAGAGCGGCCACAGCCTCGAGCCGATCCCGCCGGCGGGGATCACGCTGTAGAAGCGGTCGAGCGGGGCGCGGCCATCGGTCTCAGGTGATGTCATGTCCGCAGGATACAAGGGAGCCCGAGCGCGACCGTCCGTTCACCCGAGCGCGCGCCGCCGTTCATCCCGCCGCCGTAGCGTCCGGGGCGTGAGAGTCGCGGTCGTCACCGAGAGCTTCCTGCCGTCCTTGAACGGCGTGACCACGAGCGTCCTGCGGGTGCTCGACGAGTTCGCGGAGCGCGGGATCGAGGCGCTCGTCGTCTGCCCGGCCGCGGGGGCGCCGGGCCACTACGCGGGCCACCGCGTCGTGGAGCACCCGGCGATCGCGTACCGCGACTTCCCGGTCGGGATCCCCACGCTCGCCCTCACCCGGGAGCTGGCCGACTTCGAGCCCGACGTGGTGCACGTCGCCTCGCCCTTCCTCCTCGGCGCCCGCGCCATCGCCTCGGCCGGCCGGCTCGGGGTGCCGAGTGTCGCGATCTACCAGACGGACGTCGCGCGATTCGCGGCCCGCTACGGCATCCGCGGCGCCCGCGCCCTCGCCTGGCGGGTGATCCGCCAGATCCACGCCGGGGCGGACCTGACCCTCGCCCCCTCCACGAGCGCCCTCGACGACCTCGCCGCCGCCGGCATCGAGCGCACCGCGCTGTGGGGCCGCGGCGTGCAGAGCGAGCGCTTCCACCCGCGCCGCCGCTCCTCCCCCTACGCGCAGGCCGTCCGTGCCGGACTCGGCGCCGACGACGCGCTCGTCGGCTACATCGGGCGCCTCTCCCCCGAGAAGAGGGTGGAGCGGATGGCGGCGCTCGCCTCCCTCCCGCACGCGGAGCTGGTCGTGGGCGGCTACGGCCCCTCCTCCGCCCGGGTCGCCGCCGCCCTCGGCCCGGCGGCGCGGATGCTCGGCCGGCTCGACGGCGACCGGCTGCCGGCGGTCTTCGCCGCGCTCGACGTGTTCGTGCACACCGGCACGGAGGAGACGTTCGGCCAGACGGTCCAGGAGGCGCAGGCGTCCGGTACCGCGGTGGTCGCGCCGCACGCGGGCGGCCCCACCGACCTCATCGAGCACGGCGTGGACGGCCTGCTCTACGCGCCCGAGAGCGACTCCGACCTCCGCCGGCAGGTGGAGCGCCTGGTCCGAGATCCCGCACTGCGCGCCCGGCTCGGCGAGGCGGGCCGCCGCCGCGTGCTCCACCGCACCTGGAGCGCACTCACCGACGAGCTCCTCGCGCACTACGCGACCGCGGGGGCGCCCGCCCTCGCCCTGCCCCGCAGCTAAGGCTCGCCTAAGCCGCGCCCGCCTGCGAGCGCGCTTAGAATCGGAGGGCGAGTTTCTCGTCGCTCCCCGCCCCGTCCCCGTCCACGCGACGTGGGAACAGGTCAGGCCGTCGGAGCACAACCAGGGAGGGTTGTTCGTGTCAGTTCAAGCTGCTCAAACCCTCGCACCCCGGAAGCAGGGGAAGATCCGGCGTCCGGCCGGCACCCTGTACCGCGGTCGCGAAGGCATGTGGTCGTGGGTGCTCCACCGGATCACCGGTGTCGCCATCTTCTTCTTCCTCCTCGTCCACGTCCTCGACTCCGCTCTCATCGCCGTGAGCCCCGAGGCGTACAACGCGGTCATCGGCACGTACAAGAACCCGATCATGGGACTCGGCGAGACCGGCCTCGTGGGCGCCATCGCGTTCCACGCGCTGAACGGCCTGCGGATCATCCTGGTCGACTTCTGGAGCTGGGCGACCCGCAATCAGCGCGTCCTCTTCTGGGTCGTCATGGGCCTCTGGGTCGTGCTGATGCTCGGCTTCGCGCCGCGCCACCTGATCAACGTCTTCAGCGAGGGGGGTGCGCATTGAGCACCGTCGCCGCACCGCGGACTCCGCACACCCCGACCCGCTCCTCAGGCACCAACTGGGAGAAGTGGGGCTGGATCTACATGCGCGCCTCCGGCGTCGTGCTGATCGTCCTGATCTTCGGGCACCTCATCTACAACCTGCTGCTGGGCGACGGCATCAAGGCCATCGACTTCGGCTTCGTCGGCGGCAAGCTGGCGAACCCGTTCTGGCAGTGGTGGGACGTCCTCATGCTGTGGCTCGCGCTGATCCACGGCGGCAACGGCATGCGCACGCTGGTCAACGACTACGCGACCTCGCCCCTGCTGGCCAAGGCCTTCAAGGGCG
This sequence comes from Rathayibacter sp. AY1E2, assembly GCF_002932325.1. Classification (NCBI taxonomy): domain Bacteria; kingdom Bacillati; phylum Actinomycetota; class Actinomycetes; order Micrococcales; family Microbacteriaceae; genus Rathayibacter; species Rathayibacter sp. AY1E2. The sequence goes on from NZ_PSVO01000002.1 coordinate 234,435, forward strand.
GCATCCTCGTCGCCGTCGTCGCGCTGATCGCGCTCGGCACCTGGGTCGTCTTCGCGTTCGACCCGTGCCCCGCCGGCACCGCCGCGGACCTGCTGCCCTCCTTCTGCGCAGCGTGACCACGGTGCCGCGGATCGGAGAGGGGCCCGCGCCCCTCCCGGTCCGCGGCACCGCGTCCCGGCACCTCCCCCTCCCATCCCCGTACGACGGAGCACCCACCCCGTGAGCACACCAGGCCACTCCCACACCGGCGCCGACCAGAGCGCCTTCGCGCAGACCGTCGGACCCGACGGCGTCCACTACCACCAGTTCGACGTCGTCATCGTCGGCGCCGGCGGTGCCGGGATGCGCGCGGCCATCGAGGCCGGCCCCAAGGCGAAGACGGCCGTGATCTCGAAGCTGTACCCGACCCGCTCCCACACCGGAGCGGCGCAGGGCGGCATGGCCGCCGCCCTCGCGAACGTCGAGGAGGACAGCTGGGAGTGGCACACCTTCGACACCGTCAAGGGCGGCGACTACCTCGTCGACCAGGACGCGGCCGAGATCCTCGCGAAGGAGGCCATCGACGCGGTCATCGACCTCGAGAACATGGGCCTGCCCTTCAACCGCACCGAGGAGGGCAAGATCGACCAGCGCCGCTTCGGCGGCCACACCCGCGACCACGGAAAGGCGCCCGTCCGCCGGGCCTGCTACGCGGCCGACCGCACCGGCCACATGATCCTGCAGACGCTGTTCCAGAACTGCGTCCGGCTCGGCATCAACTTCTACAACGAGTTCTACGTCCTCGACCTGGTGATGACCGAGGTCGACGGAGTGGCCAAGCCCTCCGGCGTCGTCGCCTACGAGCTGGCCACGGGCGAGCTGCACGTCTTCCAGGCGAAGGCGATCATCTTCGCGACCGGCGGCTTCGGCAAGATCTACAAGACCACCTCCAACGCGCACACCCTCACCGGCGACGGCGTCGGCATCATCTGGCGCAAGGGCCTCCCCCTGGAGGACATGGAGTTCTTCCAGTTCCACCCGACCGGCCTCGCCGGGCTCGGCATCCTCCTCACCGAGGGAGCGCGAGGAGAGGGTGCGATCCTCCGCAACGCTTCGGGCGAGCGCTTCATGGAGCGCTACGCCCCCACCATCAAGGACCTCGCGCCGCGCGACATCGTCGCCCGCTGCATGGTCCAGGAGGTGGCGGAGGGCCGCGGCGCCGGACCGCACAAGGACTACGTGCTGCTGGACTGCACCCACCTGGGCGCAGAGGTCCTCGAGACCAAGCTCCCCGACATCACCGAGTTCGCCCGCACCTACCTGGGCGTCGACCCCGTCGTCGAGCCGGTCCCCGTCATGCCGACCGCGCACTATGCGATGGGCGGCATCCCGACCAACGTCAAGGCCGAGGTGCTCTCGGACAACACGACCGTCGTCCCCGGCCTCTACGCCGCCGGCGAGTGCGCGTGCGTCTCGGTGCACGGCTCCAACCGCCTCGGCACCAACTCCCTCCTCGACATCAACGTCTTCGGCAAGCGCAGCGGCAACAACGCCGCCGACTACGCCAAGACGGTCGACTTCACCCCCCTGCCCGCCGACCCGGCCGGCGCGATCCGCGACATGCTCGCCTCGCTCCGCTCCGCCACCGGCACCGAGCGGATCGCCTCGATCCGCAAGGAGCTGCAGGACGAGATGGACAAGAACGCCCAGGTGTTCCGCACCGACGAGTCCCTCGAGGCCGTCACGGGGACCATCCAGCGCCTGCGCGACCGGTTCCGCAACATCTCGGTGCAGGACAAGGGCAAGCGCTTCAACACCGACCTCCTCGAGGCCGTCGAGCTGGGCTTCCTGCTCGACCTCGCCGAGGTCGTCGTCTACTCGGCGCGCAACCGCAAGGAGAGCCGCGGCGGCCACATGCGCGACGACTTCCCGAAGCGCGACGACGAGAACTACATGCAGCACACGATGGCGTACCTCTCCGGTGACGCCCACTCCTCCGACGCCGGTGACCACATCCGGCTCGACTGGAAGCCCGTCGTGATCACCCGGTACCAGCCGATGGAGAGGAAGTACTAGCCATGTCGACCGCTACCCTCGAGCAGCCGCCCGCCGCCCCCGCGGCCCCGGAGGCGTTCACCGTCACGTTCATCATCCGCCGCTTCGACCCCGAGGTGGACGCCGAGCCGCGCTGGCAGGACTTCGACGTCGAGATGTACTCGACCGACCGCGTCCTCGACGCCCTGCACCGCATCAAGTGGGACCAGGACGGATCGCTGACCTTCCGCCGCTCGTGCGCGCACGGCATCTGCGGATCCGACGCGATGCGGATCAACGGCCGCAACCGCCTGGCCTGCAAGACGCTGATCAAGGATCTCGACATCTCGCAGCCGATCTACATCGAGGCGATCAAGGGACTGCCCCTCGAGAAGGACCTCGTCGTCGACATGGAGCCGTTCTTCGCCTCCTACCGCGAGGTGCAGCCGTTCCTGGTCGCCAACACCCCGGCGCCCAAGGGCAAGGAGCGCGTGCAGTCGGTCGCCGACCGCGCCCGCTTCGACGACACCACGAAGTGCATCCTCTGCGCCGCGTGCACGTCGTCCTGCCCCGTGTTCTGGACCGACGGGCAGTACTTCGGCCCCGCGGCGATCGTGAACGCCCACCGCTTCATCTTCGACTCGCGCGACGACGCCGGTGGAGCGCGCCTGGACATCCTCAACGACAAGGAGGGCGTGTGGCGCTGCCGCACGACCTTCAACTGCACGGAGGCGTGCCCGCGCGGCATCCAGATCACGCAGGCGATCGCCGAGGTGAAGCAGGCCGTCATCCGCGGCCGCGCCTGATCCTCCCCCTCGCGAACGCGTCCGGCCCGCCGGGATCCTCGGGTCCGGCGGGCCGGACGCGTTCCAGCGTGCAGGCGGGCGCGTGCACGGGAGCGCCGCGAGGCCTCAGTACGCTGGAGGAATGACCGAGGCGGCCGACACTCCCCGCGGGATCCCGGGCCTGTTCGAGCGGGTCATGCGGACGCGGCCGGTGCGGGTGATGCTCCACTACTCCGAGACCGGCGGGCCCCTCTTCGCGTCCGGACTCGCCTTCCAGGCCCTGTTCGCGGTCTTCGCGGCGCTCTTCGTCTTCTTCGCCGTCTTCGGCTTCTGGGTGCGCGACGACTCGGTGCTGCGCGATTCCCTCCTCGACCTGGTGACCCGCTCCGTCCCCGGCCTGATCGGCGGGAAGAACGCCCTCGTGTCGGTCGACGACCTGCTCGACTCGTCGATCCTCGGCTGGACGGGTGCGATCGCGGCCGCCGGCCTGCTCTGGACGGCGCTGAACTTCCTGGGGAGCCTGCGCCAGGCGGTCCGGCTGCTCTTCTCGCTCCCCGGACCCACGACACTCTTCGTCCTGCTCAAGCTCAAGGACGCGGGGCTCGCCCTGGTCTTCGGGGCGGTGCTGCTGGTCTCGGCCGGTCTCTCCGTGTTCTCGACCTCGCTGGTGGACGTGGCGTTCGGCTTCCTCGGGATCGGCAGCGAGTCGATGCCGGCCCGACTCGCCGGCAGCGCGGTCGGCCTGCTGATCATGCTCGCCCTGGACACGGGCACGCTCGCCGGCTCCTTCCGCATCCTCTCGGGCATCTCGATCCCCTGGAAGAACCTCTGGGCGGGCTCGCTGCTCGGCGGGATCGCTCTCGGCGCGCTCAAGGTCCTCGGGACGCAGCTGCTGGGCGGCGCCTCCCGCAATCCGCTGCTCGCCTCGTTCGCGGTCCTCATCGGTCTGCTGATCTGGTTCAACCTCGTCTGCCAGGTGATCCTGATCGCCGCGTCGTGGATCTCCGTCGGGATGAGCGACGCCGGGATCTCGGCGCGCAAGCTCACGCCGGAGGAGCGCGAGAAGGAGCGGGAGGAGCAGCTGCGCACCGCCCGCCGCACCCTCGCCGAGGCCGAGCGCGAGCGGCTTCGCGCCGCGCTGCCGGAGGCGTCCCTCCTCAAACGACGGCGCCTGGAGCGCCAGCTCGCGCAGCTCGAGGAGGAGCTCGAGCAGCTCGCCGCCTGACCCGGCGGACTACTTCGCGTCCCTCCCGGCGTCGCCGCGCCCGATTCCGCCTGCCGAGTCTGTCCGTTTCTGTTGACTTCCCTCCCGAACGGGTCTAAAAAGAGGTAAACGCAGATCCGAGGTCGGCAACGACACCGCGGATCCGGCGCACCACCCACGGCGAGACGACGGAGTCCACATGTACGCACCGGAGCGGCACCAGGCGATCCTGGACCGCGCCCGCACCGACGGGCGCGTCGAGGTCCGCGACCTCGCCCTCTCCCTCGCCGTGACGCCGGAGACGATCCGCCGCGATCTCACCAGCCTCGAGAAGCGGGGCCTGCTGCGCCGTGCGCACGGCGGAGCCATCCCCGTCGAGCGGCTGGGCATCGAGCCCGAGGTCGCCGCCCGCGAGGGACACCTCGCCGGCGAGAAGGACCGCATCGCCACCGCGGCCCTCGCCGAGGTGCCCGACGGCGGCTCGATCGCCATCGACGCCGGCACCACCACGGTGCGGCTGGCGGAGCTGCTCCCCCTGGACCGCCGGCTGACGGTCGTCACCCACTCCCTCCCCGTCGCGATGGCGCTCGTCGGCCGGCCCAACATCGACCTCCACCTCATCGGCGGGCACCTGCGCGGAGTCACGCAGGCCGCCGTCGGGCCGTGGGCCGCCCAGGCCCTCTCCACGGTCTCGGTGGACGTCGCCTTCATCGGCACGAACGGCCTCAGCCTCGAGCGCGGGCTCACCACCCCCGATCTCGACGAGGCCGTCGTCAAGTCCGCGATCATCGCCTCCGCGCGCCGGGTCGTGGTCCTCGCCGACCACTCGAAGTTCGGCCGGCAGGACTTCGGGCACGTCGCTCCGCTGTCCGCGGTCGACACCGTCATCACCGACGCCGATGTCGACGACGAGCTCGCCGACGACATCGAGTCGGCCGGCCCGGAGGTCGTCCGCGCATGATCGTCACCGTCACCGCCAACCCGAGCATCGACGTCACCCTCTCCACGAGCGGCTTCGCCGTCGGCGAGGTCAACCGCGCGCACGACGTGCGGCGCGACCCGGCCGGCAAGGGCGTCAACGTCGCCCGTGCCCTCGCGCGCAACGGCGTCGAGGCGACCGCGGTCTACCCGGCCGACGCCTCCACCGGCCTCGACCTGTCCACGATGCTCCGGGCCGCCGGAGTCCGCTCGGCCAGTGCGGCGATCGCCCACCCGATCCGCACCAACATCACCGTGGTCGACGACCGGACGGGCCGCACCACCAAGATCAACGAGCCCGGCCCCGCCGTCACGGAGGAGGAGGCTCACGCCCTCTCCGAGCTGATCGGCGAGCACGTCTCGGCCTCGCCCCGCTGGCTCGTCGCCTGCGGCAGCGTCCCCCCGGGATTGGGAGCGGACTTCTACCCCGCCCTCGGCCGCCTCGCCCTGCACTTCGGCGTCCCCCTCGCCGTCGACACCTCGGGAGCCCCCCTGACCGCGATCATCGCGGCCGGCACCGCCACCCTGGTGAAGCCCAACCTCGAGGAGCTCGAGGAGCTCCTCGGCCGCTCCCTGACGACGGTCGGAGACGTCGTCGCCGGAGCCCGTGAACTCCTGCAGCTGCCCGACGCGCGAGCGCTCGTCAGTCTCGGAGAGCACGGCGCCCTCCTCGTCACGGCGCACGCGTCGTGGTGGGCGGGCGCCCCCGCCGTCGTGCCCCTCAGCACCGTCGGCGCCGGCGACAGCACGCTCGCCGGCTACCTCTCGGCCGTCGACGCCACGGAGGCGGAGCGCCTCGCGACAGCAGTCGCGTGGGGTACCGCCGCCGTCCAGCTCCCGGGCAGCGAAGCCCCGGGTCCCGACTCCCTCCGCCTCGACGACGTCTCCGTCGTCGAGAACCCCGACCCCACCCTCCCGATTGGAGAACTGAGCGCATGACTGCTCTCACCGAGGCGTCGACGGTCATCGTCGACCTCACCGCCGCCACGAAGGACGAGGCCACCGCGCAGCTCGCGAAGACGCTCGCCGACGCCGGCCGCGTCACCGACCTCGACGGCTTCCTCGCCGACGTCCGCGACCGCGAGTCGCAGATGGCGACCGGCATGCCCGGCGGCATCGGGATCCCCCACGCCCGCTCCTCCCACGTCGTCTCGCCCAGCGTGGCGGTCGGCATCGCGAAGCAGGGCGTCGACTTCGGGGCCCCCGACGGCCCGGCCGACCTGATCTTCCTGATCGCGGCTCCGGACGGCGCCGACCAGGCGCACCTCAAGATCCTCGCCCAGCTCGCCCGCAAGCTGATCCACGAGTCCTTCACCGGTTCCCTCCGCGCCGCCGCCAGCGGCCAGGAGGTCGCGGACATCATCGCCCGAGAGGTCGTCGTCTCATGAGGATCGTCGCCGTCACCAGCTGCATCGCCGGCATCGCGCACACCTACATGGCGGCCGAGGCCCTCGAGCAGGCCGCGAAGAAGAAGGGGTACGAGATCCAGGTCGAGACCCAGGGCGCCGCGGGCTCCGATCCCATGTCGGACCGGACCATCGCCGACGCCGACGTCGTGATCCTCGCCGCCGACCTCGAGGTCCGCGGCAAGGAGCGCTTCGCCGGGAAGCCCACCCTCGAGGTGGGCACGTCGGAGGCGCTCGCGAAGGCGGCGGACGTCATCGACCGCGCCGTCGCGAAGGTGCAGGACGCGCCCGCCGCGAGCCCCGCCTCCGGCCCGCGCTTCGTCGCCGTGACCAGCTGCATCGCGGGCATCGCCCACACCTACATGGCCGCGGAGGCGCTCGAGCAGGCCGCGAAGAAGCGCGGCTACCCGATCCAGGTCGAGACCCAGGGCGCGGCCGGCTCGGACGAGATGACCGCGGCCGACATCGCCGCCGCGGACGTCGTCATCCTCGCCGCCGACCTCGAGGTCCGCGGCAAGGACCGCTTCGCCGGCAAGCCGATCCTCCAGGTGGGCGTCGCCGAGGCCCTCTCCAAGCCGGACGAGGTCCTCGACCGCGCTCTGGCCCTCCGCGGCTCCGGCTCCGCCGCGTCCGCCCCCGCCCGCTCGACTCCGGCCGCGGCCCCCGCCGCGCCGAAGAAGGTCGGCGTCGGCACGCGCATCCGCCAGAACCTGATGACCGGCGTCTCCTACATGATCCCGTTCGTCGCGGCAGGCGGTCTGCTGATCGCGCTGTCGTTCCTGTTCGGCGGCTACCGGATCGTCGACTTCACGGCCCAGCAGATCATCGACGACGGCTTCAACGTCGCGAACATCACCGACTGGGCCGGAGTGATGTTCCTCATCGGAAGCGCGACCTTCGCGTTCCTGGTGCCGGTGCTCTCGGGCTTCATCGCCTTCGGCATCGCCGACCGTCCCGGCATCGCGCCGGGCTTCCTCGGCGGCGCGGTCGCGGTCACCGTCGGCGCGGGCTTCCTGGGCGGCCTCGCCTCCGGCTTCATCGCCGGCTACGCGGCCCTCTACATCTCGCGGATCAAGCTCCCCGCGGCGTTCAAGTCGCTGATGCCCGTCGTGATCATCCCCCTGATCGCGACCTTCATCACCGGCTTCCTGATGTTCGTGGTGCTCGGAGCGCCGCTCCGCGCACTGAGCGAGGGCCTGTCGTCCTGGCTCTCGGGCCTCTCGGGCGGCAACCTGATCATCCTGGGGATCATCCTCGGCCTGATGATGGCGTTCGACATGGGCGGTCCGGTCAACAAGGTGGCCTACGCCTTCGCGACCACCGGCCTCGCCTCCGTCCCCGCCGACGGCGACCCGAACTCCGTGCAGTTCAAGGTGATGGCGATCGTCATGGCCGCCGGCATGACCCCGCCGCTGGGTCTGGCCCTGGCCACGACGCTCCGCAAGCGCCTGTTCACCGACGCCGAGCGCCAGAACGGCAAGGCCGCCTACCTGCTGGGCGCGTCCTTCATCTCGGAGGGGGCCATCCCGTTCGCCGCGGTCGACCCGCTGCGCGTGATCCCGTCCGCCATGGTCGGCTCGGCCGTCACGGGTGCGCTCGTCGCGCTCTTCGGATCCACCCTCCGCGCCCCGCACGGCGGAGTCTGGGTCACCGGGCTCGTCGGGCAGCCGATCCTCTACCTGGTCGCCATCCTGGTGGGCATGGTCGTCACGGCCGTCTGCGTGATCATCGCGAAGAGCATCAAGCGCGCCCCCGTGGTCGCCGAGGTGCCCGAGCCCGCCACCGCGCAGGCCGTCCCCGCCTGATCCCCTCCGACCGACCGTCCTGAGCGGTCCCGCCGGCGGTCGCCTCCGCGCTCCTCCCCCTCTCCGAGGGAGTCGCGCGAGGCGGCCGCCGGCTTCCGCGTTCCGGGGTGCGAGCGCTGCCGGGCGGCCCGCTCCGCGGCTCCGAATAGACTGCTCCGGTGACTCGCAGCACCCTCCGCATCGCCTCCGTCAACGTGAACGGCGTCCGCGCCGCCTACCGCAAGGGGATGGGAGACTGGCTCGCCGCCCGCGACGTCGACGTCCTGGCCCTGCAGGAGGTCCGCGCCTCCACGGACGACCTCACGGGGCTCCTCGGGGACGAGTGGGACGTGCTGCACGACGAGGCGACCGCCAAGGGGCGCGCCGGAGTCGCTCTCGCCTCGCGCAGGCGCGCCACGATCCACCGCGTGACCTTCGGCGCCGACGACTTCGACTCGGCCGGACGCTGGCTCGAGGCCGACTACGAGGTCGGCGGCCGCTCGCTCACCGTCGTCTCCACCTACGTCCACTCCGGCGAGGTCGGCACCCCCAAGCAGGTCGAGAAGTACCGCTTCCTCGACGCGATGGAGGCGCGCCTGCCCGAGATCCAGGCGCACAGCGAGCTCGCCGTGGTGATGGGCGACCTCAACGTCGGCCACCGCACGCTCGACATCAAGAACTGGAAGGGCAACGTCAAGAAGGCCGGCTTCCTCCCGGAGGAGCGGGCCTACGTCGACCGCTTCGTCGGCGCCGAGGGCGACCCGGACTACAACGCCGGTGCCGGACTGGGCTGGGTCGACCTCGGCCGCCGGTTCGCGGGCGAGGTGCCCGGACCGTACACGTGGTGGTCGCAGCGCGGCCAGGCCTTCGACACCGACACCGGCTGGCGCCTCGACTACCAGCTCGCCACGCCCGCGCTCGCCGACCTCGCCCGCAGCTACGAGGTCGACCGCGCCGCCTCCTACGACACCCGCTGGTCCGACCACTCCCCCGTGGTCGTCGACTACGAGCTCTGACCCTCTCCCCCGCGAACCGACCCCTCGAGGCCACCCATGACTCCCAGCACCCCGGGCGCCAAGCCCGTCATCTTCTCCGGCATGCAGCCCTCCTCCGGGTCGCTGCACCTCGGCAACTACATCGGCGCGCTGACCCAGTGGGTCGCGATGCAGGAGGACTTCGACGCCTACTTCTGCGTCGTCGACCTGCACGCGATCACGGTCCCGCAGGATCCGCAGCAGCTCCGCGAGCGCACCCGCGCGACCGCCGCGCAGTACATCGCCGCGGGCATCGACCCCGCGCGCTCGACCCTCTTCATCCAGTCCCACGTGCCCGCTCACGCCGAGCTCGCCTGGGTCCTCAACACCCTGACCGGCTTCGGCGAGGCCAGCCGGATGACGCAGTTCAAGGACAAGTCGGCGAAGCAGGGCGCTGAGGCCGCCTCGGTGGGCCTGTTCACCTACCCGATTTTGATGGCGGCCGACATCCTGCTGTACCAGACGGACGCGGTGCCGGTCGGCGAGGACCAGCGCCAGCACCTGGAGCTCACCCGCGATCTCGCCGCGCGCTTCAATTCGCGCTTCGGCGAGACCTTCGCCGTGCCGGAGCCCCACATCGTGCGCGAGACCGCGAAGATCTTCGACCTGCAGAACCCGGGCGCCAAGATGTCGAAGTCGGCGGAGTCGGATGCGGGCCTGCTCAGCGTGCTCGACGAGCCGAAGGCGACCGCGAAGAAGATCATGCGCGCCGTGACGGACACCGAGTCGGAGGTGCGCTTCGACCGGGCGGCGAAGCCCGGCGTCTCGAACCTGCTGACGATCTACTCGGTCCTCGCCGACCGCTCCGTCGAGTCGCTGGAGCAGGAGTACGCGGGCCGCGGCTACGGGGACCTCAAGAAGGGCCTCGTCGAGGTGGTCGCCGCCACCTTCGACCCGATCCGAGCGCGGACCGCGGAGCTGCTCGCCGACCCGGCCGAGCTCGACCGGGTCCTCTCCCTCGCCGCCGACCGCGCGTCCGAGACCGCGGAGCGCACGCTCGCCGCCGTCTACGACTCCGTCGGCCTCCTCCGCCGCGTCCGCTGAGGCGGCCGTGCTGCGGCTCGCGCTCTTCGACCTCGACGACACCCTCTTCGCCCATGCCCGCGCTGTGCGGGAGGGGATCGTCGCGTACGCCGCCTCGCTCGGCGCCGCCTACGCCGGCGAGCCGGCCGACGTGCAGCGCCGCTGGCACCTGCTCGAGGAGGAGCACTACCACCGCTACCTCGCGGGCGAGATCGACTACGAGGGCCAGCGCCGGGCGCGCGCCACGGACTTCGCCGCGGAGGCCGGAGTCGCGCTGTCTCTTGAGGAGGCGAGCTCCTGGTTCCGCGGGTACCTCGAGCACTACGTCGCCGCCTGGACCCTCCACGACGACGCGCTGCCCGTCCTCGACCGGCTCGACGCCGCCGGGGTCCGCCTCGGCGTCATCACCAACGGTGTGCTCGACTTCCAGCGGGGGAAGATCGAGGGCACGGGCCTCTCCGGTCGCTTCGAGCACGTGATCGCCTCCGGCGACGTCGGCGTCACCAAACCCGACGCGCGGATCTTCGCGATCGCCTGCGAGCGGTTCGGGGTCTCTCCGGAGGAGGCCCTCTACGTCGGCGACCGGCTCGGCACCGACGCCGTCGGAGCGGCCGCTGCGGGCCTGCGCGGCGTCTGGCTCGACCGCGTCGGCGGTCCCGAGCACGGCCGCGAGCTGCCGCCCGAAGCGATCGAGCTGGGCGTGCGCCGGATCGCTTCCCTGGACGAGCTGGACGCGCAGCTCAGGCTGTCGGCGGACTGAGGCCCCGCCCGGTCCGGGTCTCGATAAGCCGCCTGCAGCGACTACGCGACCAGCATGCAGGTCCGAATTGCCGGGTCTCGATGAGCCGTCTGCGGCGACCACTCGACCAGCATGGGTGTCCCCGAACCACCCCGTTGCGATACCCGTTGCGCCGTCGTCGGAACGACGAAGCGCCCCACCCGACCCGAGGGTCGGACAGGGCGCTTCACCGTGAACGGACTCACGTGGTCCGCTCGCCGCACGAGGCGAACGGGGAGAACGCATGTCAGCGTCGTCCCCTAACCGGACGGAACCCGCTCCCCGAGACGCGACCACCTCGATGAGCCGACCGCGCCGCGGCAGGCAGGGACTGCCGCGGAAGGAACTACTGCACGTCCTCGTCGATCCAGTCGAAGGTCTTGGTGACGGCCTTCTTCCAGAGGCGGTACTGGCGGGCGGCCTCGTCCTGGTCCATCTGCGGGGTCCAGCGCGAGTCCTCCTGCCAGTTCTGGCGCAGGTCGTCGAGGTTCTCCCAGAAGCCGACCGCGAGTCCGGCCGCGTAGGCCGCTCCGAGCGCGGTGGTCTCCGCGACGACCGGTCGGACGACCGGGACGCCGAGGATGTCGGCCTGGAACTGCATGAGCAGGTTGTTGGCGATCATTCCGCCGTCGACCTTGAGCTCCTGCAGGGGGACGCCGGAGTCGGCGTTGACCGCGTCCAGGACCTCGCGGGTCTGGAAGGCGGTCGCCTCGAGCGCGGCGCGGGCGATGTGGCCCTTGTTGACGTAGCGGGTGAGGCCGACGAGGGCTCCGCGGGCGTCGGAGCGCCAGTAGGGGGCGAACAGACCCGAGAAGGCGGGGACGAAGTACGCGCCTCCGTTGTCCTCGACCGTGGCGGCCAGCGCCTCGACCTCGGGGGCCGAGCCGATGAGGCCCAGGTTGTCGCGCAGCCACTGGATCAGCGAGCCGGAGACCGCGATCGAGCCCTCGAGCGCGTAGTGCACCTCGCCGTCGCCGAGCTTGTAGCCGATGGTGGTGAGCAGACCGTTCTTCGAGTGGACGATCTCGGTGCCCGTGTTGAAGATCAGGAAGTTGCCGGTGCCGTAGGTGTTCTTCGCCTCGCCCGGATCGAACGCCGCCTGGCCGAAGGTCGCGGCCTGCTGGTCGCCGAGGATGCCGGCGATCGGGACCTCGCGCAGCAGCGACGAGGACTCGACGTGGCCGTAGACCTCGGAGGAGGAGCAGACCTCGGGGAGCATCGACTTCGGGACCCCGAAGGCCTCGAGGATGTCGTCGCGCCACTCGAGGGTCTCGAGGTCGAGGAACAGGGTGCGGGAGGCGTTGGTGACGTCGGTCTTGTGGACGCCGCCGTCGATGCCGCCGGTCAGGTTCCAGAGGACCCAGGTGTCCGTCGTGCCGAAGATCAGGTCGCCCGCCTCGGCCTTCTCGCGAGCACCCTCGACGTTCTCGAGGATCCAGACGATCTTGGTGCCGGAGAAGTAGGTCGCGAGCGGGAGGCCCACGATCGACTTGAAGCGGTCAGCGCCCTCGTCGCCCGCGAGGCGGTCGACGATCGACTGGGTGCGGGTGTCCTGCCAGACGATCGCGTTGTAGACCGGCTTGCCGGTCGTCCTGTCCCAGACGACAGCGGTCTCGCGCTGGTTGGTGATGCCGACGGAGGCGATGTCGTGGCGGGTCAGGTCGGCGCGGGAGAGAGCCTGGCCGATCACCTCGCGGACGTTGTTCCAGATCTCGATCGGGTCGTGCTCGACCCAGCCGGCGCGCGGGAAGATCTGCTCGTGCTCCTTCTGGCCGGTGGAGACGATCGATCCCTTCTTGTCGAAGATGATCGCGCGGGACGACGTGGTCCCCTGGTCGATAGCGATGACGTAGTCAGCCATGAATGATTACTCCTTCGTAACGGGGGTGAAAGGAAGCGCGGCGGTCTAGAGGACCGGGAGCAGCACGAGCGAGGCGAGGCCCGCGAGCACTCCACCGACGATCGGGCCGGCGACGGGCACCCAGGCGTAGCTCCAGTCGCTCGAGCCCTTGCCCTTGATCGGCAGCAGCGCGTGCGCGATGCGGGGGCCGAGGTCGCGGGCGGGGTTGATGGCGTAGCCGGTCGGGCCGCCGAGGGAGGCGCCGATCGCGATCACCAGGATGGCGACGGGCAGCGCGCCGAGCGCGGCCAGACCGCCGTCGCCCTGACGTCCGCCGCCGAAGCCGATGACGACGAAGACGAGGACGAAGGTGCCGATGACCTCGGTGACGAAGTTCCAGCCGTACGAGCGGATCGCCGGGCCGGTCGAGAAGACGCCGAGCTTGTTGGCCGCGTCGGGCTCCTCGTCGAAGTGCTGCTTGTAGGCGAGCCAGCAGAAGACGGCACCGAGGATCGCACCGATCATCTGGGCGAGGATGTAGACGAGGATCGAGACGATGTTGACGGGCACGCCGGAACCGAACTCGGTCGCTCCACTCGCGACGAGGCCCAGGGTGACCGCGGGGTTGAGGTGCGCCCCCGAGTTGTACGAGACGATCACACCGGCGAAGACCGCGAAGCCCCAGCCGATGTTGACCATGAGGGTTCCGCCGTTGAGACCCTTGCTCTTCACGAGCGCGACGTTGGCGACGACACCGCAGCCGAGGAGCACGAGCATGGCCGTTCCCACGACTTCGGCGAGGAAGACCACTCCGAGATTGTCCACGTTGACCTTTTCCTTTTCGTAAGACGGACGCGCACAGGCGTCCGCGGCGGGCTTCGATGCCCAACGGTGTGAAGTTATCGGCGCCCTGTCCTAGCGACAAGGAACGGCGCGTGCACGTTTGTGCGTTGTCACGACGGAAGCCCCGGTCGAGGTGATCCTCGGTCCGGGGCTTCCGTCGATCCGCGCCTGATCGCCGATCAGGAGGCGGGCACGGCCGTCGGGGTCTGCACCGAGGTGCCCCCGACGTCGACGCCGTTGTACTCCTTGAGGTGCGCGATGGTCGCGTCGACCTCCGACGCGCGGGCGGCGTCGTCCCAGCCCAGCACGGCGCCCGTGTGCTCGGCGAGCTCCTCGAGGAGCTCGCGGCTCAGGCCGCCCGTGAAGGCGTGGTTGGTGCGGCGCATCACCAGGTCGATGAGGTGCACCACGCTCTCGCGCTGGGCGAGGTAGCGGATCTCACCGGTGGTGAAGTCCTTGTCGAAGTCGAGCGCCTCGTCGTGTCCGTCGGCCAGGGCCTCGATGACCTCCTGCGCGCGGGTGCCGTAGCGCTCGAGCAGCTGGCCCGTGCGGGCCGAGGAGAGCCCGGAGCGGTGCTGGCTGATCCACTGCGCGCGGGACGCGTCGGTGCGCGGGAAGCCCTTGCCGCCTCCGATGGGGGTCTTCACGGTGGAGACGCGACGGGTCACGCCGATCCGCTTGAAGACCTCGTTCGAGAGGTGCTCCGACAGGGCGCGGAACGTCGTCCACTTGCCGCCGACCAGGCTGAGCACGGGCGAGCCGTTGCCGGGGAGCGTCGAGGGCTCGATGCGGTAGTCGCGGGAGACGAAGCCCGGGGCCTCGTCGTCGTGGCGGGGCAGCGGGCGGATGCCGGAGAACTTGAAGACGATCTGCGAACGGTCCACGCGGATGGCCGGGAAGACGTGGTTGACGAGCTCGAAGAAGTAGTCGATCTCCTCCTCCGTGCACACCGCCGGCTTCGTGGGGTCGGCGTCGATGTCGGTCGTGCCGACCATCACGCGGCCCTTGAGCGGGTAGATGAGGACGATGCGTCCGTCGCTGTGCTCGAAGAACATCTCGCGACCCTCGCAGGCCTCGACCAGCTCGGGGTTGTCGAGCACGATGTGCGAGCCCTTGGTGCCGCCCATGAATTTCGTGGACGTGCCGAGGGCCGTGTTGGTGAAGTCGGTCCACGGTCCGGAGACGTTGACGACGACGTCCGCCGCGAAGGTGAACTCCTCGCCGGACTCGCGGTCGCGGAGGACGACGCCCTTCTCGTCGGCGCCGACGGCCTCGACGTAGTTGGCCGCGCGGGCCTTCCTGCCGCCGATCAGCGCGTCGTGGAGCACGTCGAGCGCGAGGCGCTCGGGCTCGTGCACGGAGGCGTCGAAGTAGGTGGCGGTGTACTTGATCTTCGGGTCGAGCTTGGGGAGCTCGTTCAGCGAGCGCTTGCGCCCGTGGAACTGGTGGCGCGGGACCGTGCCGCCGTCGCGGGAGAAGAAATCGTACATCGTGAGGCCGACCTTGATCAGCAGCGCACCGCGCTCCTGCGGCTTGCCCGACTTGTGGGTCAGGAAGCGCAGCGGAGCCGCGAGGATGCCCGAGAACGTCGAGTAGATCGGGATCGTCGTCTGCAGCGGCTTCACGTAATGGGGAGCGATCTTCAGCAGGCCGTTGCGCTCGTGCACGCCCTCGTTGACGAGTCGGAACTCGCCGTTCTCGAGGTAGCGGATGCCGCCGTGGATCATGTGGCTCGAGGCGCTCGAGGCACCGGAGACGTAGTCGCCGCGCTCGACGAGGGCGACGTCGACGCCGTTGAGCGCGAGCTCGCGGAAGGTCCCGATGCCGTTGATGCCACCGCCGATGACCAGGACCGTGGCGCGGGGGTTGTCGCGGAGAGCAGCGACGCTCTCGCGCAGAGCGGAGTTTCCGGGAGTTCCGTCGGACTGTGCCACTTCGTACTCGCCTTCGTGTCGTAGGGGTGTCGTCGAGGCCTCCGCACCAGCGTGCACCGGGGAGATGACCGATTGATTTCGCGGAGGAATACAGCCATCCTTGACCCGACAACACATCCGGTCAAGACGGGTGGAAATCCGTGCAGGGAGCGCTATGACCCCGGTGAGACCGGTCGTCGAACTCGACGAGACGACCCACGCGACCCATCCCGACAAGACGCGGGACGCGCTGCGTGCGGCCCAGCTGTACTACATGCAGGATCTGACGATGGACGCGATCGCGCACGAGCTGCACACGTCGCGCTCCTCCGTCTCGCGCCTGCTCTCGCACGCCCGCGCGACCGGCCTGGTCGACATCCAGATCCGCTCCCCCCTCGACCGGGCGAGCGCCCTCTCGGCCGAGGTGCGGTCCCACTTCGACATCACGGCGCACATCGTGCCGGTGCCGGACCACACCAGCGAGATCGACCGGCTCGAGCGGGTCGCCCTGTCCGCAGCGAGGATCCTCGGGCAGTTCATCGACTCGAACATGATCGTCGGCATCGCCTGGGGCTCCACGATGAGCGCGATCAGCCGCCACCTGATCGCCAAGGAGACGCACAACACGCAGATCGTGCAGCTGAACGGCGCCGGCAACACCGAGACCACGGGCATCAACTACTCGAGCGAGATCCTCCGCCGCTTCGGCGACGCCTACGCGGCGAAGGTCCAGCAGTTCCCGGTGCCGGCGTTCTTCGACGACCCGACCACCAAGCAGGCGGTGTGGCGCGAGCGCTCCACCCGACGGGTCCTGGAGCTGCAGCAGCGGATGGACGTGGCGCTGTTCGGGCTCGGGTCGCCGTTCGCGGCGGTCCCCTCGAAGGTCTACATCGGCGGCTACCTGGAGCCGAGCGACTTCACCTCGCTCAGCGGCTCCGGGGTCGTCGGCGACGTCGCGACGGTGTTCTACCGGTCCGACGGCAGCTGGGACGACATCCCCATGAACGAACGTGCAAGCGGTCCGGACCTCTCCACCGTGCGCCGCGCGTCGCGCCGGATCT
This sequence comes from Rathayibacter sp. AY1E2, assembly GCF_002932325.1. Classification (NCBI taxonomy): domain Bacteria; kingdom Bacillati; phylum Actinomycetota; class Actinomycetes; order Micrococcales; family Microbacteriaceae; genus Rathayibacter; species Rathayibacter sp. AY1E2. The sequence continues at coordinate 251,097 of NZ_PSVO01000002.1, forward strand.
GCGTGGTCTCGGGGGCCTCCAAGCTGCCCGGCCTCCGCGGCGCCCTCGCCGCGGGCCTGATCACCGACCTCATCCTCGATGAGGGCACGGCCCGCGCCCTCATCTCGGACTGACGTCCGCGCTCCCCTCCCTCTCCCCCGCCGCGAGATGCCACTTGTGACGCTTCCGTCCGGCGTGTCGCCAGCACAGGTGGCATCTCGCGAGGGTCGTCAGAGCGCGAGCGCGCGGCAGACCCGGGCGGCGGTGGCGTCCGGGTCGAGCATGCCCGAGGCCCGCACTCGGACGACCCGGTAGCCGAGGGCCTCGATCGCTTCGATCCGGGCGATGTCGCGCTCGTACTGTGCACGATCGGTGCGGTGGTGGTCACCGTCGTACTCGACGACGACGCGCGCGATCCGGTAGAGCATGTCGACCCGAGCGACGAAGCACCCGTCGGCATCGGACAGCTCCACCTGCAGCTCCGGCTCGGGAAGCCCGGCCCTGACCAGCAGGAGCCGCAGCAGGGTCTCGCGGGGCGACTCCGCCCCGACCCGGAGGTGGCCCGCTGCTTCGCGTGCTCGCCGGCCGCCACGCCCGCGGAACCGCGCTGCACGCTCCGTGAGGACCGGGAGGTCGACCCGCAGGCCGCGCCTGCGTCCCTCGTCATCAGGGAGGACGATCGCGTCGCCGAGGACGATGAGCTCGTCGAGACGGCGGGAGTCGGCCAGGTGGCAGAAGGTCGAAGCGGGGTCGGCTGCCGGGTATCGCGTTTGCACCACGGCGACCGCCTCGTCCCAGAGATGGTGTGACCGCACGCCCACCCGTCGGGCGGCTCGCATCGGAGGAGCGACCGAGACGTCGAGCGGACTCGTCGCGGTCATCCGCCGATCCGGCAGGCCCAGCAGATGCGCTGCCGTGCCGTGGGAGAAGAACTCGCCCGGCCGCATCACAGCGGAGAACGCGGCGATCCGCTCGTCGACATCGGCCGGCTCAAGCGCTGCACGGGCTCCCCGGAACACGGCGACCGGGTAGTCTCGGACGAGACCGTGTCGCGACTGCCCGCTCGTCGATGCATTCATGACCCCGGGGTGCTGCTGCTCGCTCATGCCCCGCAGGGTGCCCGATCCGCCGCCCACCCCGCTCGCGTTCTCCACACCCCCTCCTGCGAGATGCCACCTGTGAGGGCGACACGCCGGAGGAGACCGTCACAAGTGGCATCTCGCGGAAGGGGAAGGGTGAGGCGAGAGCGGGTCAGGACTCGCGGGCGTGCGCGTCGAGGAACTCGTAGACCTCGGCGTCGTCGATGCCGGGGAAGGTCCCCGACGGCAGCGGCGCGAGCACGTGCGCGTGCAGGCGCGCGCTCGGCCAGGCGTTGCCGTCCCAGCGCGCGGCGAGCTCCGACGGGGCGCGTCGGCAGCAGGACTCGTCGGGGCAGCGGGAGAGCTCGCGGCGGTCGGTGTCGCGGCCTCGGAAGAAGCGGGCCTCGGCGAACGGGACGCCCACGGTGATCGAGAACTCCTCGGTGGCGGTCGTGCCGGTCTGCGACGCCGACCAGAAGGTCCCCGCCGGGGTGTCGACGTACTGGTAGTACTCCGTCGTCCGGTTGGTCCGGGTGAACGCGGAGCGCGCCGACCAGTAGCGGCAGACCACCTGGCCCTCGACGGCCCCGGTGACGTCGGTCGGCAGCGGCAGCCCGTCGTTCTCGTAGGCCTTCTGGATCGAGCCGTCTCCCAGCACCCGCAGGAAGTGCATCCGGATGTCGAGGTGCGAGGTGAGCAGGTTCGTGAAGCGCAGGGCGGCGGCCTCGTGGGTGACGCCGAAGCCGTCGCGGAAGTCCTCCACCGAGATGTCCCGCTCGCGCTTCGCCTCCTGGAGGAACGCGACCGCCGGCTCCAGCGGCATCAGGCACGCGGCGGCGAAGTAGTTGATCTCGAGGCGCTGGCGGAGGAAGTCGGCGTAGGTCACCGGCCGCTCGTGCCCGAGGAGGCGGTGCGCCATCGCCTGCAGCGCCAGCGCCCGCAGGCCGTGCCCCCCGGGGATCGAGGCGGGCGGGAGGTAGATCCTGCCGTTCGCGAGGTCGATCACCGAGCGGGCGGAGTGCGGCAGGTCGCCGACGTGGATGATCTCGAAGCCGAGGTGCCGGGCCATCTTCGAGACGGAGCTGTGGGTCAGTGCTCCTCCGCGGTGCCCGACGGTGCGGAGCATCTCGCCCGCCACCTCCTCGATCTCGGGCAGGTAGGAGCTGCGCTCGCGCAGCTGGAGCCGCTGCGCGGTGTTGGCCCGGCGCGCCTCCTCCGGTGTGGCACTCGCCTCGCTCCGGCGACGGGCGAGCTCGCGGTAGACGCCGAGGAACGCCTCCAGCACGGGCGTGCTCAGCCCCTTGTTGACCTTGAACTCGGGCAAGCCGAGCGAGCGGTACAGCGACCCCTTCTGCACGCGCGCCAGCTCGATCTCCAGCGCGGCCCGCTCGCTCGGCGGCTCGTCCGAGAGCAGCGCCGCCAGCTCGACGCCGAGCGCGGCCGCGAGGCGCTGCAGGAGGGAGAGGCGCGGCTCGCGGCGGCCCGTCTCGATCAGCGAGAGCTGGCTCCCCGACACGTCGACGCGCTCGGCGAGCTGCCCGAGGGTCAGTCCGCGCCGGGTGCGGAAGTGGCGCAGGCGCTGCCCGAGCAGCACGGCGTCGGAGCCCGGGGCAGGTGTCGAGGGATCGGTCACGGCGAGCTCCAGCGGTCGGTTGTGACGGAAGCGCAAAAAGGCGGTTTCTTGACCGCCTGAGCGCCGGGAATACCTCCTGATCCTCCTCCATCCTGGCTTCAGGCGCCACCGAGCGCCCCTCCCGGCCCGGCCGGCCTCTTCCCGGCTGCGGCCGGCGACTCCCCACCCCCGTCGACGACGACCACCGAAAGCGGAGCCAGCATGAGCATCTACAGCAACACCGTCCGACTCGAGCCGAGCACCATGACCGCGCCGACGTCCGTCCCCGCGCCCGTCGTGCCGCCGGCGCCCCTCGCCCTCCGCCGCTGGGTGCGCGAGACCGCCGCGATCCTCCAGCCCGACGCGATCGAGTGGAGCGACGGCTCCCCCGCGGAGTGGTACCGCCTGACCGAGCGGCTCGTCGCCTCCGGCACGCTCCTCCCGCTCAATCCGGAGTGGCGGCCCGGCTCGTTCCTGGCCCGCACCGACCCGGACGACGTCGCCCGGGTCGAGGACCGCACCTTCATCTGCACGACCGACGAGGCCGACGCGGGACCGACCAACAACTGGCGCGAGCCCGCCGCGATGAGGGCCGAGCTCGCTCCCCTCCTCGACGGAGCGATGCGCGGACGGACGATGTACGTCGTCCCGTTCTCGATGGGGCCCGTCGGCGGTCCGCTCTCGCAGCTGGGCGTCCAGGTCACCGACTCGGCCTACGCGGTGCTGAACCTGCGGATCATGGCGCGCGTGGGCTCCGAGCCGCTGGCCGCCTTCACCGAGGAGACCCCGTTCGTCCGCGGCGTGCACACCGTGGGGCTGCCCCTCCGCGACGCGGACGGCGTCACCCGCGAGGACGTCGCCTGGCCGTGCAGCCCCGTGAAGTACATCACCCAGTTCCCGGAGACGCGCGAGATCGTCTCGTACGGCTCCGGCTACGGCGGCAACGCCCTGCTGGCGAAGAAGTGCTTCGCCCTGCGCATCGCCTCGGCGATGGGGCGCGAGGAGGGCTGGCTCGCCGAGCACATGCTGCTGATCCGCATCGTCTCGCCCGAGGGACGGCGCTACCACGTCGCCGCCGCCTTCCCGAGCGCGTGCGGCAAGACCAACCTCGCGATGATGCAGCCCGCGATCCCCGGCTGGCGGGTCGAGACGCTGGGCGACGACATCACCTGGATGCGCCGCGGGGAGGATGGACGCCTCTGGGCGATGAACCCCGAGACGGGCTTCTTCGGCGTCGCTCCCGGCACCGGGGAGAGCTCGAACCCGAACGCCGTGCAGACGCTCTGGGGCAACACGATCTTCACCAACGTCGCGCTCCGCGAGGACGGCGACGTGTGGTGGGAGGGCCTGACCGACGAGGTCCCGGAGCGGCTGACCGACTGGCGCGGGCAGCCGTGGACGCCGGCGTCCGGCACGCCCGCCGCGCACCCCAACTCCCGCTTCACCGCGCCGGCCGCGCAGTGCCCGTCGCTCTCCGCCGACTGGGACGCCCACGAGGGCGTGCCGCTGGACGCGATCGTCTTCGGGGGCCGACGGGCGAGCAACGTCCCGCTGGTCACGCAGGCCACCTCGTGGCAGCACGGCGTCTTCCTGGGAGCGACCGTCGCCTCCGAGAAGACCGCGGCCGCGGAGGGCACGGTCGGGGAGCTGCGCCGCGACCCGTTCGCGATGCTCCCCTTCTGCGGCTACAACATGGCCGACTACTTCGCGCACTGGCTCGCGATCGGCGCGGAGCTCGGCGATGCGGCGCCTGCCGTGTTCCAGGTCAACTGGTTCCGGAAGGACGCGGACGGCGAGTTCCTCTGGCCCGGCTTCGGCGAGAACGCGCGGGTGCTGCAGTGGCTCGTCCGCCGCCTGGAGGGGCTGGCGGAGGCGCGGCGGAGCCCCCTCGGCGACCTGCCGGTCGCGATCAACACGCACGGGCTCCGGCTCTCCGCGGCCCAGAAGGAGGAGCTGTTCTCCGTCCCTGTCGAGGCGTGGCTGGAGGAGTGCGCGCTCACGGAGGAGTTCTTCACGCGGTTCGGCGACCGGCTGCCGCCCGAGCTGACCGCCGAGCTCCAGGCCCTGCGGCTCCGGCTCCTCGCCGAGAAGCTGCCGCTGGCGGCCTGATCCCCCTGACCGAGCCGGCTCCTGCCGGACACCCCTGTGGCCCGCGGGCGGATCATCCCCCTTTCCTCGCACCCCCGCGGGTCCACTCCCCCCTTCCGCTCCCACGACGACGGGCACCATGACCGACCGCATCACGCTCCGCTTCCTCGCCGCCCCGCAGGACGCCACCGCCGACGGCCGCAGCGCCCAGGCCGGCCGCGTCCTCGAGTGGATCGACAAGGCCGGCTACGCCTGCGCCGTGGGCTGGAGCGGTGGCTACTGCGTGACGGCGTACGTCGGCAACGTCCACTTCACCCGGCCCATCTCGGTCGGCAACCTGATCGAGGCGACCGCCCGCGTCATCCACACCGGGCGCACGAGCATGCACGTGCTGGTGCAGGTCGCGCAGGCGGATCCGCGGACCGGCCTCTACGAGGACGCCACGCACTGCCTCCTCGTGTTCGTGGCCGTCGACGACGAGAAGAGGCCGCGGTCGGTCCCGGAGTGGCGGCCCCGCTCGATCGAGGACCTGTCCCTCGCCGAGGGCGCCGCCGCGCGCATCGAGGGCCGCCGGAGGCTGCATGACGTGATGCGCGCCCAGGAGTACACCGAGGAGGGCACCGGTCCGCGGATCGTGTTCCGCTTCCTCGCGGCACCGGGAGACGTCAACTGGGGCGGCAACGCCCACGGCGGGATCGTGATGCGCTGGATCGACGAGGCGGCCGACGCGGTCGCGCAGCGCTGGACCGGCCGCGACTCTGTGGCCGTCTACTCCGGGGGGATCCACTTCTACCGTCCGGTGCGCATCGGGCACCTCGTCGAGGTGGAGGCGCGCCTCATCCACACGAGCGCCCGGAGCATGCACCTGGCGGTGCACGTGCGCTCCGGGGACCCGCGGACCGGCGAGCTGGAGCTGACCACGCAGTGCCGGAGCGTCTTCGTGGTGCGGGGCTCCGACGGGGCGGCCGAGCCGGTCCCGCCTCTCGAGCTGCGGACCGAGGAGGACCGGCGTCTGGACGCCCATGCGCGCGAGCTGATCCTCCTGCGCGCGGCGCTGCCGCCGCTCCCGCTCGCGGGGACGGCCGGCGCTAGGGTCGGAGCGTGAAGCTGCCGATCCTCGTCCTCAACGGCCCGAACCTGAACCTGCTCGGCACCCGCGAGCCCGAGCTCTACGGCTCGGACACCCTCGGCGACGCCGAGGCGCTGGCGGCGGAGGCGGCCGAGCGGCACGGCTTCACGGTCGAGACCTTCCAGAGCAGCTCGGAGGGCGCGATCGTCGACCGGCTGCACGCGGCTCGCGGCTCCGTCTCGGGAGTGGTGCTCAACGCCGGGGCGTACACGCACACGTCGATCGCGATCCGCGACGCCGTCCTCGCGACCGAGCTGCCGATGGTCGAGGTGCACGTGAGCAACGTGCACCGGCGTGAGCCGTTCCGGCAGCACTCCTACCTCTCGGACGTCGCGATCGCCGTGATCGTCGGCGCGGGGATCGCCGGCTACGGCTACGCGGTGGACGTGCTCGCGCGAGCGGCGGAGAAGCGATGAGCGGCCTCGGACGCTCCTTCGGCAGCGCGGTCGACGCCTACGACCGCGGGCGGCCCGGCTACCCCGACGACGCCGTCGACTGGATCGTGGGGCACGCCCCCGCGCGAGTGGCGGGCGCCTTCGTCCCGGAGCGGGCCCGCGCGGCGGGAGCCGACGCCTCCGATCGGCTGCGCGCCGTGGACCTCGGCGCGGGAACGGGCAAGTTCACCGCGTCGCTCGCGTCCCGCGGCCTCGACGTGACCGCGGTCGAGCCCGACGCGGAGATGCTCGCGCGGCTCGCCTCGAATCTGCCGGGGGTCCGCCCCGAGGAGGGGACGGCCGAGGCGATCCCCGCCGCGGACGCCTCCGCGGAGCTCGTCACCGCCGCGCAGTCGTGGCACTGGGTCGACGCCGAGCGCGCGGGAGCCGAAGTCGCCCGCGTCCTGGTGCCGGAGGGCGTGCTCGCGCTGGTGTGGAACATCCGCGACGAGTCGGTCCCCTGGGTGCGCCGGCTCGGCGAGGTCGCCGGAGCCTCCACCGCCGAGCGCTTCGAGACGCTCCGGCCGCCGCTCGGCTCCGCTCTCGAGCGGGTGGCGTTCGCGGCCTTCGAGTGGTCCTTCGAGCTGGACCGAGCCGGGGTGCGGGACATGTTCGCGTCCCGCAGCTCCGTCATCGCGATGCCCGACGAGGAGCGCGCCGCGGTCCTCGCGGCGGTCGACGCCGTGGTGGACGAGGAGTCGGGCGGGAGCGGGACCGTCGCGATGCCGTACTCGACGCGCGTGACGATCGCGCGCCGCTCCTCCTCCGCCTGACTCCGCGCCGCGCGCCGCGGACCGCCCCGCCCGCCGACTACCCTCGGAGGGCGCCGCACCGGCGCGAGCACCGAGAGCACGAGGAGAGACGCACGTGAGCATCATCGCCGCCGCAGACGGGTCCGCACTGGGCAACCCCGGCCCCGCCGGCTGGGCCTGGTACGTCGACGACGAGCGCTGGGCCGCGGGCGGCTGGTCGCACGGCACGAACAACATCGGCGAGCTCACCGCGGTGCTCGAGCTGCTGCGCGCGACCGCGCAGGAGGAGGAGCCGCTGCACATCCTCTGCGACAGCCAGTACGCCATCAAGGCCTGTACCGAGTGGCTGCCGGGCTGGAAGCGGAAGGGCTGGCGCAAGGCCGACGGCAAGCCGGTGATGAACGTCGAGATCATCAAGGCGCTCGACGAGGAGCTGCAGGGCCGGGCGGTCACCTTCGAGTGGGTGAAGGGGCACGCCAACCACCGGATGAACGAGGCCGCCGACGTCCGCGCCCGGAGCGCCGCGACCGCCTACCAGCGCCGGCAGCCCGTCGACGCCGGACCCGGATGGCCGACGGCCGCCGCCGTGCCTGCCGCGGCCGCTGCGCCCCCCGTCGAGGACTCCGCCACCCTCTTCTAGCCGCGTTCCCCCTGGGGCAGCCGCAGCAGCCCCGTCGCCACCAGCTCGCGCACCCGCGGCAGCACCGAGTCGGACACCGCCTCCTCCTCGACCTGGAGGAGCGAGGCGACCGCCGCCGCGATCGCCGCCACCGAGAGCTCGCCGTCGCAGGCGCCGACCACGGCGGCGAGCGCCGTGTCGACCTCCTCGACCCGGGCGAACCCGCCGCCCTGGCGCAGCCGCAGCACCGTCGGATCGTCGTTGCCCGGCCAGTAGTGCCGCTCCTCCGTGACGTCTCCGGCGACGACCAGGGCGAGACCCGCCAGAGCGCGATCGTCGATCGACGCGAGGGCCTGGGCCGCATCGAGGCAGGCGGCGAGGTGGCCGCCCAGGCCCGCGGTCGCCATCGGCGTGGTGATGCGCTCGAGGCGGCGGATCGGCGGGCGGGGCTGCTCGGGCAGGCGGAGCGTGACGTAGCCGAAGCCGACGCCGGTCACCCCGCGCCGCTCGAAGTCGGTCAGCCAGGCGTCGACCAGCGCGTCGAACGCGGGGCCGCGGGTCGTGCCGCCGTCCCGGATCCAGGTCTCGGCGTAGACCGCCGGATCCTGACGCTCGCGCTCCACGACCCAGACGTCCAGAGGAGAGGCGGTCCCGCCCATCCAGGCGTCGAGCCCCTCGGGCCCCGCCTCGAGCGCCTGCTCCAGCGGGCTGCGGGCGTCGGCGAGCCAGTCCGCGATCCGGTCGAAGGCGTCCGCGCCCTCCCGGTACTCCCAGTTCCCCAGGAGCTGCGCGACACCGCCGGGCACCAGGTGCTCGGCTGCTCCGAGGATGACGCGGCGCACGATCTCGTCGCCCTCCAGCCCGCCGTCGCGGTACTCGTAGGAGGGGACGCCCTCGGCTCGCGGCGTGATGACGAACGGCGGGTTCGTGACGATGTGGTCGAAGCGCTCCCCCGCGACCGGCTCGTAGAGGCTGCCGAGGCGGAACTCGATGTTCTCGATCCCGTTGAGCGCCGCGGTGAAGGAGGCGAGCGCGAGCGCGCGCTCGGAGATGTCGGTGGCGACCACCTGCTCGGCGTGGCGGGAGGCGTGCAGCGCCTGGATCCCGCAGCCGGTCCCCAGGTCGAGCACGCGGCCGACGGGTCGCTGGATCATCAGGCCGGTCAGCGTGAGGCTCGCGCCGCCGACGCCGAGCACGTGGTCCTCGTCGAGCGCGCGGCCGAGGGCGAGCTCCCCGAGGTCGGAGGCGATCCACCAGGAGGCCGCGCCGCGCTGGTCGACCACGTCGTAGGGGCGCAGGTCGAGGGCCGCGGTGACGACGGCTCCGGCCTCGACGCGCACCAGGCCGAGCTCCACCGCCCCCTCCAGCGCGAGAGCGCCGAACGCCTCGTCCGCGTCGTCGGCCGAGACGGGATCGGCCAGGAGGAACAGGCGGGCGAGGGTGGCCAGCGCGTCGTGGTCGCCGCTGCGCTCGAGGGCGCGGCGGGCGGGGACCCGGTCGCCGCGGTGCAGCGCCTCGGCCGCTTCGTCGCCCCAGAGCCCCCGCACGGCGTCCACGCCGTAGCGGGCGCGGATCAGATCGTCGCGCAGGAGGGCGATACGGGCTCGGTCGAACGGGTCTGCGGAGAACACCGCTCCATCCTCCTGCACGCGGGTCGGCCACCGGGGCCGCCGCGGCCGTACGATCGGAGGCATGCCGCTGACCGGAGAGTACGAACCCAGCACGTCCGAGTGGGCCCGCGAGCAGGCGGAGCTCTACGAGCGGACCGGCGGAGCCGAGGGGAACCTCCTCCGCGGCCGCCCCATCATCGTCCTGACCACCGTCGGCTCGAAGAGCGGGAAGCTCCGCAAGACCGCGCTGATGCGCGTCGAGCACGAGGGCGAGTACGTGGTCGTCGCGTCCAAGGGCGGCGCGCCCGAGCACCCCGTCTGGTACGGCAACATGCTCAAGGAGCCGCACGTCGAGCTGCAGGACGGGCCCGTGAAGAAGGACTACGCCGCGAGCGTGCTCGAGGGCGATCTGCGCGCGGCCTGGTGGGAGCGCGCGGTCGCCGCGTGGCCGGACTACGCCGAGTACCAGACGAAGACCGAGCGGCAGATCCCGCTCGTGCTGCTCACTCCCTGGTCCTGAGCGCGGCGGGCGGCTCGGCCCGTCGCTGAGGCGGCCGTCCTCCGGTCGAGGTCGCGCCGCACGGCAGGCGCCTCACGTGGGCGGCGAGCCCAGCGGATCCCGTCCGGCCTCAGACCCGGGCCGCGATGAGGTCGAGCACCTTCGGGCTCGAGAGCAGCGCGAAGTGGCCGACCACCGAGACCGCGATGTTCTCGCGCGCCCCGGCGAGGCGGCTCCCTCCGGGGATGTACTGGTCGCGCATCCCGTAGATCGACGTGATGCGCGCGTCGGCCTCGCGCTCAGCCAGCAGGGTGCGGATCAGCGGGCGGTGGGGTGCGAACTCCCGGAGCGCCCGCGCCGGGGCGATCCGTGCGAGCGACGAGCCGTTGAACGGGGTCGAGACGGCGATCATCCGCTCGATCCGCCCGTCCTCGCGGTCGTCGACGACCATCATGTGCTTGCCGATCAGGCCGCCCTTGCTGTGCGCGACGACGACGACTCCGCGCAGATCGTGCTCGCGCAGGTAGTCCTGGCCGAGTCCGGCCGACGCGACGATCGGCCGCGTGTTGTAGCCGAGCGCGGGCAGCACGTGGATCGGATGGCCCGCCGCGTGCAGCCTCTCGGCGATGGGCCGGAGGAACTGCCACGTCTCGTAGATGCCGGGGATGAGCAGCACCGGAGCGCCGTCGCCGGACGCGTACCGCGACACGTCCCAGCCCTCCCGCAGGTGCACGAAGCGCGAGCCGTAGGCGTAGCGGTAGTCGCGGAGGTACGCGCGCCGCAGCGAGGTCGAGCGGCGCGGGCGGGCGGAGTCACGTGCCGGCATGGGCCCGCTCCAGCTCCGCGATGTCGAGGCGGCTCATCGCGAGCATCGCCTGCAGAGCGCGCGCGGACGCCTCGGAGTCGGCGCCTCCGAGCAGACGCGGGAGGACCTCCGGCACGATCTGCCAGGACAGCCCCCAGCGGTCGCGGAGCCAGCCGCACCGGCTCTCCTCGCCGCCGTCCGCGATCAGGGCGTCCCACAGCCGGTCGAGCTCGGACTGGCCGCCGACGGTCACGACGATCGAGACGGCCTCGGTGAACGGGAACCGCGGCCCGGCGTTGATCGCCTGGAACCGCTGCCCGTCGAGCTCGAACGTCACCGACAGCACCTCGCCGGGCGACGGAGAGCCCTCCGGCAGCACCTGGCTTCCGGTGATCCGCGAGTTCGGCACCAGCTCCGTGTAGAAGCGCGCTGCCTCCCCCGCGCCGTCGTCGAACCAGAGGAAGGTGCTGACCGCGCCCATCGGAGTCTCCGTCCTGCGCGGGAGGGTCTCCGCGGCTCCCTCAGTGTGCCGCGGAGGCGCGCTCCCCGCGACGGATCACAGCGGGTTGACGCCGAACGCCGTGGCCAGCTTGTCGATCTTCTTGGCGCGGCCCAGTCGGGGCAGGTCGCTGCCGTCGCGGATGACGCGGCCGCGGGCCTCGAAGTCGTCGAGGAAGTCGCGGGCCCAGGCGACGTCGGACGGCGTCGGGCTGATGACCTCGTTGATCACGGCGAGCTGCTCGGTGTCGAGGCAGAGCTTCCCGGTGAGGCCGAGCGAGACCGTGAGCGCGGACTGCTCGCGCAGCACGGGGTGGCTGTTCGAGACTGTCGGGCCGTCGATCGGGCCGGGCAGGTCGCCGATGCGCGAGGCGACGACCAGGCGCGAGCGCGGGTAGGCCATCGCGAGATCGTCGGCGCTGGTGCCGGTGTCGCGGCGGTAGTCGCCGCTGCCGAACGCGAGGCGGAAGGTGCCGCGGGCGCGGGCGATCGAGACCGCCTCCTCGATGCCGAGGGCGGACTCGACCAGGGCGAGCACCGGGGTGGAGCCGCCGAGGCGATCGAAGGTCTCGGTGACGTGCTCGGCGGCCTCGGTCTTGGCGAGCATGACGCCGGCGAGGCCGGGCAGGCCCTTCAGCGCGTCGACGTCGTCGGACCAGAACGGGGTGGAGTGGTCGTTGATGCGGACCCAGGCGCGCTTCTCGCCGGTCAGCCACTCCGCGACGTCGGTCCGCGCGTCGGGCTTCGCCTTGGGGTCGACCGCGTCCTCGATGTCGAGGACGATCTGGTCGGCGCGGGACGCGTGCGCGGCGTCGAACGTCTCGGTGCGGGTGGCGTTCACCAGCAGCCAGGAGCGCGCGATCTCGGGGGCGACGTCGCGCCCCTTCCGCTTCGCGATGGCGGTGGTGGTGGTCTCGGGCAACGTCACGTTCGGGTCCTCTCGGTGGCGCGGTCCTCGCTCCGCGGACGCCACCGCTCTGCGACGGCGCCGGGGACAAGGGTAGCGGCTCCCCGTCGGCGGGGCTCCGGGCACTCCGGCGTCTCTCCACTCCGGGGCTGCGACGCCCCGAGCGCTCCGGATCAGCGGCCCTCCGGGCGCTCCCACAGCGTCAGCACCGTCGTCGGCACCCGGATCCGCTCGCGCGCGACGAACCCCGCCTCAGCGAGCACCGCGTCCGCCTCGCCCTCCGGCAGCGCCTGCCAGACCCGGTCCTCCCCGGCGAGCGCGGCGCGCAGCGCCTGGCCCTCCAGCAGGACGTCCGAATACGTGCCCGTCGTCCTGTACGGAGCGGCGAGGGCGACATCGTCCACGCCCGCGAACGCCTCCGGGTAGGCGGCGAGCGCCAGGCGGGGCCGGAGCGAGACCGTCCCGGAGGAGCCGAGGAGGACGGCGTCGCCCGAACGGGCCCGCTCCTCGACGGCGGCCGCCAGACCGCGGAGGTCCTGCCCGGCCGGCTTCCCGGTGACCGTGCGCATCTGCACGAGGACCGGCAGGGCGGCCACCGCGATCAGGGCGAGGAGGGCGACGCCCGTCCGGGCCCTGAACGAGTCGAGCGCGAGGCCGAGGAGGACCGCGAGAGCGGGCGTGCTCGACGCGAGGTAGCGCGGGGTGAACATCGGCTCGACGAGGAGGGTCCCGAGCACCAGCACCGCGGTCGGCAGCACGATCCAGAGGACGAGGGCCGGCAGGAGCGGCCCGCGCAGGCCGCCCCGCACCGCGGCGACCGCGAGGAGCGCGACGGCGATCCCGGCCAGCCACCACGCGGATCCGAAGAACGGCTCGACCAGGACGGTGAACGCGGTCACGGGCTGCAAGCGGAGCCAGCCGACCTGGCCGCTCTGCCCTGCGGCGAGGAGCAGCACCGGCACGGCGCCCAGTGCCGAGAGGGCGCTCGCCGGGAGAGCCCGCACGGCACCCCGGGGCGCCGCGGCCGCGGCGAGAGCGACGAGAGCCGGCAGCACCAGCACGGAGTAGAGGAACACGGCGTCCGCCAGACCTGCGACGGCCGCGAACGCGGTCCAGCGCAGGGCGCCTCCGGAGCGGGCCGCCCGCACGACGAGGACCGCCGCTCCCACCACGAGCGCGGTGGCCAGAGCGGAGGATCGCGCCTCGGTCCCCGAGAACGAGGACCGCGGGAGCAGCACGAGCACCGCGGCGGCGAGGAGTGCTGCCCGGGGCCGGTCGAACGATCGCAGCAGGACGACGACGCCCGCCGCCGCCGCTCCCGTGGCGAGAGCGGACGGCGCCCGCACCGCGAGCTCCGACTCCCCGGCGATCGCGATCCAGCCGTGCATCAGCAGGCCGTAGACCAGGTGCACCGCGTCCTTCTCCTGCACGAAGGCGAGGAGCTCCCCCACCGGGAGCCGCGCCAGGCGGAGGGTCGCGGCCTCGTCGTTCCAGTAGGAGGGGATCCAGGAGCCGACGAGGGTCAGCGCGGTGGCGAGGGCGAGGATCGCGCTCGCGGGCAGGGTCCGGAGCGCGCGCATCCCGCCAGCGTAGAGGCCGGGCTCAGCGCGCCGAGCGCTCGGCGAGACCCTTCGCGTACGCGGCCTGGCCGACGTGCTGCGTGTCGTCGTCGATCACCGAGACCAGCCGCACCCCGAGGGTCACCGGCGGATCCCACTGCTCGTCGACGACGCGCTCGAGGTCCTCGTCGCCGAGCGTGTCGAGGAGGGCGAGCGTCTGCCGGTGCACGGCGTCGGCGTACTCCGCGAGCAGCGCGGCCGGCACCGCGGCGAGCGCCGCCACCTCGGCCGGCTCCTGCCCGTAGCCGGTCTCGTCGGGCCCGAAGGGCAGGCCGGACCGGCCGTGGAAGCCGTCGGCCGTCCACACCTGCTCGTGGCCGGCGAGCGGGGCGAGGTGGTCGTCCTGCACCCGGACGAGATGCCAGACGAGCCAGGCGGGCGAGTTCGAGCGGGCGTCCGCGCGGAACGCGAGCTGATCGGGGGTGCTGTCGTCGAGGACGGCGTGCACGTTCTCGTGCACCCGGCCGAAGGCGTCGCGGAGGAGGTCGATGGCTGCGCTCATGCCGCCAGCCTGCCGCTCCCGCGCCCGGTGCGGCACCCCTTCCGCGCGCCTCGGAGGAAGTGCGGAGGCGGGTGCCCGATACTCGGCCCGTGACCTCCGGATCCTCGAACCTGGCGACGAAGCCGTGGCTGACCTCCTACGCGGAGGGCGTGCCCGCCGAGATCGACCCTCCCACCCAGACCCTCGTCGACCTGCTCGAGGACTCGGTCGCGCGGTACCGCCGCGGCACCGCGCTCGAGTTCTTCGGTGCCGAGACCAGCTACGCCGAGCTCGGCGAGCAGGTCGCGCGGGCGGCGGAGGGCCTGCGGCGCCTGGGCGTGCGCGCCGGCGACCGCGTCGCGCTGGTGCTCCCGAACTGCCCGGAGCACGTGGTGGCGTTCTACGCCGCTCTCCGCCTCGGAGCGATCGTGGTCGAGCACAACCCGCTCTACACGCCGCGCGAGCTGCGGCGGCAGTTCGAGGACCACGGCGCCCGGTTCGCGGTCGTCTGGGACAAGATCGCCGACGTCGTCGCGACCATGCCCGCCGACCTGGGCATCGAGCGCGTCGTCTCCGTCGACCTCACCCGCTCCTTCCCGCTCGGCAAGCGCCTGGCGCTGCGGCTCCCCCTGCCGTCGGTGCGCCGGTCGCGCGAGAAGCTGACCGCGACCCCCCGCAGCCGCTCCCTGGTGCCCTTCGCGTCGCTGCTGAAGAACCGCCGCATCGCGCGCTCGCACCCCCGCCCGGTCCTCGGCGACACGGCCCTGCTGCAGTACACGAGCGGCACCACCGGCACGCCCAAGGGCGCGATCCTCTCGCACGCGAACCTCCGCGCGAACGCCCTGCAGGGCCGCGCCTGGGTGCCGGGCCTGCGCGAGGGCGACGAGACGTTCTACGCGGTGCTCCCCCTGTTCCACGCCTACGGGCTGACGCTGTGCCTGACCTTCGCGATCAGCATCGGCGCGAAGGTCGTGCTGTTCCCGACCTTCGACGTCGGCCTCGTGAAGGCGGCCGCGAAGTCGTCGCCGCCCACCTTCCTCCCCGCGGTGCCGCCCGTGTACGACGCGCTGGCCCGCGCCTCCGAGCGCCACGAGCTCGATCTGCGCGGCATCCGCTTCGCGATCTCGGGAGCGATGAGCCTGCCGGTCGCGACGGTCGACCGCTGGGAGCGCGCGAGCCGGGGACTCCTGGTCGAGGGCTACGGAATGACCGAGAGCTCGCCGGTCGCCCTCGGGAACCCGGTCGGCCCGACCCGCCGGCCCGGCACGGTGGGCGTGCCGTTCCCCAGCACGACGATCCGCCTCGTCGACCCCGCCGATCCGTCGCTCGACCGCGGCCCGGGCGAGTCCGGCGAGCTCCTGCTCCGGGGGCCGCAGGTGTTCCAGGGGTACTGGAAGCGGCCGGAGGAGACGGCCGAGGCCCTCCTCCCCGGCGGCTGGCTGCGCACGGGCGACATCGCGACCGTCTCGGCCGACGGCTTCGTGACGATCGTCGACCGGGCCAAAGAGCTCATCATCACCGGCGGCTTCAACGTCTCCCCCTCCGAGGTCGAGGGAGTGCTGGAGTCGCACCCGGACGTGACGCGCGCGGCCGTCGTCGGGCTCCCCCGCGAGGACGGCGGCGAGAGCGTCGCGGCGGCCGTGGTCCTGCGGGCCGGGACGGCCGTGGATCCGGAGGCGCTGCGCGACTTCTGCCGGCTGCACCTGACGCCCTACAAGGTGCCCAAGCGGATCGTCCCGGTGGACGAGCTGCCGACCTCGCTGATCGGCAAGGTGCTGCGCCGCCAGGTGCGCGAGAGTCTGCTGGACTGAGGCGACCGGAGCGGGCGGTGGCCCGCGAGGAGGAGGACGACATGGCGAGGATCGTGCAGTACGAGCGGATCGGCGGGCCCGAGGTGCTCGAGACCGTCGAGGCGCCGGAGCCCGAGGCGGGGCCCGGAATCGTGGTGGTCGCCGTCCGCGCGGCCGGTGTGAACCCGATCGAGTGGAAGGTGCGCTCCGGCCTGCGCCCGAGCCCGCCGATCGACGGTCCGCGGAGGCTCGGGTCGGACGGCTCCGGCGTGGTCTCCGCCGTCGGTCCGGGAGTGACCGGTTGGAGCGTCGGCGACCGGGTCATCGTCAGCGGCGCCACCGGCACCTACGCGACCGCCGTCGCGGTCTCCCCCGACTCCCTCGATCCGCTCCCCGACGGACTCGGCTTCGAGGAGGCGGCCGCGCTCGGCATCCCGGTCTCCACCGCCTACCAGGCGGTGGTCTCGCTCGGCGTCGCGGAGGGATCGACGTTCGTCGTCCACGCGGGCGCCGGAGCGGTCGGCCGGGCGGCGATCCAGTTCGCCGTCGACCGCGGAGCCCGGGTGATCGCCACGGCGAGCCCGGCGAACCACGAGGCGCTGCGCGCGCTCGGAGCGGTGCCGGTCGCCTACGGGCCCGGACTGCTCGAGCGGCTGCGTGCCGCGGCGCCCGAGGGCGTCGACCGCGTGCTCGACGCGGCCGGGACGGACGAGGCGCTCGCCGCCTCGCTCGCGCTGGTGGAGGATCCGCAGCACGTCGGAACGGTGGTCGCCGGTCCTCGGGCGGCCGAGCTGGGCATCCGGGCCTGGAGCGGCGGCAGTCCCGTGCCGCTGACCGAGGAGGAGCAGCGCCTCCGCCGCGAGGGGGTGCCGCTGGCCGCCCGGCTGGCGAGCGAGGGGCGCTTCGCGGTCGCGACAGGTCCGCGCCTCCCGCTCGAGCAGGCCGCAGAGGCGCACCGGCTCAGCGAGGACGGCCACGTCCGCGGGAAGATCCTGCTCGTTCCCTGACCCGGGCCGGCATCCGGCATCCGTCTCCCCACCGCTTCCCCCGCTCTCACCGTCGAGAAGGAGTCCCCGTGTCCACTGACGACACCACCCCCGTGATCCTGGGGGGCGCCCGCACCCCGTTCGCCCGCTTCTCCGGAGCCTTCGCGCCGCTCTCGGGCGTCGAGCTCGGCGCCGCTGCCATCCGAGGGGCTCTCGAGCGCTCGGGCGCCTCCGCGGCCGACGTCGACGCGGTCGTGCTCGGCCAGGTGATCCAGGCCGGAGCCGGTCAGGGCCCCGCCCGGCAGGCCGCGGTCCTCGCGGGTCTGGGCTGGGACGTCCCGGCGGTCACGATCAACAAGCTCTGCCTGTCGGGTCTCACCGCGGTGATCGACGCGGCGCGGATGATCCGGCTCGGCGAGGCGCAGGTGGTCGTCGCCGGAGGGCAGGAGTCGATGACCAACGCGCCGCACCTCCTGCTCGGATCCCGCTCGGGCCTGGGTGTCGGTCCGCGTCCGCTCGAGGACGCACTCCTCCACGACGGCCTGCTCGATCCGTTCGACCGCCGCCTGATGGGGAGGGTGACCGACGACGGCAACGCCGCACGGGGCATCCGCCGCGAGCGCCAGGACGCCTTCGCCGCGCTCTCGCACCAGCGGGCCGCCGCGGCACGGTCCACCGGCGTGCTCGCCGAGGAGATCGTGCCGGTCGCGGTTCCGCAGCGGCGCGGACCGGACCTCGTCGTGTCCGCCGATGACGGGATCCGGGAGGACAGCACGGTCGAGACGCTCGCCCGGCTGGCCCCCGCGTTCTCGCCCGAGGGCACGATCACGGCGGGCAGCTCGTCCCCGATCACGGACGGCGCCGCCGCGCTGGTCGTCGTGTCCCGCGGCTGGGCCCGCGAGCGCGGACTGCCCTGGCTCGCGACCGTCGCCGAGCACGGGCAGGTCGCCGGACCGGACAACTCCCTGCATTCACAGCCGTCGGCGGCGATCCTCCGGGCGCTCGGCCGCCGCGGTGCAGCGGTGTCCGACCTGGACCTGATCGAGATCAACGAGGCGTTCGCCTCCGTCGTCCTCCAGTCGGCGGACGATCTCGGCGTCGAGCCCGAGGCGGTCAACCCCGACGGCGGGGCGATCGCGCTCGGCCACCCTGTGGGCGCCTCCGGAGCACGGCTGGCCCTGCACCTGGCGCTGGCCCTCCGGCGCCGGGGCGGCGGTCTGGGCGTCGCCGCGCTCTGCGGCGGAGGCGGCCAGGGCGAGGCGCTGATCCTCGAGGGCTGACCGGCGGTCCGCCCCCAGGAGCGCGTCGGCGCCTCCGGCTACGCTCGCGGGATGAGCATCCTGAGCGCCGACGGCCTCGCCTTCGTCACCGAGCGCCACCTGGCCACCCTCTCCACCCCCGGCCGCCAGGGCCGCCTGCACGTGGTCGCCGTGGGCTTCACCTACGAGGACGGTGTCGTCCGCGTCATCACCTCCCGCGAGAGCCAGAAGGTGCTCAACGTCCGGCGGGGCGGCACCGCGACGGTCGGGCAGGTCGACGGCATCCGGTGGCTGAGCCTGGGCGGTCCGGCGACGATCGAGGAGGAGCCGGACGCCGTGCAGCACGCCGTCGAGCTCTACTCCCAGCGCTACCGCACCCCGCGCCCGAACCCCCTCCGCGTCGCCATCCGCATCGACGTCGACTTCGCCCTCGCCTCCTCCGGCCTGCGCGCGGAGTAGCCGGGTGGCCCGCGGCGACGCGCTGGGCGGGGGCGGCGCCGT
Organism: Rathayibacter sp. AY1E2; assembly: GCF_002932325.1. NCBI lineage: Bacteria > Bacillati > Actinomycetota > Actinomycetes > Micrococcales > Microbacteriaceae > Rathayibacter > Rathayibacter sp. AY1E2. The sequence goes on from NZ_PSVO01000002.1 coordinate 269,744, forward strand.
CTCCTCCCTCCGCACCTACCGCTACGTCCGCCTCTCCCTGGTGGCGGCCGTGGTGCTCCTCACGGCCGGCCTCGTCCACCAGCTCGTCGTCGGAGGCCCGCTGCGCTCGATCAGCGCCTCGTACTACACCCCGGTCCGCTCCCTCTTCACCGGGGCGCTCTTCGCGGTCGGCGTCGCGCTGGTCGTCCTCGCCGGGAGGAGCGTGCGGCGCTTCCTCCTGCTGCTGGCGGGCATGACGACGCCGGTCATCGCGATCGTGCCGGTGCCCCTCGCCTCGGAGGAGCTGCAGCGCCTCCAGGGAGCGGTGTGCCCGGCGGGAGGGGCGTCGTGCCTTCCCGCGACGGCCGCGGGTGAGGTCGCCGCCTCCCTGCCCGCCTACCTGGTCACGGCCGCGGCCGTCCTCGTCGCCTCCGTGATCCTGCTCGCCCTCGACCGGGTCCTCGACCGCTGGGCGCTCGTCCGCACCGCGATCGCCGCCGCCCTCCTGATCGCTCTGGCGGCCTGGAGCACGCTCCCGTCGTTCCTGCGGCTCGGCCACTACGCCGCCGCCGGCGTCTTCTTCCTGCTCATCGCCGTCACCGCGGGTCAGCACGCCGTCGCGGTGCGCGAGGAGGGAGCGAGCGGGCCGGGGACGCCGCGCTTCTACTCCCGCTGCTACGCCGTTCTCGCGGTGCTGATCGCCGCGGTCGATGCGGCGCTGGTGCTCCTGCTTCTCACGGGGCGGGGAGCGGAACTTCTCGGCGAGCAGTGGCTCCTGCTCGGCGAGGCCGTCGCGCTCGCCCTCTTCGGGATCTTCTGGGTGCTGCAGACCGTCGAGAACTGGGACCGTCCCGACGTGCTGCTCGTCGCGCGGGGCTGAGGGGGCCGGTGGCGGCCCCCTCAGCCGCTCAGCGCTTGAGGGTGATCGAAGCGCTCCGCCCGAGGTTTCCCGCGGCGTCGGAGGCGTGCGCGACGATCGCGTACCGCCCGGCCGGGTAGGAGGAGGCCGAGACGGTCAGGCGCCACGTGCCGTCCGACGCCCTCGTCGCGTCGCCCAGCCGCGTGGCTCCGCTCCAGAAGCTCAGCTTCGTCGTGCCGACGTCGTCCTTGGCGGTGGCGACCAGGGTGACCGAGCCGCGCACCGTCGATCCGCTCGTCGGCGCGGTGATGACGGTCTTCGGAGCCGTCGTGTCGCGCGACGGCGCGGGCGAGCCTGTGGGTGCCGGAGCAGGAGCCGCGGTGGGCGCCGACGTGGGAGTCGGGGTCGGGGTCGGAGCCGGTTCGTCGCCGAGGCCCCAGGCCGTCCACAGCTCCTCCGCGATCATCGCCTGGCCGGCGACGTTCGGGTGGAAGTAGTCGACGTCCGTCGAGAGCTGATCGAGCGAGATCGGAGCCGCCGTGAGGGCGCCGCCGTCCCAGACGCAGTCGTTCGCGGCGGACTCGCAGGCCGATTCGAGTGCCTCGTTGAAGGCGGCCTCCCGGTCCTCCGCCGCCGCGAGCGAGGCGGTGTAGGCCGAGCTGGTCAGCGGGGCTCCGGTCGTGGCGTCGACTCCGCGCTGGGTCCGGCAGACCCCGCCCCAGGCCCAGATCGCGGCGCCCGGCGTCGACTTCACAGCGTCCCACTCCGACTCGATGTCCGGGACCGAGCCGACGAGCACCGTCGCCTCCGGCCACTCCTCGCCGATCGAGCGCAGGATCCGGGTCGCCGACGCGGCGAAGGAGGCCGCGGGCGTCATCGCGTAGCCGTCGCGGGAGTCGGGCGAGAGGCTCAGCGAGCAGAGGTCGTTGCCGCCGATCAGCAGCGTGACCACGTCCGGCTCCTCCCCGGCCGCGACCGCGGCGTCGATCCGCGACTCGACTCCGCTGATGACCGCACCCGACTTCGCGTAGTTCACCGCGCGGACCGCCGTCTGCGGATCCGCCGCCGCCATCCGGCTCGCGATCGAGTCGACCGCGGGCGCCGATCCCGTCGCCCAGGAGTTCTCGACGCAGTCGCGGTTCACCCCGCAGGTCGTGGCCGCGCGCGTGATCGAGTCGCCGAGCGCGAGCAGCGTCTGCGTCCCGGACGCCTGCGCCGGCGGTGCCGCCAGGAGCCCCGCCAGGAGCGCGATCGCCCCCGCGCCGACCCCTGCTGCTCTCCGCCGTGCCCTGTGTGCTGTGGTCCCCATGTCGTCCCGTCCCCTGGTCGTCCATCGTTCGAGTGCCTCGCGTGCTGCGAGAGCACGAGGGGCGAGCGTACGTCGCCGCGGATCCCCCGACGGACCGGAGGAGGGCGGCTCCCGTCCGGCGCGGCCCGGATGGGGGACACGGAGGACGCACGGAGGCGGGCGGCCCACAGCTTCGGGCGCCCGATCGTCAGGATCTGCACGACCGGCCCGCGCGCTCTCCCGCCCGGAGAGCACGTGGACCGACGGCTCCTCCTCGATACTCTGAGGCGATGATCGGCCGTCGCCGTGGAGGGAAGAGGGATCAGCATGGACTACTCGAACGAGGACGATCTCAAGCAGAGGATCGGTATCGACTCCTGGAGGAATCTGTCGAGAGAGAAGTTCATCGCGTTCGCATCCGAGCTGCCGAACATGAGCGAGGAGCTCGCCCTGAAGGTCGTCGAGCAGTTCCCGGATTTCAAGAATCTCGTCCTCGACTCGTTCAGTGAAGTCCGAGATCAGGCGAGTTCAGCCGTTCGAGCCAACTGGAAGAGTCAGAAGAAGGTTCACAGGGCCTTCGCCGAGTACCGCGCCGTCCTGAACCGCGAACTGGATCGTGACACCCTGAGCGCGGCGGACCGCTACTCGGTCCTTCGGTTGTTCAAAGAAGCGATCGACGACGAAGCACTCAAGGATTCGGAGCACAAGGCGTTCGTGCTCCGGGCACTGGGCATCGTCGCGATGGTCGCAGTCGCCGGAGTCTCGACAGGAGTCGCCGTCCTCGGCGGTCGAGCCAGGATCGGCGGAGACGCCTAGTACCGAGTGCCGATCGAACGGACCACTCCTCCGCCGACGAGCGCGTCGTATCGACCACGACGGGCTCGATGATTCGGAGTCCATCAATCGAATGCAGGTCGCGAAATCGGGACTGGACAGTGGCCTAGAGGGACGTCTGGATCGTGCTGCTGTTGTTCGTCTGATAGCGCGAGGTGATCTCGGCCTTGGCGATGACCCCAGGACTGACACCTGCGATCGCGTCAATCGATGCTTCGCTACCCTGGCTGGCCTGGTCAGACTTGGAATCCGCCACCTCGCCGTTCTGCGAGGACAAGAGACTTGAGAGACTTACTTCGTCGAGATAGACGAACTCGCGAAGATCCGGGCGTTTCGGATCAGCCGTAGTTTGGTTGGGTACAACGTCGGGCTTCCTGAGAAACAGGCGCTGCCACCACGATGCCGTACTCATGCCGCTACCTCCGCCAAGACAGATCGACGAGGCCGCAAAGCGATCCGCTCAAGCGCCTGCGCTACGTCCTCTGGGGCGATCTCGCTTCGGGAGTCGCCAGCAGCGACGAGGGCCGCTTCTGTCCAGATGAACGTCAGCTCAGCGGCCGACCAACCGTGGGTGAGCCTGGCAATATCTTCCAAAGGCATAACCGGCGCGGTCTTGAGGTGAGCACCTGCGACCTTGAGAATCTCATACCGATCCGTGAGGGAAGGGAGACCGAACTCAATCTCCCAATCGAATCGACCAGGTCGAGTCAACGCGGGGTCAAGTGTGTCGACCCGGTTTGTAGCGGCGATGACAATCACGCTCTTGCCCTTGTTGTCGAAGCCGTCCATCAGAGTGAGGAGTTGGGCGACCAGTCGCTTAGAAGCCTCGTGCGAGTCTCCAGTTCGCTTCTCGGCGATGCTATCGATCTCATCGAAGAAGATGATCGCTCGACCGCTCTCGCTCTTCGTTGCCGCCTCAAAGATCCTTCGAAGCGTGCCCTCGGTGTCTCCGAGCCACTTACTGATGATCGACGGGCCGCTGATCAAGTAGAAGTCTGCTTTGGACTCCCTGGCGATGATTCGCGCTAGATGTGTCTTTCTGGTGCCAGGCTGCCCCGTAAACAAAACTCCCTTGACCGGGCGGGCACCGATCTTATCGAGTTGCTCCCGACGCTCGAGCTGAGTCTCAATAAGCTCTTTGGCCCGAGCTACTACGTCCGGGTATCCGCCAAAGTCGTTAAAGGTCGGGCCTTCGATTGCGTTGTCACGGAGGTACTCTGACTCAACGTTCTCAGTGTCGTCACCGATAATTCCGCTTTTGATAGAACATTCAGAGACTACTTCCAGCACACCTTGGGCGTCGTTGTACTCCACCATTTTGCCGGGTTTGACAATCACTTTGCGCGGATTCTTGACTCGCTGGAATCCGACTCCACTGTCGACGAGGACAGCCCCATCATCCAGTATTCGTCGCACAGCCGTGATCTAATTCGTCTCGCGCCAAATGTCATCAGGTGCGAACTCCCAGTCGTTCTGTCCAACTATGATGACGTCGCCCTGCTGAACATTATCGATGTTCGCAAGACCAGACACCCGCCCAACTTGGCCATTCTGATTCTGAAAGTGGACCACTGCTTCATCGTGATCTACGCGAAGAACCTTGAACAGTTGGCCAACGATTGCCACATCGTTCTTGATTCAGATTCCCCCTCTGCTGCAGAGCTAACGCTGTGCGGTTCAACCTCCTCGGACAGTGATCCACCGAAGAAGATTGCATCCGGTGGAACAGATTCACCTACACCGAAGATTCGCCAGCCCCGTCGTGGATCGAGGGTCAACGTCATGAACATATAGACATCAAGATCGAGGGGCTTTCCGTTACCCTCAACGCTCTTTCCCTCAAGCGTCTTATCGCCCGAGAGCTTGACGCGCGCGATACGGGGCGCGGGGTAGTCGACCATCGACGTCGGTTGGAAGTCTGCGAGTTCGGTCCGCAGCGCGTCCCAGTCAGCGTTGTCCCAACCTGAAGCCTCTGGCGCGAGAAGCACGCGTAGATCATCCATCTCGGTCTCATCATCACGTAGACCGCTGAGGAATGTCAGCGCAATGAGCATCGGATTGAACAAGCTCTCCTGATTGCCAATCTGTCGCTCGTCGCCTGGCCCCGACTTCTTCGACCAACGAAGGCCTTGTCGGCTGACGTCTTGAAGCTCGCCGTTGATCTCTCGAAGCCAGTGCCGTCCCTTCGGGTCGGTGAAGGTGAGTGCCGCTTTCGGATACCAGCTGTCAGCGTGGGCAAGCAATGGAACTGAGATATCGAAGACCAGCTCCCGGCGCTGAGGAATCACGCTGATTGGTGCCGGAGCTGCCAGTGGGCCAAGCGGTGTCGAATCCCGCCCAATATGGACATTGACCATTGCATTGAAAACTGGCTCGTTCGACTCATTGGCGACATGTAGGTGTACAACCCGTTTATATGACGATCCGTCACTGCGAGGCTGATATTCGTCAGTAATCCAGGCAGAAACGAAGCGAGCAGTTGCGTCCTTCTCCTGGGTCCAGGCACGTAGAGCCAAGACTAGGGCGACCAATGTCGCACCCACGGTGCCAGCCGCGGTGAGCACGGTCCAGAGGTCCCAGGTCAGCGACCAGGGCAGGGCATTGACCAGAACGAGCACAAGTGTGATGGCAGCCAGAACGAGCACGATAAGCCACAAGACCTGCACCGCAACCCTCAGCCGCCTTCGCATTCGGCTCATGGCTACTCGTCACCTCCAGAACTGAGCCCGAAGAATCGCTCGAAGAACGCGCCGAGCTTCCGGATGACGCGCTGTTTCTTCTCGCCGTGGCCGCCGTCAGCGGAGAACCGTGAGACCGGTGGCAGTACCTTCGTGATCGCGGTGCCGCTGGTGCGGATCTGTCCGTCGCGGAAGGCGGTCTCGACGAAGACGCGGGTCTCGTCTGCGCGGAGGTTCTCCTCGGTGATGATCGTCTCGAGTTCGGCCTCGCGCTTAGCTGCGATGAATTCTCGCCATTCCTGGTCGATCTCACCGTCCACGGAGAGGGAGTCGACGAAGTCTTCGATAAGGTCCTTCTTGTTGCGCAGGGTCGGGCTGGCGTCCACGGCGTGCGAGATCTCCGCGCGGATCTCCTTGTCGTCACCGTCGCCGCGTTCGTCGCGATACTTCTGGACGAGCATGAGGATGTAGTCGACGTTGATCTCGACCTGCTTGATCAGTTCGATCTCGAAGACGACGTCGTCGTTGATCTGTTCCTTGTCGGCGTCCTTGTCCTTGCGGAACTCCGCGTACAGGTCGAGATAGACGCTGCGGTAGTCCTGGCCCTGCCGGTCGGTGAGTATTGCGTTGCCGGTGAACTCGTCGAACGAGGTGAGGATGTTCTGCAGGCGGAGGATCGCACCGAACAGCTTGATGAACTCCTTCTGAGCGGCTTCGCCGATGATCGGCTGACCGAGGGGGAAGGTACTGAGCAGTTCGGTGACCTTCTCGGCGTAGTCGTTGTAGTACTCGCCGTACGGTTTGAGCAGCACGACACCGCGGGCGTCCTTGTTTCCGAACAGCGCGATCGCATCGTTGGTCTCGTCTTCGAGGTCGCGGAAGCTGACGATGTTGCCGTACGTCTTGACGGAGTTCAGGATGCGGTTCGTGCGCGAGTACGCCTGGATCAGCCCGTGCGCGCGCAGGTTCTTGTCTACAAACAGGGTGTTCATCGTGGTCGCGTCGAAGCCGGTGAGGAACATGTTCACCACGATGACCAGGTCGATTTCGCACTGCTTCAACTTGAGCGAGAGGTCTTTGTAGTAGTTCTGGAACCGGTCGGCGGAAGTGTCGAAGGACGTGCCGAACATCTCGTTGTAGTCCTGGATCGCATCCTCCAGGAACGACCGCGCGTCCATGTTCAACGCGCCGGTGTCGAAGCCCTCTTCATCGAGTCCACCGTCTTCCACGGCGTCGTTCGCGCCGTAGGAGTAGATCAGACCGACCTTCAACCGCTTATCGGACGGCAGACCTTCTTGCTGAATCTGGAAGTGGTTGTAGTACGTTCGTGCGGCCTCGATAGATGCCGTCGCGAACACCGCATTGAAGCCACGCACGCGGCGCTCCCCGAGCGTGTAGTGCTCAGCACGCTTGGTCTTCTGATCGAAGTGCTCGAGCGTGTACTTCACGATCTGACTGATCCGCTCCGGGGCGAGCAGCGCCTTCTCGGTGTCGATCGCCGAGACCTGCTTATCGATGACGTTGCCGACCTTGACGGTGTTGACGTAGTCGATCCGGAAGGGAAGCACGTTCTTGTCGGTGATCGCGTCCACGATCGTGTAGGTGTGCAGCTTCTCGCCGAACGCCTGCTCCGTGGTCTTCAGCTTCGGGTTCCCGCCGCTGCCAGAGTTAGCGGAGAAGATCGGGGTTCCCGTGAAGCCAAAGAGGTTATACCGCTTGAAGGCCTTCGTGATCGCAGTGTGCATATCACCGAACTGCGACCGGTGGCACTCGTCAAAGATGATCACGACATGCCCGTCGTAGATCGCATGCCCCTTGTTCGCGGCGATGAACGTCGAGAGCTTCTGGATCGTCGTGATGATGATCCGCGCACCCGGATCTTCGAGCTGCTTCTTCAACACCGCAGTCGACGTGTTGGAGTTCGCCGCGCCCTTCTCGAACCGGTCATACTCCCGCATCGTCTGATAGTCGAGATCCTTACGATCCACGACGAACAACACCTTGTCCACGCTCGGCAACCTCGACGCAAGCTGCGCGGCCTTGAATGAGGTCAGGGTCTTACCGGAGCCGGTGGTGTGCCACACGTATCCGCCCGCGGCGACAGTGCCGAGTTGCTTGTAGTTGGTGGAGATGTCGATCTTCTGCAGGATCCGCTCGGTCGCCACGATCTGGTACGGGCGCATCACCAGCAGCGTCCCGTCAGCGGTGAGCACGCAGTACTTCGTCAGGATGTTCAGCAACGCGTGCTTGGCAAAGAACGTCTTCGCAAACGCCGACAGATCCTGGATCGGCTTGTTCTGCGCATCCGCCCACCACGACGTGAACTCGAACGAGTTCGAGGTCTTCCGCACCCGCTTGGACCCGGCCGCCTCGCTCAGGTGCTGGCGACGGGTGGTGTTCGAGTAGTACTTCGTCAAGGTGCCGTTGCTGATCACGAACAACTGCACGTACTCGAAGAGTCCAGAGCCTGCCCAGAAACTGTCACGCTGGTAGCGGTCGATCTGGTTGAACGCCTCTCGGATGTCAACGCCGCGACGCTTGAGCTCGATGTGTACCATCGGCAGACCGCTCACGAGCACCGTCACGTCGTACCGGTTCGAGCGGGCGGAGCCGCCGTCACCCTGGCCGATCTCGTACTGGTTGATCACCTGCAGACGGTTGTTGTGGATGTTCTGCTTGTCGATCAGGAGGATGTTCTTCACCGAGCCGTCGTCGCGCTTCAGCAGCTGAACGTGGTCCTCCTGGATCCGTACCGTCTTCTCGACGATGCCCTCATTCGCGCCAGCGATCCGCTCCGAGAAGAACTGATCCCACTCGCTATCTGAGAACGTCACCGAGTTCAGGGCTTCAAGCTGGGTGCGGAGGTTCGCGACGAGCTGCGCTTCCGACGTTACGGCCAAGTACTCGTACGCCTGCGACTGCAACAGCCGGATCAGCTCACGCTCAAGCTCCGCCTCCGATTGATACGAGCCAGCACCCGCCGCGTCAGGGATGTACTCGGCAACAACCGTGCTCTCAGACGACACGGCGATCGGATCGTACTTCCGTGGAGTCGCGTCACTCATGCCGCGGCCTCCTCAAAGGTCAGCAGCTCGTCACGGTAGTACTCGTACTGCTTACGACGCGCAGCAAGTTCGGCAGGAAGGCCAACGCTCAGGTCGTTGACGAGCGCATCGAACTTATCGAGATCGGAGGAAATCCGACGCTGCTCATCGAGAGGAGGCAGGGGAACCGGATACTTCAAAAACATGGGCCGTCGCAGCGACGTCACAGACGCGTGAACCGAATTGCGCTCAAGATATCGTGCGAAATCAGCCACGAGGTAATGATAAATATATCGCGCGTCTACACTCTCCTCGGGAACAATCCGATACGCGCGCTGGTGAAGTGCGTACTGACCGGTCGCGAAGTGGAAAACTTTCCCAACACCTACACCATCGCCAGCCGTAATGATTGCGCTTTCGTCGAAATCGAACGAGTCGAGACGAAGAGGTTCGCGACCACGCGCATAGAATACATACTCTCCGTCGACCACAGCGTCCTTGGTGTCGTGGCTACCAGTGCCAACCGTCGCAATATCCCCAAGAAGCGCACGTTCAACTTCATCGCCGAAAGCAAGAAGGCTACCTCTGTAGTACTGATACTGGCGGCGCCGGGCTTCCAGCTCCGCTTCCAGCTCCGCTTCCAGCTGAGTGAACTGATCCAATATTCGCACGATCTCCCGCTGCACCTCGAGAGGTGGCACGGGGATTCGCACCTTCATGAGCTGTTTCGCCGAGACGTCAATAACCTTCGTTCCTGTAGCGAGCGCCTTCTTCTGAACGAAGAACGACTCGGATTGGAACCAGTACGAGAGGTACTTCGGATCCTCGCGGTGCTTGATCACGGTGGCATGCCCGCCGGTGACGATCGGCTCGTTACCAAGCCACGCGACGGCCTTGCCTACATCCTCGACGTTCTCGCTCGTGTTCGTGATGATGATGTCACCCGGCTCAGCCTTGGCGAGCTTCGTAGCCGTCTCGGGGGAGACGAAAGAGATCGTCTTGGTAGTCCAAACTCTGTACCGCGTGTAGATCTGGCCATAGTGAATCGCACCGACACCTTGATCGGTGAGATCAGTTTTCGGCATACCATTGCCGCGCACGAGCCGCGCGATGTCTCCGAGCGTCTTGAACTCGACTCCCTGTGGAGCGAGCTCTTCGATCAGTTCGTCAATCCGACTCACTTCGTGCCCTCCAGGTCGGCAACAATCTCGTCAATGGAGGTGCGAAGTTCTTGCTGGCGGGCGACGATGCGTGCGATCTCGGCGTTCAGCTCAGTGATGTCAACGGTCTCGCGGGTGTCTTCTTGCTCGACGTAGGAGGATACGGCGATGTTGTAGTCGTTGGTGGCGATGTCTTCGTTCGGTACGAGCGTCGCGACATGGTCGATGCTCTGCCGTGCGGTGAAGGTGTCGAGGACGTGCTGCTGGTTGGTTTCGGTGAGCTTGTTCTTATTGCCGGAACGTTTGAACTCAGCGGAGGCGTCGATGAAGAGCACCGCGTTGTCGGTCTTCGACTTCTTGAGCACGATGATGCAGGTCGCGATCGTGGTGCCGAAAAACAGGTCCGGTGGGAGCTGGATGACGGCATCGACATAGTTGTTGTCGATGAGGTACTTGCGAATCTTGGCTTCTGCTCCCCCGCGGTAGAGCACGCCCGGGAACTCGACGATCGCGGCGGTGCCGTTGACCGCGAGCCACGACAAGATGTGCATCGTGAAGGCGAGGTCAGCCTTCGACTTCGGCGCGAGCACCCCGGCCGGTGCGAAGCGTGGGTCGTTGATCAGGAGCGGGTTGGCGTCGCCGTCCCACTTGATCGAGTAGGGAGGGTTGGAGACGATCGCTTCGAAGGGCTCATCGTCCCAGTGGGCGGGGTCGGTGAGGGTGTCGCCGTGGGCCAGGTTGAACTTCTCATAGTTCACGTCGTGCAGGAACATGTTGATCCTGGCGAGGTTGTAGGTGGTCAGGTTGATCTCCTGGCCGTAGAAGCCCTGGCGGACGTTTTCTTTGCCGAGGACTTTCGCGAACTTCAGCAGTAGTGATCCGGATCCGACAGCGGGGTCGTAGACCTTGTTCACCTGGGTCTTGCCGACCACGGTGATGCGGGCGAGAAGTTCCGAGACTTCCTGAGGCGTGTAGTACTCGCCACCGGACTTGCCAGCGCTGGAGGCATACATCTGCATGAGGTACTCGTATGCGTCACCGAACAGGTCGATCGAGTTGTCCTCGAAGTTCCCCAGCGGCAGGTCACCGATCGCGTCGAGGAGTTTGACGAGTTTCTCGTTGCGCTTGGCGACGGTGCTGCCGAGCTTGGAACTGTTGACGTCGAGATCGTCAAACAGACCCTTGAGATCGTCCTCAGCGTCGGTGCCGACCGCGGAGCCTTCGATGTTCTTGAAGACGCGAGCGAGCGTCTCGTTGAGGTTCGCGTCGTTCGCGGCGCGCCCTCGGACGTTCTGGAACAGCTCGGACGGGAGGATGTAGAAGCCCTTCTCCTCCACCGTCTCCTTGCGGCCGAACTCGGCTTGGGAGTCTCCGAGCTGGGCGTAGTCGAAGCTCTGGTCGCCAGCCTTCCGCTCGCCGACGTTGATGTAGGCGGTGAGGTTCTCGGAGATGAACCGGTAGAACAGCATGCCGAGCACGTAGGACTTGAAGTCCCAGCCGTCGACGGAGCCGCGCAGGTCGTTCGCGATGCGCCAGATCGTCTTGTGCAGTTCGGCGCGCTGTCCTTCTTTGGTGGTCGGTGCCATGTGGTTCGTCTCCTGCGCCTAGGGCGCGTCTTAAGTTATGGTTTCGGGTTAACCTCACCGTAGCGCCAGGCACTGACATCAGTCGGTTGCCATGCGCGGCATGGGCCTGAGGGGTGATGCAGCCGGGAGCGTGTGCCGCGTCTACCGGGCGATGCGATCTACCTGTGATTATCTCATGATCGGCCGTTTTCGAGAAGACCTCGCCGCCTCGGTCAGGTGTCCCAGCCCCAGGCGAAACCGTTAAAGAGGCCGCCAGGGACGTCGCGCAGGGTGAGGGTCGCGGTGCCGCGGGCGTCCAGATGGATGCGGTTGTACTCGTTGGCGGCGTGGGGGCGGGCGAACGGGCTTGCTCCTTCGAACTTCCAGATACTGGCTGGCTGGTCGCCGATGAACCCGACGCGGATGGTGAACAGCAGTGACCGGTGGTGGAGCGCCCGGCTGGCGAGAGTCATCGGCTCTGGTTCGCTGCCATCGTCGGGTGAGGTGATGCGGAATCGGAGGTCGTAGCGCGTCCGGTCTTGCATCGGCTCGGTGGCCGTGCGTTCGGTGTTGAGGTGCCAGAAGTGGTCATTCCAGCCCGCGCCGTCGACAGGACGGGTGTTCACCTTGAAGTCGCCCTTGCTGCTCGGAGTCACGATGCCGGGGTACGAGCGGCCAATAGTCACATACTCAAGGCTGTCTTCTGACGTTGCGAGACGGTGGTGCTCGTACGTCGCTTTCCAGTGCCGGTTCTCGACGACGGTGAGGACGCTGACTTCCTCGTAGATGATTCCGCTGTGCATCTCGGGCACGTCGAGCACGAGTGGTGCCTGCGCGTAGCGTCCTGTGACGAGACGCGAGTGCGGCGCCTTCAGCGCGGCGGTCTCTCGCGTGCGAACGGTGTCGACGTTCCGTCCGATTTTGTCGCCGTGTATCTGCCGCCGTTGCAGCAGCTCGGGCACGTCTTGCGTGTCGGGGCTGAGCGCGTAGACGTCGAGCAGGAGGTCTGCTTGCTCGCCGGGCAGGGTGTGGATGGCGGAGATGAAGCGGTGACGGAGGCGTTCGAAGCTGTCCTCGAGGGAGCCGCGTAGGAGTTCGTCGACGATCGCGGCATAGGTGAGGCGGCGCTGGACGAAGCCCTCGCGTTTGGTCAGCCACGCGAGCTGCTGGTGGAGGGTGGCGACGTCGTCCTCATCAAGCCTCACGCCATCACTTCCTTCTCGTTCCAGTGCTCGCTTCCAACTTTATTCCGAGTTTCAGAGTGTCCCCGGGCGGGTTTCTACGGTCGAAGTGTCCCGGAAAATCCGGGGCTGTTCTCTTCAAACGGAAGGACTTGAAACATGTCGAACAATCAGGTGGTGCCGCTGTTCGGTGGGCACACGACCCAGCAGGGGCAGAAGATCACGGGGAGCCTCGTTCGCCAGACCAAGCGTGAGGTGGAACAGGTTGCTGCGTCCACGGAGATCGCGGCGGTGCGGGAGCAGGGGCACGCGTTCTGGCGTCGCAGGCGCTGACGAACGTGGCGACGCTCGTCTCGCAAGCGGAGGCGCAGATGAAGATCGCCTCGGCGGGCGCACAGTTCTACGAAGCGATCATCGCCGGATACGCCATCGGTGCGGGTCAGCGCATCGCTCGGGGGCTGTGATGGAGTTCGTTTCCCTGGTCGCGACTCTCGCGGGTGTCGTTCTGCTCGTCGCGGTCGCCGCCTTCGTTGCGTGGTGCGTGTTCGACGTGCTGTGGGACGAGTACGAGGCGTGGCAGGAGCGTCGTCGTGCACGGATCGAGGCGGAGCTGGACGCGAAGTCTGAGCAGCTCCGGCAGACGATCCTCTCCCTCGGCGACGATATCGCGACCGACCGCGATGAGGCCTCCAAGGCGTTGACGCGAGCGATGTTCCTGACGACCGGGCGCACCGACCTTCCTCGCTCATAGCGCCTCAGTGCGGCACGTCGTTGCCTATTCGACAACAACGGCTCTCGTCGCACCGCACGCCATGGCCTACCTCGGTCGCCGCCGTGTCGGATCGACGTCTGGAGAAGTACAGAGCGGTCTTCACGCTTCGGTGGCCGGGGTGCGTAATGGGCGCTGACCCCGCCCAGAGCTGGCCTCTGCTGGCGGGCCGATCCATCAACTATTTACCTCTCGAAAGGAGGAGTCTGCGTATGAGCATTCACATCAATCACAACCAGCCGGACAAGACGCCGCTGCCGGGGACATTCCGTGCGGCGCTATGCGACCCACCGTGGTCGCTGCAACAGAAGGGCGACCTCGGCGCGGGCAACCACTACGACCTCATGACCGATGCGCGCATCCTCGGGATGAGCGAGGCCATGCAGGAGATCATGGCGGAAAACTCGTTCTGCTTCCTGTGGGTCACCACCGCGACCGTCCCTCTGGGCATCAAAGTGCTCGAAGCATGGGGCTACCGATACACAAGCTTCTACTTCTGGGCCAAACCCCGCCTGATGCTCGGGAACACATTCCGCAACTCCGGGGAACTGCTGCTCCTCGGCGTACGCGGGAAGGGCACGAAGGTCGCATTCAAAGGCCAGCCGAACTGGGGCATGCGCGCCCTGCAGGCCCACAGCCGGAAGCCCGAGGAAATCCACCTCATCGTCGAACGACTCGTCGGCGGAGACGGGCCATTCCTCGAGCTATTCGCTCGCCAGCCGACACCGTCGAGCAAGCACTGGGACATCTGGGGCAACGAGTGCGACGCGACAATCTCGCTCGCGAAATGGGGATACCCCGTGCCTGCCGACAACGACAGCGCATCAGCGATGGTGCCGGAGACCCAGGCGTGAGGGGTGTGAAACATGCAGGGCGATACCGGGCCGCGCTCGGTCGTGGAGAAGTTCTTCCGGACGTGTCTGCTCCTCTTCGGCGGGGTGATCCTGCTCGTGCTCGCGATCGAGCTGCTCAAGAGCATCTGGTGGATCCTCGTGATCGTCGCCGTCGTCATCGCCGTCACCGCGGCACTGGTGTGGTGGTGGCGTCGCCGGAACACATGGCTCTGACCCGCAGGAAGGAGACCGGGCGATGAACCGGAAGAAGAACCCCGCTTCTCGTCGCCACCGACTGGTCCCGGTGTGGCGAACAGAACTCGACAGGCACGGCTTCGTACGGGCACTGCTGCTACTCGCGATGCATCTTGACGAAAAGGACGACACAGCGCATACAAATCAGCAGAACCCGGCCGACGAGGCCGCCGGGCAGAAAGGGGGCGGGCATGACGAGAATCACTAAACACGAGGGGTGGGAATGGCGCGAGCTCACCTGGCCGGACATGCTCGCCCCGGAAGCTGTCCGAGACGTACTCGAGCAGCTTGCATCCTCCGGCACTCTCGGCCCGATCACACTGGAGACCCGTGCGACGAAGGCCGGGGTGCGTTGGCTCATCGCCGCGCGTCCGACACGGATCGAGACCGTCGTGACCGCGCTGGCCGCGCACCTGCCCGTGCGAGCACACACCCCGCGCCGCGTTCGTCAGCAAGCGGAGCACGCTGCCGACGTGCGGGTGACCGGCGCGGATCTCAGCCTTGACGCCGCACGGGTCACGGCGGGTGTCCGTGGGCTGTACGGGGCACTGTCGCGACTTCAGGACGATGAGGAGGTCGTGCTGCAGCTCCTCCTCGGGAGGCGGCATACGCCGCCCGTGCGGCCGCGCGAATCTCTGCACGCTTGGTTGAGCCTCCTCGCGGGCTCTCCAGCACAACCAATGCCAACATCTCCGGTGCGCAAGCGCCGGGACGGCCAGCACGGATTCTCGTCGAGCCTGCGCATCGGACTCGTCTGCGCGACCCCCGCGCGTGCCCGGCAACTGGTAGGCGACATCATCGGAGCGCTCCGCGTACTGGAGTCAGCCACGACTCGTCTTCGCGCGATCGGCGGCTCAGCACGGCACGTCAATGAGGCGAGGTTGCCGTGGCGGTGGCCACTGATACTCACGAGCGGCGAGATCGTCGGTCTCACCGGGTGGCCCATCGGGGAACCGCCGTTGCCGCTCCTCGGAAGTCTCCACCCGAGACAACTGCCACCACCAGCCACACTCGTTCGGACTGATCGGGTGATCGGTACCGCCAGCGCTCCAGGGCACTTCGAGAAGGTCGGGATAGCGATCCGTGACGCTGCATTCCACACGCATCTGCTCGGCCCGACCGGGTCGGCGAAGTCGACGGTGATGCTGAACCTCATCGTGGCGGACATGCACGCCGGGCGTGGCGTTCTCGTCTTGGATCCCAAAGGCGATCTCGCTGATCGTGTCCTCGCGCATGTCCCGAAGAACCGAGAACACGATGTCGTCGTCATCGACCCGACCAACGCCGCCCCGGTCGGCTTCAATCCGCTCAAAGGGCCGGCCCATCAGACGTCAGTGACAGCGGACACGTTGCTGGCGACATTCGAGTCGGTGTTCGCGAAGCACTGGGGAATCCGCTCCGCGGACATCTACATGTCGGTGTTCAACACTCTCGCACAGGTAGACGGCGCGAACCTGCTGTGGATCCCGCCGCTGCTGACCAACCCGGCGTTCCGCCGGAAGATCCTGCGCGGCATCGACGACCCGATCGGACTCGGCGGATTCTGGGAACAGTACAACGCGAAGAGTCCGGCGCAACAAGCCGAAGAGATCGGGCCGGTCCTGAACAAGCTCCGCCAGCTGATCCTCCGCCCAGGGCTCCGCGCGATGCTCGGGCAAACCGAACCCCGCTTCGACCTCTCCGACCTGTTCACCAAGCGACGCATCGTCGTCGTGAACCTCAACAAGGGCCTGCTCGGTGCTGACGCCGCGAAACTCCTCGGCACGCTCCTGATCGGGCAGCTCTGGACCAAGATCCTCGCCCGCCAACGAGACGGCCTCCAGCATCGCCACATCGTCAGCGTCTACATCGACGAGGTCCACGACTTCCTCGCAGATATCCCCGGCGACCTCTCCGACGCGCTCGCACAGGCCAGATCCCTCGGGGCCGCGTTCACGCTCGCGAACCAGTACCTGAAGCAGTTCACTCCCGCCATGCAGGCTTCGGTCGAGGCGAACACGCGCAGCAAAATCTACTTCGGCCTCGGCGGCACCGACGCCTCCACGATCAGCAAGCACACGCCCGGACTGGACGCGCAGGACTTCCTGCTGCTGCCGAAGTACCGCGCGTACGCGAATGTCATGCAGAACGCGCAGAACACCGGATGGATCTCCATCGCCACCACGCCATCACCCGCCACAATCAGCGACCCGGCAGCGGTGTACGCGGCCGCGCACGAACGCTACGGCGTGCCCGCGACCGAGACCGAACAGCAGATCCGTGACCTCATCGCCCCGGCCAGACCCGATCACGCCGCGGCGGATGATGGCCCGATCGGGAGGACCAGGCGATGATCTCCGCGCAATGCACGAGACGAATCGGGAGACGACTCGCTCCACTGAACCGTTCGCTGGTTGGCTGCTGTGTGGCGAGACGGCGGCGGACACCGGACGTGACTGACATCGTCACATGGAGTCACACCGGACGGCTCATCCTACGAGGAGGCCGCTCATGACCGTCTCCCTCGACTATCCGGCCTATAGGACGCTGCTGTCGTACCTTCTCGAACTTCGATTTGCGACGACGGAACAGCTCGCGCGACTCACCGAACACGACTACGGCAGCAGAAGATCCGCGATCCGACAGACCACACGGCACCTGAACACACTCGAAGACCAGGGCGTGGTGCTGCGCCTCGACCGACGCGTCGGCGGATGGCAAGGCGGCTCTGCGCCCGCGATCTGGGCGCTCACCACCAGCGGCTATAGGTCCGTCACGGGGGAAGGGAAGAAGCGGCAACGACCGCACCTGATCTCCACGACATTTCTCGAGCACCTGCTCGCCATCGCCGAAACCCGCGTCACCGCGACCGAGACGATCAGGGGCATCCCGGACGGCCGCCTCAGCATCCAAGCGGAGCCCGTCTGCTGGCGGACCTACCTCGGCCCGCACGGACAGCAACTCACGCTCCGACCCGACCTGCGCCTGACCGTCACCAGTGCCGAGTACCGCGACAGCTACTTCATTGAAGTCGACCGCGCTACCGAGAATCCCGCTCGGGTGATCGCCAAGTGCTGGCAGTACACGCAGTACCGGCGCACCGGAGCAGAGCAGAAAGCGGACGGCATCTTTCCCGCCGTGCTCTGGATCGTGCCCTCTCACGAACGCCGCGAGCAACTGCGCAGTCACATCCAACAGGCGGAGTTCCCGCAGAGTATGTTCCACGCCCTCACGCTCACCGAGCTCCCCGAGATGATCCGCAACGGCCCGCCTCTCACAAATCAGAACAACCCGATTAGGAAGGAGAACAACCCCTATGAAAGCTGAACACATTTCTTACCCAGCCAGTGGCGGCGACAACAGAACAAGATCACCCGTACACCCGACGACGACCCGACGCCTGTGGAAAACCTGGTCGGATCAGGCATCTCACACTGGACTCCGTGGGCGAAGAGAGCGTCAATCGGAGCATGCCCATAACTCCATACACGCCCCAGGCCCAGCCAGCCATCGCCGATCCGTTCGCAGCACTGACACAGTCGTTCACCCCGAAGCGCGCCGTGTCCTACCTGCGCGTATCCACGCGCGAGCAAGCCGAACGCGGCGGACGCGAAGAGGGATTCTCGATCCCGGCGCAGCGCGACGCCAACAAGAAGAAGGCCCAAGCAGTCGGGGCGATGGTCGTCAAAGAGTTCGTCGAGCGCGGTGTCTCAGGCACCGCCACCAACCGTCCCGCACTCCAGGAGATGCTCCGCTACCTCGAAGCCGAGCAAGGGAACGTCGACTATGTCATCGTCCATAAGCTTGACCGCCTCGCCCGCAACCGCGCCGACGACGTCACCCTCAACCAGCGATTCAACGAGCTCGGCATCCGGCTCGTCTCCACCAGTGAGAACATCGATCAGACCCCCGGCGGCATCCTCCTCCACGGCATCATGAGCAGCATCGCCGAGTTTTACTCCCGCAACCTCGCGAACGAGGTCGTCAAAGGCATGAGCGAGAAGGTGAAGAACGGCGGCTCCGTCAGCCGTGCACCGATCGGCTATCTCAACACCCGCACCATCGAGAACGGCCGCGAGAACCGCACCGTTACCGTCGACGAGCAACGCGCGCCGCTCGTGAGCTGGGCGTTCAACGCCTACGCCAGCGGCGAGCACTCCGTGCGCACACTGACCAATGAACTCGTCCGTCGCGGACTCACGACCGTCCCGACCCCACGACTCGTCGAGAAGCCCGTCGAGATCCGACACGTCCACTCGATGCTCACCAACGTCTACTACACCGGCATCACCACGTTCAAAGGCGTCGAGTACCCCGGCAGCCACACCCCGCTCATCGACCGCGAAACCTCCGAGGAAGTGCAGACGATCCTCAAAGAGAAGATCAACGGCGAACGATCGATCAAGCACGACCACTACCTCAAGTCCACGATGTACTGCGGGCACTGCGGGTTCCGCATGGTCGTCCAGATCGTCACGAACCGGCACGGCGAGACATACCCGTACTACTCATGCCTCGGACGCCACTCCAAACGCACCGACTGCACCCTCCGCTCCATCCAAATCGAGCACGCAGAAGACCTCATCCAAGACCTCTACGACCGCATCAGTCTCACGCCCGACTTCCGTCGCGACCTCGAAACGCTCCTCCGGCACGGTCTCAAGCAACTTCGCGCCGACACGGACGCCGAACGGCAGCAGCTCGAGAACACGAAGCAGACCATCGAACGTCGCCAACGCAAGCTCCTCGAAGCCCACTACAACGACGCGATCCCCATCGACATGCTCCGCACCGAGCAGAAACGCCTCGACGCCGAACTCGCCGCCACAACCCGCAGCCTCAACGCCCTCAATGCCGACCTCACCGAGGCCGACGAGCTCATCCGGATCGCGCTCGACATCGCCCAGCACGCAGGCAACACCTATCGGCAAGCCCCCGAGCACATCCGCCGCATGCTCAACCAGCTCCTCTTCGACAAGCTCCTCGTCACTACCGACGACGACGGCAGGCACCACGTCGATGCGACCTACCAGACACCGTTCGACGTCATCTACGGCTCAGACAGCCGAGCGCTCGTCCACGAGGCACGACATGCACAGTCCACCGTCATCCCCGACGGCACGGGGCAATCGAAAGAGCCCGCCGAAACCGGCGGGCTCTCCCTGGACGTGCTGCCCGATTATCTCATTGCTCTTGTCGAGGGTTCGAGTAAGAGCATCATGGTGGATCCGAGGGGATTCGAACCCCTGACCTCTTCATTGCGAACGAAGCGCGCTACCAACTGCGCCACGGACCCGTGCCTTCCGAGCCGTCACCGGCCCGAACAACTCGTCCACACTAGCACGGACGAGCAGGCGCCTCGCACTCGGGTCAGGCCCCGCGGCGGCGCTGCAGAGCCTGGTCGAGGTCGATCGCGTCGACGCCGTCCACGACGCCCATCGCGGCGAAGCGGGAGGAGGGACGCGGAGCCTCGGGAGCGGGAGCGGCGGCACGCGGGACGCGCAGCGGCGCCACCTCGGGAGCGGTCGCGGCGGCGCGCTGGGCGAGCTCCGCCTCCGCCGCGGCGGTGCGCAGGCGCTCCACGGCGTCGATCGACGCCATCGCGGAGGCGGCGACCGTGCCCCGGGAGAGGTAGAGCGGCTTGGGGAGCGGCTGCGGCGTCCAGCTCGCACGGTCCTCGGCGAGCTCCTCGGAGGCGTCGTCCGCGGCCTCCTCGGCGAGCTCGGCCTCGAAGACCTCGGCGCGCCGGCGCTCGGTCGCGGCGGCCGTCGTCGCGGTCGCGGCCGGAGCGGCAGCGCGGCGGCGACCCGGCGCCAGCAGTATCAGCGTGCCGAGCCCCGCGACGGCAAGGAGCAGGCCGACGAGCGGCACCGCACCCGTGCCGCCGAAGGGCAGCATCACGAGCCCGACCAGCGCGGCGACCGCGCCGACCAGCACGGCCAGCGCGGCGCCCTGGCGCCAGCGCAGGACCGAGGGCCCTGACCGCGTGCTCCGCCGTGCGCTCGCGGTCGCCCGTCGCAGCGCGTCGCGCGCCGCCTTCTCCGCCTGTGCCAGCTCCATCGCCTGTGCCTTCTCTTCGGCTCGTCGTCGTGTCTCGGTCACCCGGAGCCGGCGCTGCTGCAGCGCCACCTCGCGGGCCGTCGCCTCCGCACGCACGTGCTCGGGCACTTCCGCGGTCTCGGCGAGGATCCGCAGCGTCTGCTGCAGCCTCACCGCGTTGCGCTCGGTCGCGTTGTACGACCGCCTGCGCATCCACGTGGGGATCAGGTAGGCGACCCACAGAACGGCGGCGAGCGCCCAGACGACGCCCCCGCCCAGCCAGTCGCTACTCATGCGGACAACGCTAGGAGCACCGGGCACTCCCGTCCGTCATTACGGGTAGGTGTGTCCGTGCGGATCGCGGATCAGCCGGGGCCCCGTCGGAGGGACACCGGCGCCGTCGGAGGGTCCGGAGAGACCCGAGCGGCGGGAGGCGCGGAGGTCCGCGTCGGTCGGCAGGCCGACCTCCGACGGGACCTGCCCGTCGAGGTAGCGGCGGAGCACGCCGCGGGGCACCTCCTCCGCCACGAGGGCGAAGCAGAAGTGGTCCCGCCAGTCGCCGTTGATGTGGATGAAGCGCCGCCGCAGGCCCTCGTAGCGGAAGCCGAGCTTCTCGACCACGCGCAGGCTCGGCCGGTTCTCCGGGCGGATGCAGATCTCGATCCGGTGCAGGCCCAGGTCGAGGAAGGCGTGGTCGGCAGCGAGTGCCACGGCGATCGGAGTGATCCCCCGCCCGGCGTAGCGCTCGGACACCCAGTAGCCGATCGACCCGGAGGAGAGCGAGCCGTACCCGATGTTCGAGATGTTGAGCTGCCCGGCGAGCTCGCCGTCCCAGTCGATGAGGAACGGCACTCCCCCGCCGGCCCGCGCGTTCTGCTGCAGCGAGCGGATGCTGGCGCGCACGTCGAATGCGGCGCCTCCCCGGGGGTCGGACGCCTCCCACTGGCGCAGCCACGACCGGTTCGCGATCAGCTCCCGCTCGAGAGGGCGGGCGTCGCGCACGCGGATGGGGCGGACGGTGACACGACCCTCGGTGAGCGTCGGGATCGGGAGCGGCATGATGCGACCCTACTGCTCCGCCGCACTGCGGGAGGGGGACTGGACTCCGCGGCGTTCCGTGCTCTCGGGGAACGGACGAACGGACGGGATCCCGTGCCGCAGCAGGGGGTCCCGTCCGTTCCGGAGGAGCGCTCGCCGGGGCTCAGAGGCCGGCGACGAAGTCCTTCAGCCAGGGCTTGAGGTCCTTGCCGAGGTCGTCGCGGTCGGAGGCGAGCTGCACGATGGCCTTGATGTAGTCGAGCTTGTCGCCGGTGTCGTAGCGGCGGCCGCGGAACACGACGCCGTAGACGCCGCCGAACTCGGCCGGGTCCTGCGCCATGCGCTCCAGCGCGTCGGTCAGCTGGATCTCGCCGCCCTTGCCCGGAGCGGTGTGCTCGAGCACGCCGAACACGTCGGGCTTCAGCACGTAGCGGCCGATGATCGCGAGGTTCGAGGGGGCGTCCTCCTTGGAGGGCTTCTCGACCAGGCCGGTGATCCGCACCACGTCGTCCTCGTCGGTCGCCTCGACCGCCGCGCAGCCGTAGAGGTGGATCTGGTCGGGGTCGACCTCGAGCAGCGCGACCACCGTGGTGTCGCGCTGCTCGGCGACGTCGATCATGCGGGAGAGCAGCGGGTAGCGGGCGTCGATCAGGTCGTCGCCGAGGAGCACGGCGAAGGGCTCGTCGCCGACGTGGCGCTGCGCACGGGAGACCGCGTGGCCGAGGCCCTTCGGCTCGCCCTGACGGACGAAGTGCACGTCGGCGAGGTCGCTGGCGTACTTGACGTGCTCGAGCTTCTTGTCGTCCTTCTTCTGGGACAGGTTCTGCTCGAGCTCGGGCACCGAGTCGAAGTGGTTGGCGAGCGCGTTCTTGTTGCGCCCGATGATCACGAGCACGTCCTGGAGGCCGGCGTCCGCCGCCTCCTCGACCACGTACTGGATCGCCGGCTTGTCGACGACCGGCAGCATCTCCTTGGGGATGGCCTTCGTCGCCGGCAGGAAGCGGGTGCCGAGACCTGCGGCGGGGATGACTGCTTTGCGGATTCGAGTGCCCATGGGGCGCCATCTTAGCGGCGGGGGAAGTCGCGGGAGTTTCGCGCCAGGACCGGCGACGGAAGGCGCCGGACCCCGTTCCGGGGCGGTCCGGGACGAGCGTCCCTCAGGGTCGTCCGCGCGGAGGCCGGCGCGGGGCCCGGTTCTAGACTGAGCGCATGCCAGCCGACATCACGCACGAGAAGCGGGCGCTGCGCGCCGAGCTGCGCGAGCGCCGCCGCACGCAGACCTCGACCGCTCGCGACCAGGCCGCGGAGCAGATCACCGCCCACCTGATCGAGCTCGCCACCCGCGTGGGGGCCCGCTCCCTCGCGTGCTACCTCTCCGCTCCGGACGAGCCGAGCACCCGGCCGTTCCTGGGCTGGGCCGAGAGCCACGGCATCCGCGTCCTCTTCCCCGTCTCGCGCCAGGACGGCCTGCTCGACTGGGCGGTCGGCGACGGCCACACCGAGACCCAGGGCCTGTTCGGCATGCCCGAGCCCGTCGGGCAGCTGCTCGGCCCCATCGCGATCAACGACGTCGACCTCATCGTCGTCCCGGCCGCCACCGTCGACCGGCAGGGGATGCGGATGGGCTGGGGGCGCGGCTACTTCGACAAGACCCTCGGCTCGATGGAGAAGTGCCCGCCGGTCTACGCCGTCGTCTTCGACAGCGAGCTCGTCGACCGGGTGCCCAGCGAGGTCCACGACCAGGCCGTCGACGGAGTCGTCACTCCCTCCGGCATCGTCGACCTGCGCCACTGACCCCGTCCTCCTTCTCCCCCACCCGCCTCCGAGGAGCCCCCTGTGCCCACCTACTCCTACCGCTGCACGCAGTGCGGCAACGCCTTCGACATCCAGCAGAAGTTCACCGACGACACGCTCACCGAGTGCCCGAGCTGCCAGGGGGCGCTGCGCAAGGTGTTCAGCGCGGTCGGCGTGACCTTCAACGGCTCGGGCTTCTACCGCACCGACTCCCGCTCCGGCGGGAAGTCGAGCGAGGGCGGCTCCTCCTCCTCGGGTGCCGGCTCGTCCGGCTCGGGCGCATCCGGCTCCGGCTCATCCGACTCGTCGTCGGGCTCCTCGGGATCGGGCGGCTCCTCCTCCGGATCCTCGGGTTCATCGGGCTCGGGCGGCTCCTCGTCCGGCTCGGGGTCCTCGGGCTCCGGATCGTCCTCCTCCTCGTCGTCCTCGGGCTCCTCCGGGTCCTCCTCCTCGGGTTCCTCCTCCGGGAGCTGACCCGCCACCCACCGCTCACGGCAGAAACGGAACGATCATGATCAACGGCTTCAAGGAGTTCATCCTCCGCGGCAACGTCATCGACCTGGCTGTCGCCGTGGTCATCGGCGCCGCCTTCACGACCATCGTCAACGCGATCGTGACGGGGATCTTCAACCCGCTCATCGGCGTGATCTTCGACGCCTCCTCCCTCGAGACCCTGGACTGGCCCATCCGACCGGGAGAGAACGGCGAGGACCCGACCGTCATCGCCTACGGCTCGGTCGTCTCGGCCCTGATCCAGTTCGTGATCGTCGCCTTCGTCCTCTACTTCGCGTTCGTCCTGCCGATCAACCACCTCAAGAACGCCGCGTTCGCCAAGAAGGCCGCCGACGCCCCCGCCGCGGAGGACAAGGCCCCCACCGAGCTCGAGCTCCTCGCCGACATCCGCGACCTGCTCGCCAACAACGGGACCGCCACCACCGCGAACTCCGGCAAGCACGTCGACTGAGTTGCTCTGTCTCCTTCCGCCGGAGGCGGAAGAGGACCGCGGTCGGCTTCCCGATGAGGGAACGCTTCGCAGAGCGTTGTGCGAAGGGTGCGTCCGAAACGTCGGCACGCGTTTCGGACGGCACCTGCATCTTCGGGAGGTCGCCGATCGGGACCTTGAGCGACTTTGGCGGGGACCGACCGGCCCTGTCTCCACGCGTCCATCCGCTCGTCGAGCGGGGGCGCGCCGGGGGGAGGTCCGAGGTCGCCGACGGGACATGTCTCGACTCGCGGATCACCGACCGGTCCGGCTGACGTCAGTAGTGCGGGGGGACGTCCTGGCGCAGGCGCGCGTCGTTCGGGCCGGTGTCCGGGCGCGCGGGCGGTGCGGAGGGGTCGGCGATCGGAGCGTCGTGCGGGGACGGATCGGTGCCGGGCTTCGCGGGGAGCGTCGCCCGCCGGCCGCCGCGGGTGCGCCGCAACGGGCGGTCGGCACCCGCGGGGGCGTCGGGATCCGGCGCCACGATCAGTCGTGCGGCAGCGGCTCGACGGGCTGCGTCTCCCCCGATGCCGGAGCGGCGGCGGCAGCAGGAGCGGCGGGAGCAGCAGCGGTGGGAGCAGCAGCCTCGCCGGCGGCGGGAGCAGGGGTCTGCTCCTCCCCCGCGGTCGCACCGATCAGCCCGGCCACCCGCGCGGCCACGGCCTCGGGGTCGGCGAACAGCTCGAAGTTGTGCACCCGCAGGTAGTGCCAGCCCAGCCGGCGCAGCAGCTCCGGACGCAGGCGCAGCGACACGCGCAGGCTCTGCGTGCTCACGTCGCGGTCGGTCTCGACCACCACGGCACGGGTCCCGTGCGCGGCGACGAGGGCCAGCTTGCCCTTGTGCCCGATGTTGACCCGGAGTCCGCGGCGCTCGAGGCGCGCGGCGAGATCCACCAGCATCGGCTCCGAGTAGTCGTCGCGGTCGCTCGGCTGGACGCGGTCCTCCGCCTCCTGCAGCACCTGCGCGAGCGCGACCATGCCGTAGCGCATGCGCGACTCGTCGATGTCGCCCGGGCGGAAGCACGAGACGATGTCCATCGAGCGGCGGGCACGGGTCATCCCGACCGCCAGCAGACGCTCTCCGCCCGGCTCCGCGAGCGCGCCGAAGTTCGACAGCAGGCGACCGTGGGGCGTCCGGCCGTAGCCGATCGAGAAGATGACGCGGTCGCGGCTCTGCGCGACCGACTGCTCCAGAGTCACGACGGCGAAGGGCTCGGGCCGATCGCCGAGGATGAAGTCGCTCAGGTCGGTGCGCTTGGCGAAGGCCGTCAGCACCGCCTGCTGCACCCGCACGGCGTGGCGAGGGCTCGCGGTGATGACCATCAGCGACTCGCGCGGACGGATCACGGCGTGCTCGAGCACCAGCTCGACCACCTTCGCGACCTCGGCGTCGACGGACTCGACGGCTCCGGAGTCGTTCTCGGGCATGCCGTGCCCGCTCGCGATGTAGTGGAAGCGGAGCGAGTCGTGTCCGAGGAAGGAGCCGGCCCAGGGCAGCGAGTCGATGCGGCCGCCGTAGAAGCGGCGGTTGACCAGCTCGGCCAGGTCCTCGCCGCCCGCGCGGTAGCTGCGGGTGAGCGTGACGGTGTTGAGCAGCTCGCCGAGTCGGGCGAGCGCCGACTGGGCGTGCAGCGCCTCCACGTCGGTCCGCGAGGCGGTGGAGCCGAACTCCGGCGTCTCGTCGACGCGCAGGCCGAAGGGAGTGGGGGTCTGCGTGACCGGGTCGCCGAACGCGACGACCTGCTTCGCCCGGCGGATCGCTCCGACGTTCTCGGCCAGCGTGGTCGCCCCGGCGTCGACGAGGAACACCGCGTCGAAGGTCGTCTCGGTGCCGATGCGGTGCACCTCGTACGGCGAGGCGAGCCAGGCCGGAGCGAGCACGCGCGAGAGGTGCGGAGCGGCCTTCTGCAGCTCCTGAGGGGTCGTCGCCGCCTCGGTGCGCAGCAGCGCGCGCAGCGCGTCGCGCTCCTGCGGCCAGTCGACGAGCCCGATCTTCCAGGTCTCGGAGAGCTTCCAGGCCAGCAGCTCGGCGCTCGAGGCGGCGTGCGCCTCGTCGACGAGCTTGAAGTCGGCCTCGAGCCGGTCGAGCACGCTCGTGTTGCCGCCGAGCAGCGCACGCTCGTCGGTCAGCATGATCTCGAGCGCCGAGCGCCACCAGGCCAGGTCCAGCTCGCCCGCGACCAGCTCGGCCGGCACGTGGCGGCGCGAGAGGTCGGTGAGCAGCGGGTCCAGGCCCCAGTCGCGGAGGGTGGCGAGGAGGGTCGTCCGCTCCTGGAGGTTGGCGAGCACCTCGCTGTCCTCGGCGAGGCCGGACACCATCGAGGCCAGCTCCGCGAGAGGGAGCGAGGCGAGCTGCAGGTTCGTCCCGCGGCGGCCGAGCGGCTCGTCGAGACGGCTCAGCTGGTCGGTCACCTGCTGGTAGGCAACCTGCACGTCGGCGACGCCGACCGGGACCTCGGGGATCGTGCCGGCGACCGCGTAGCGCTGCCACAGCGTCCGCTGCTGCTGCACCCGGCGGAGCGCCGCGTTCAAGTCGGTGACGTGCGCGCCGGGACGCAGGTACTCGCGGGCGAGCTTCTTCAGGCGCCGGCGGTTGGTGGACGACATCTCGGCTGCCTCGCGGCGCGGCGAGGTGGCGACGATGAGGTCCTGGATCGAGCGGTCGAAGACGGCCGGCTGGAACTTGTCCAGCGTCTCGCGGACGTCCTGCAGCAGACGCAGGTAGATGCCGAGCTCGGCGACCGACTCGAACGGGCGCATCCGCGTCTGGCCGATGACGTCCTGGGCGCGGTCGAGCAGGCGCGGCAGGTCGCGCAGGTGCAGGCGCTTGGCCAGCTCGTGGGCGATCTCGGCGTCGGCGGTGGAGTCGAACTGGGCCCCGTACCAGGGCGAGTCGCCCGGGCCGTAGCGGAATTCGCCCAGGCGCGCCGACTCGATCAGCATCCGGGTCGCCTCGGGGCGGCTGTGCGCGAGAGCGGTGACGGAGCGGCGGTCGAGGCGGGCGGCGGTCGACGGGGGCGTCCGCAGCTGCGAGAGGCGGGCGAGCTCCTCGAGCGCCTGCAGCGCCGAGACGCCGAAGCTCTCGTCGCGCCGGGAGAGCGCGCCGCGGTAGTCGAGCAGCACCTTCCGCAGCCGGAGCAGGGCGTCGTCGATCTCGCTGACGGAGGGGCGCGCGGCCTTCTCGTTGCGGCCGATCGACTGGATGAGGTCGCGGCGGAGCGTGCGGGGCCCGACCGCGATGCCGCCCAGGCCCGCCGAGAGCAGGCGCTGGTGGATGCTGTCGAGGCTCGACCGGCGGGCGCTGACGACCAGCACGCGCTTGTGCTGGGCGGCCAGGGCGCCGATCGCGTTGACGATGGTCTGGGTGCCGCCCGTGCCGGGGAGGGTCTTCACGACGAGCGAGTTGCCGGCCGCGATGTTCGCGATCACCTGCTCCTGCTCGGCGTCCGCGTCGAGGAGGAGGTTGTCGGTCGCCGGAGGACGCTCGTCCTGCGGGATGATCGACGCCACCTTCTGCGACTGCTGCAGCGCCCGCTTGGCGGCCGGGTTCCCGGCGACGGCGTCGAGGACGGGGTGCTCGAGCATCCGGGCGTCGCGGAGCATGTCGCCCGCCACGTCGGCGAAGCTCGAGACCACGAGGCGCGGGTGCACGGCGAACCACGGCAGGTGCGAGGTCAGGCCGCGCAGCTGGTCGATGACCGGCTGCGGCTTGAAGACGCCGTTCTGCACGGCCAGCTCGACGAACTGCTCGGGGTCGATCGTGATGCCGAACTGCTGCTTGAGGGCACGCGCGAGCTGCGGGTTGAAGTAGGGCTGGCCCTTGAGCTTGAGCTCGAAGTCGCGGCCGTAGCGGCGGATGGCGAGCGGGCGCAGGAGCACGGGTGCGGTGAACTCCGTGTCGCCGGCGCGCCACTGGGCGAGGCCGATGGCGAGGTGGACGCCCTCGATACCGCGGACCGAGCGCAGCTCGATCCCCTTGTCGGTGATCGCACCCGCGGCGTTCTTCGCTGTGCGCAGGGCGAGCTCGTCGCGGATGAGCGAGGAGAGGAGCGTCGTCTTGCCCGAGATGAACGGGGGCAGCCCGCCGGGGTGCGTGGTCGAGAGCTCGATGCGCGTCCGGGGCGAGTCCACGAAGTGGAGCAGGGGCGACGGACCGCCGACCTTGGCGAGCTCGTCGCGCCACGACTGCCACACCGGATCGGCCACGTTGCCGCCCTGGTAGCCGGCCTCGCCGCTCGTCACCTGCACGGGAGAGGTCGCCGTCGGGGAGAGCCGATGCGCGGACGCCTCCCCCTGGTCACCGGATTCGGGTGAGGTCGCCACCGGTCCGGCTCCTGGGAAATCGTCGACTCGTTGCACACGGACACCCTAAACCGGGCACCTCCGAAAGGCCGTAGCGACGCGGGTCGGCGGCACGGCACCTCCGTACGGCTCACCTGCCTGGAGCATCGGAGGCACGCGGAGCGCCGGGTCGGATCGGCGAGCGCGCCCGCCCGATCGGGGCGGGCGGGGCTCAGGAGGGCCAGACGGCCCGGGGCGGCGCCGTCTCGATCCGGCGCTCGTCGCCGACCACGCGGATCCGGCTGCTCACGCGGTGGTGCCCGGCGGCAGCGGCGACCGCGGTCATGACGAGCTGAGCGTGGTCGCGCGCGAGATGTCCGAAGGCGCTCCGCAGATCGACGGGACGGCCGGTGGCGAGCGACACGGCGATTCGGGCGACCGCCTCCTCCGAGAGGTCGAGGAGGCACGCCTGCTCGGCGAGGACGGCGAAGTCGATCCGCGGCGCTGCCTCCGTGGCGGCACCGGCCGCCCACGGGTGCTCGGGGCGGAGGCATCCGGCGCGGACGAGGAGCTGCTCCGCGGCTTCGAGGCCGGGCCCGGCGAGGACGGGGATCATGCCGCGGTCCGCTCGGCGCGGCGCCCGGAGGCGCGGACCCCGACGGACACGACGGCCGACAGCAGGCAGGCGACGCCGGCGATCAGCGGCGCGAGCCAGCCGAGGACGCTCACCTCGTCGACGTCCGTGCCGAAGTACTGCCAGTGCGCGATGGCGTAGACGAAGAGGGAGAAGAAGCAGAGCGCGACGCCCGTGAGCGCCGACACCAGGTCTGCCGGACGGACGAGGGGCTCGTGCTCCGCCGAGGCGGCCTGGTCGATCGCGGGCTCGGAGAGGGCGGCGGCCGGGACCTGCGGGAGGGTCGCGGTGGCGGGGTGCTGCGTCATGTCTCGAGGGAACCAGCCGCGCGGTGTCACGGTCGTCACTCGCTGGCATGACGTCCTGAGCCGAGCGGATGGTGGCGCGGTCGGCCGGTCAGGGAGCGACGGGGACGTCCGCTCGGGCCGGTCGGCGTCCGAGCGACGACTGGAACCGCAGCAGGTACCCGTCCGGATCGGCCACCACCAGCTGACGGACGCCCGCCTCCTCCGCTCCGACCCGGTACCAGCGGGTCTCGAGCGGCGAGAACAGCGGCGTCCCGGCCTCGGCGAGTGCCGCTGCCGTCCGGTCGGCGTCGTCGACGTGCAGCTGCAGGTTCATCCCCCGGCCGAACGGGCGCTCCAGCGGTGCCGCGATCCAGTTGCGGCCCCGCCCCGCCTCTTCGAGCATCACGTGCGCGGAGCCGAGGACCAGGTACGCGAAGCCCTCCTCGGGCCGGGCGTAGTGGATCCGGAACCCGCAGGGACCGCACCAGAATCCCAGGCTCCGGTCGAGGTCGGCGACGAGCAGCTCGGGGACGAGATCGGGATCGGCCATCCGCGCGGTCTACGCCTCGGCGCCCTCGGGGCGCTTCGTGCGGCCCGGGAGCAGGAGCAGGCCCGAGACGCCCACGACGATCAGCAGGATGGCCGCGACCGTGACGAAGGAGGCCAGCGCCAGCACGGGCATGATGATCGTCAGGACGCCCGCGATGACCGAGGCGATCCCTGCCGCGATCGGCAGCCACGCGGGGCCGGCGACGGTGCGGCCGCTGGTGATGCTCGAGACGCCGTCGAGGATCCAGCCCGCGCCGATCACGAGGCCCAGGACGCTCAGCGACTCGAACGGGTTCGACAGGCACAGGATGCCCGCGACCAGGATCAGGGCGCCGAGCAGGCCCGCGAGCCAGCGCACCCGGGCATCGAGCCGCGAGGCGGTGAAGGCCAGCAGCAGGCGGAAGACGCCCGCGGCGATCAGGTGGATGCCGAAGACGATGGCGACGGTCAGCAGCGTCGGACCGGGGATCAGGACGGCGATGACGCCGAGCACGATCGCGATCAGCGAGACGGCGATGATCCACCAGCGCTCGACGGAGGTGCGGGACATCGTGGGCGCGGCGGTCTCGGACATGGCGTTCCTTCGCGTCGGGGAGTGCGGACCCCTCGAACGTTAGGGCACCGGGGCGGGGTGGCGCGGGGCCTTGCGCCCGCCCGCCCGAGGACGCAGGTCAGTGGCGCGATCCGGTGCGCGCCGCGGCACGGTGCCGCCGCACGCGGCGCACAACGAGCGCGAGCAGCAGCACGCCGAACGCGCTGTAGATGATCGCGTCGAGCACGCCCGCGTACTGGTCGACGAGCTCGTACTGCGTGCCGAGGGCCGCGCCGAGGCCGATCAGCAGGCCGTTCCAG
The DNA here is from genome assembly GCF_002932325.1 of Rathayibacter sp. AY1E2. Classification (NCBI taxonomy): domain Bacteria; kingdom Bacillati; phylum Actinomycetota; class Actinomycetes; order Micrococcales; family Microbacteriaceae; genus Rathayibacter; species Rathayibacter sp. AY1E2. The sequence goes on from NZ_PSVO01000002.1 coordinate 300,624, forward strand.
ACGCCGGAGCCGAGGATCGTCAGTCCCGAGAACAGCAGCAGGTTCATCCGCTCGGCCCCCGCGGGGAGCGAGATGAGGCTGCGCACGCCCGGGATGAGGCGACCGAAGAGGACCGCCCAGGTGCCGTGCCGGCGGAACCAGCCGACCGCCTTCTCGAAGTCCTCGCGGTCGACCAGCGGGAGCTTGGAGAGCAGGCGGATCGAGCGCTCCGTGCCGATGCGGTGGCCGAGCGCGTAGAGGATCAGGCCGCCGAGGTAGGCGCCGAGGGTCGCCGTGATCACGACCAGCACCAGGTTCATCCGGCCCTGCTGGGCGAGGAAGCCGGCCAGCGGCAGCACGAGCTCGCTCGGGATCGGCGGGAACACCGTCTCGATCAGCGTCAGCAGGCCGACGCCCGCCTCTCCGAGCGCGGCGATCACCCGCGCGGCGACGCCGACGAGTCCGGAGAGCTCGTCGATGCTGTCGGAGGAGGAGGCGGTCGCCACGGAGGCGGGGGCGAGGGCGAGGGTCGCGATCGTCATGACTGAGAAGCTACTCAGTCCGCCGAGCGCGCACCTGGGAATCCGGCGGCCCGCTCAGGGGCGGCCGGTGAGCACGACGGTGTCCGATCCCTGCAGCCGCACCTCGACCGAGGCGATCTCGGACAGCGGGAGCCCGGTGGCGAGGCTGGGCTCCATCGTCGTCCCCGGCGCGCTCGTCCACGATCCGACGGCCTCGGTGCCGCCCGAGGTGTCCGTGACGTAGAGGACGTAGCCGGCCGAGCCCGCGTACTGCTCGGCCGTGTCGGCCCAGCTGCAGTCCATGTCGATCCGCGTGCCCCACTGCTGCGGCACGAACCGCACGGAGGCCTCGACGGGGACGCCCGGAGCCGCGGCGAGCGAGACGGTCGAGCCGACGGTCTCGACGGGGGCGAGGGACGGGCCGATCGCGAGCGGCAGGGCGACGGCGGCGGCGGCCGAGACGCCCGCGGCGGCGAGCACCAGGCCCGCGATGCGCAGCCGCGTCCGGCGGCGGACGGAGTCGGTGGCCGCGGCGAGGCGGGTCAGCAGTGCCGCCGGAGCCGGATCGCCGGCCGCCTCCGGCTCCTCGACCAGGCGCATCGCCTCGTCCTGGGGCAGGTGGGCCAGCAGGCCCGGCAGCGGGACGAACTCGGCGAGGGACTCGCGGCAGCCGGGGCAGCCGCGCAGGTGCAGCTCGTACTCGCGGCGGTCGGCGGCGGTCAGGGATCCGAGGAGGTACGCGGCGTCCCAGTCGCGGAAGGGGTCGTCGTGCCGGTCGTCGGAGGAGGGGTCGCGGTTCACAGCTCCGTCACCCCCCGCTCCTGCAGTGCGAGCTTGAGGGCCCGCATCCCGTAGTGCATCCGAGACTTGACAGTGCCCGGGGCGATCCCCAGCAGCGCGGCGATCTCGGTGACCGTGCGGCCGCCGTAGTAGGCGTGCACGATGACGGCGCGGTGGTCGTGGCTCAGTCCGCTGAGCGCGTCCGAGAGCAGCCAGGCGTCGAGCACCTGGTCGGTGCGGTCGGCGGTCGGGCGCTCGGGGACCTCGTCCGTGCCCAGCTCCCGGGCGTAGCGGGCGCTGCGGCGGTCGTCGATGACGAGGTTCCGGGCCACGGTGTAGAGCCAGGAGCGGGCGGCGGCCTCGCCCTGGGCGAGGATCTCGGGGTGCTTCCAGGCGCGCAGCAGCGCCTCCTGCACGACGTCCTCCGCCATCTGGCGGTCGCCGGTCAGGCGCAGCACGAACCGCCAGAGCGCGCTGGCGTGCTCGTCGTGCAGCGCACGCAGCATCTGGGCCTGATCCTCGGACATCTCCACCTCTTCCTGCACCAACGTAACGGGGGCCCGAACGGTTCAGCCGGTTCGCGCGAGCGGCCCCACTCTGGTACTCCGGAGTCGATGACCTTCCCCGATGCCGACGACGCCGCCCGCGTGCGCTCCTTCCTCCGCGACAACCGCTCGCGGATGCTCGACGACGTCCGGCACCTCGTGATGATCGAGAGCCCCAGCGACTCCCTCGAGGCGCTCGGCGAGCTGCACGCCTTCCTGGTGCACTGGGTGGGAGAGCGGCTCGGGCACGACGCCGACGTGCAGCACCGGCGTGCGCAGGACGCGCCGACCGCGACCAGCTGGACCGTCCCGGCGAGCGGCGGCGCGAGACCGCACCGCGGCACGCGTCCGTTCGTGGCGCTGCTCGGCCACTACGACACGGTGTGGCCCCTGGGCACGACCCGCTCCTGGCCCTTCGCCGTCGACGGCGACCGCCTGAGCGGCCCGGGCAGCTACGACATGAAGGCCGGGCTGGTGCAGATGGTGTGGCTGGTGGCCGCGCTCCGCCACGCCGGCGTCCCGCATCCGGCCGTCCGCCTGGTGATGAGCGGGGACGAGGAGATCGGCAGCGCCGCCTCGCGCCCGTTCCTGGAGCGGCAGTGCGCGGGCGCCGACGCGGTCCTGGTGTTCGAGGGCGCGATCGGCGACGCGGTCAAGACGGCGCGCAAGGGCATCGGGCGCTTCGTGATCGACGTGGTCGGGGTCGAGGCGCACGCCGGGGTCGAGCCGGAGAAGGGGGCGAGCGCGATCCACGAGCTCGGCTCGCTGATCCCGCGGGTGCTGGCGATCGCGCGGGAGGAGGAGGGCACCTCGGTCAACATCGGAGTGGTCTCCGGCGGCTCGCGGGTCAACGTGACGACGGCCCGCGTGCGCCTGGAGCTGGAGGCGCGGATCCGCGGATCCGCCGAGGCCGCCCGCGTCGAGGCCGAGCTCGACGCGCTCGCCGCCGCCGACCCGCGCATCCGGCTGGAGGTGCGCGGCTCCTGGGAGCGGCCCGTCTTCGAGCGGACCGCCTCCGTCGCCGCGCTCTACCGCAGGGCCGAGCGGGTCGCGAAGCGGATCGACGTCCCCCTCCGCGAGATCGCGGTCGGCGGGGCGAGCGACGGCAACCTCGTCGCCGCGCTGGGCCTGCCGGTCCTCGACGGGCTCGGCGCCCCGGGCGAGGGTGCGCACGCGCGCAGCGAGGCGATCGGCATCGAGGGCATGCTGGAGCGGACGGCGCTCGCCGCGCTGCTGGTCGCCAGCTTCGGCGACGAGCACTGACCGGCCGCAGAGGAAGGACGAGCGGATGACCCTGTACGAATCGCGCCCCGTGGGCGTCGTGATCGAGGCTCCGGCCGCGGAGGTGTACGCCTTCGTCTCCGACCCGGCGAACCTCCCGCGGTGGGCCGCGGGCCTCGCCTCCTCCGCGCTCGAGCAGGTCGACGGACGCTGGTTCGCCGACTCGCCGATGGGCCGGGTCGAGGTGCGCTTCGCCCCGCAGAACCCGTTCGGCGTCGCGGACCACGAGGTCACGCTCCCCGACGGGACGGTGGTGGACAATCCGCTCCGGGTGCTCGTGAACGGGGACGGCGCCGAGGTGGCCTTCACCGTGCGGCGGCGCCCCGGGATGAGCCTCGACGACTGGGACGAGGACTGCGCGCGGGTCGCGGACGACCTCGAATCGCTCCGGCTGCTGTTCGAGCGCGGGGCGCTGTAGGTTCGTCACAGCTCCGGCGCAGGGCCGGCACCCGTGAGAACGAGGACGCGATGACCTCCCCCGATCGTCCGAGCACCCGCCCCGCCGGCGGCATCGAGCTCAACGGCCTCGACACGATCCAGGAGTCGGAGCGGCACGGCCGCCCTCGCGACCTGTTCTGGCCGTGGTTCGCCGCGAACGTGTCCGTGCTCGGGCTGAGCTACGGCTCCTTCCTCCTCGGCTTCGGCCTCTCCTTCGGGCAGGCGACGCTCGTCAGCGTGATCGGGATCGTCGTCTCGTTCCTCTTCTGCGGTCTGGTCGCCGTCGCCGGCAAGCGCGGCTCCGCCCCGACGATGGTGCTCAGCCGAGCGGCCTTCGGGGTCGACGGCAACCGCCTCGTCTCGGTGATCTCCTGGCTGCTCACGGTGGGCTGGGAGACGGTGCTGGCCTCCCTCGCGGTGCTCGCGACGGCGACGGTGTTCGAGGAGTTCGGCTGGGACGGGGGCGTGCTCACCAAGGTGGTCGCGCTCATCGTGGTCGCCGCGCTCATCGTGATCGCCGGGATCGCGGGCTTCCGCCTGATCATGCGGCTCCAGCTCGCGATCACCGTCGCGACCGCCGTGCTGACCGTGGTCTACGTCGTGCTCGTCCTCGACCGGATCGACCTCGCCGCCGTCGGCGCCCTGCCCGCGGGCTCGGCCGCCGCGGTCATCGGCGGGCTCGTGTTCATGATGACCGGCTTCGGGCTGGGCTGGGTGAACGCCGCGGCCGACTACTCCCGCTACCTCCCCCGCGGTGCCCGCACGAGCGGAGTGATCGCGTGGACGACGATCGGCGGAGCGGTCGCGCCCGTCGTGCTGGTGGTCGTCGGCCTGCTGCTGGCCGGCTCCTCGCAGGAGCTCTCGGACGCGATCGCCGCGGACCCGATCGGAGCGCTCGCCGGGATCCTGCCGACCTGGTTCCTGCTCCCCTTCATCGTCGTCGCGCTGCTCGGCCTGATCGGCGGGGCCGTGATGGACATCTACTCCTCGGGCCTGGCGCTGCTCAGCACGGGGCTCAAGGTCTCGCGGCCGGTGGCCGCCGGGATCGACGGCGTGCTGATGGTCCTCGGAGCGGTCTACGTCGTGTTCGTCGCGGGCGACTTCCTCGGCCCGTTCCAGGGCTTCCTGATCACCCTCGGCGTGCCGATCGCGGCCTGGCTCGGCGTGTTCCTCGCCGACCTCCTCCTCCGCCGGCGCGACTACGACCAGGAGGCCCTGTACGACTCCCGCGGCCGCTACGGCAGCGTCTCGGCGGTCCCCGTGGCCCTCGTGCTGATCGGCGCGGTCGTCGGCTGGGGCCTGGTGGTCAACTACTCCCCCGGGTTCGAGTGGGAGGGCTACCTCCTCGGCCCGCTCGGCGGCCGCGACGGCGACTGGGCCGGCGCCAACCTCGGCGTCCTCGTGGCGCTCGTGATCGGCTTCGCGGGAACGCTCGCCCTCTCGCGCGGGGCCGTCCGCCGCCAGGAGGCCTCGGCGTGAGCCTGCTCGTCGCGATCGACCTGCAGCACGTCTTCGCCGACGCCGAGTCGCCGTGGGGATCCGGCGGATTCGAGCGCGCGGCCGAGGGGACCCGCCGGCTCCTCCCGGCGTTCGGCGAGCGGGTCGTGACCACCCGCTTCGTCGCCCCGGAGCGGCCCGCCGGCGCGTGGATCCCCTACTACCGCGAATGGCCGTTCGCGCTCGTCCCCGAGAGCGACCGGCTCTACGAGCTCGCGGCCGGGTTCGAGGGCCACCGCACGATCACCGCCACGACCTTCGGCAAGTGGGGGCCCGAGCTCGAGGCCGAGCTCGACGACTCCCGCGAGCTCGTGCTCACCGGCGTCTCGACCGACTGCTGCGTGCTCTCGACGGCGCTGGCGGCCGCGGACGCCGGAGTGCGGGTCAGGGTCGCCGCGGACGCCTGCGCGGGCGCCTCCGAGGCCGACCACCAGCGCGCGCTCGACGCCATGTCCCTGTACGCGCCGCTGATCGAGATCACGACCGTGGACGCGGTGCTGGCGGACCTGCGCGCCCGGGGCTGAGACCGCGGTCGGGACGCGAGCCGCTTGCGCCGGTCGGCCCCGCGCGTCGCGGGGCGACCCCGTCACCCGGCATGATGTCGGCATGTCCTCCACCGACGAGCGCGTCAGCCCGGCTTCCCGCACCCTGGTCATCGGCGAGGCGCTGATCGACATCGTCGAGCGCGACGGCAGCGCCACGGAGCACGTCGGCGGCTCCCCGGCCAACGTCGCCCTCACGCTCGCCCGACTCGGGCGACCCGCGACCCTCGTCACTGACATCGCCGACGACGAGCGCGGCCGCCGCATCAGCGCCCACCTCGAGGCCTCCGGAGTGGAGGTCCGGCACGGCGACTCGGAGCGCACCAGCACCGCTCGGGCGGTCCTCGCCGCGGACGGGTCGGCCCGCTACGTCTTCGACCTCTCCTGGAACCCGCCGGCGGCGGACCCGGAGGGCGCCTCCCACGTCCACACCGGCTCCATCGCGATCTTCCTCGAGCCGGGCGGATCCGCCGTGCTCGGGCTCCTCGAGGCTCTGCCCGCCGGAGTGACGGCGAGCGTCGACGCGAACATCCGTCCGGCTCTGGTCGGCGCGCACGCCGAGGCGCTCGCGCGCTTCGAGCGGATCGCCGCCGCGTGCGAGGTCGTGAAGCTCAGCGACGAGGACGCGGAGTGGCTCTACCCGACGATGCAGCTCGACGAGGTCCTCAGCCGGCTGCTCTCCCTCGGGTCGCAGCTCGCGGTCGTCACCCGCGGCGCGGAGGGACTTCTGCTGGCCTCGGCCGTCACGCGGGTGACCGTGCCCGCCGCCCGGATCGTGGTGGCGGACACGATCGGCGCCGGCGACTCCGCGATGGGCGCGATCCTCGACGAGGCGTTCCGCCAGGGCCTCGGCGCCGCGAACGGGATGCTCCTCGACGGCCCCGCCCTGCACGCGATCGGCCGCCACGCCGCGCACGTCGCCGGCATCACGACCTCCCGCTCCGGCGCGAACCCGCCCACCCGCGACGAGCTCTGAGGACCGGGGGCGGACCTTCTGCAGGACGCCCCTGGTGCTCGCGTCGGGACGCGGAGATACTGGGCGCACCTCGACGGAAAGGCGTGCCGTGCCCACTTCACTGAGCCCCTACATCGGCTTCGACGGCTCCGCGCAGGAGGCGATGGAGTTCTACCGGGACGTCCTCGGCGGCGAGCTCAGCTCCAGCCGCTTCGGCGACTTCGGGATGAGCGCGGATCCGGCCGACCAGGACCGGATCATGCACGCCCAGCTCGTCACGCCGAGCGGGATGATCCTGATGGGCTCCGACTCCCCCTCCTCGAGCCCGGCCGAGAGCGGCGCCCGCATCACGATCGCGCTCTTCGGCGACGACGAGGCCGAGCTGAGCGGCTACTGGGACGGCCTGGCCGAGGGCGGCACGGTCGTCGAGCCGCTGGTCGCCTCGCCCTGGGGCGACCGCTTCGGGATGCTGGTCGACCGCTACGGCGTCGGCTGGATGGTGAACATCGCCGCTCCGCCGGCCTGACGCTCCTCCCCAGCGCGGGGTCGGGGCACGCCTCCCCCGGGTGCGTCCACCCGTCCCGCCGGGCGCCGCGGCAGGCGCAGAATGGAGGGACGGCTCCCGCTCCGGGAGCCGTCCCACCCCTCACGAAGGCTGCAGATGACGATCACGCTCGGGTACAAGGCATCGGCGGAGCAGTTCGGCGCCCGGGAGCTCGTCGAGCTCGCGGTCGGCGCCGAACGGCACGGCTTCGAGACCGCGGTCGTCTCGGACCACTTCCAGCCGTGGCGGCACACGGGCGGGCACGCGCCGTTCTCCCTCGCCTGGCTCGCCGCGGCCGGTGAGCGCACCTCCACCATCACCCTCGGCACCTCCGTGATGACCCCGCACTACCGCTACAACCCCGCCGTCATCGCCCAGGCGTTCGGCACGCTCGGCGTGCTCTACCCCGAGCGGATCATGCTCGGCGTCGGCACCGGCGAGGCGCTGAACGAGGTCGCCACCGGCTACCAGGGCGCGGGCGAGCAGACCTGGCCGGACTTCAAGGAGCGCTTCGCCCGCCTGCGCGAGGCCGTGCGGCTGATGCGCGCGCTCTGGGCGGGCGACCGCGTCACCTTCGACGGCGAGTACTACTCCACTCACGAGGCGTCGATCTACGACAAGCCCGAGAGCGGCGTGCCGGTCTACATCGCGGCGGGCGGCCCCGTCGTCGCCAAGTACGCCGGCCGCGCGGGCGACGGCTTCATCTGCACATCGGGCAAGGGCATGGAGCTCTACACCGAGAAGCTGCTCCCCGCCGTCGAGGAGGGCGCCGCGGCGGCCGATCGCGACTCCTCGACCATCGACCGCATGATCGAGATCAAGCTCTCCTACGATCCCGATCCGGCGCTCGCGCTCGAGAACACGCGCTTCTGGGCGCCGCTCTCGCTGTCGCCGGAGCAGAAGCACTCGCTGACTGATCCGGTCGACATGGAGCGCGCCGCCGACGAGCTGCCGATCGAGCAGGTCGCGAAGCGCTGGATCGTCGGCTCCGACCCCGAGGAGACGGTCGCGCAGATCAAGCCCTACGTCGACGCGGGCTTCACCCACCTGGTCTTCCACGCCCCGGGCGACGACCAGCAGCGCTTCTTCGACGCCTTCGAGCGCGACCTCGCGCCGCGGCTGCGCGCGCTCTGACCTCCGCCTCCGCCACGACCCCCTTCGGAAGGGCCGCTCCCGCATGACCACGGCCACCCTGCTCGCCCGGCTCGACCACGGCGAGGCGCTGACGCGCGAGACCGCAGAAGAGCTCCTCGGCGCGCGCGGCGACGACCTCGACCTGCTGCTGGAGGCCGCCGGCCGCCTGCGCGACGACGGACTCGCCCGCCGCGGACGGCCCGGCGTCGTCACCTACTCTCGGAAGGTCTTCGTCCCGCTGACCAAGCTCTGCCGCGACCGGTGCCACTACTGCGTCTTCGTGGAGACACCGGGCGGGCTCGCGGCCAAGCGCGAGTCGACCTTCATGGAGCCGGAGGAGATCCTCGAGGTCGCCCGCGCCGGTGCCGCGCTCGGCTGCAAGGAGGCCCTGTTCACGCTCGGCGACCGCCCGGAGGACCGGTGGCCGGTCGCCCGCGCCTGGCTCGCCGAGCACGGCTACGCCTCGACGCTCGAGTACGTGCGCGCGATGGCCGTCCTGGTGATGAGCGAGACGGGCATGGTCACGCATCTGAACCCCGGCGTGATGTCGTGGGCCGAACTGCAGCGGCTCCGCCCGGTCGCGCCCTCGATGGGCATGATGCTCGAGACGACCGCCGAGCGCCTCTGGTCCGAGAAGGGCGGCGTGCACTACGGCTCCCCGGACAAGGACCCGGCGCTGCGCCTGCGCGTGCTCGAGGACGCGGGACGCAGCCGCATCCCCTTCACCACCGGCGTGCTGCTGGGCATCGGCGAGAACGCGGCGGAGCGGGCGGACGCCCTCTTCGCGATCCGCGAGTCCCACGAGCGGTGGGGCCACGTGCAGGAGTGCATCGTTCAGAACTTCCGCGCGAAGCCGCGGACGGCCATGCAGAACGAGGTCGACCTCGAGCTGCAGGAGTACGTGGCCAACGTCGCGGTCGCGCGCCTCGTGCTGGGCGCCGAGGCGACGATCCAGGCGCCGCCGAACCTCACCGACGAGCAGGAGCTCGGGCTGCTGCTGCGCGCCGGGGTCGACGACTGGGGCGGTGTCAGCCCGCTCACGGCGGATCACGTGAATCCGGAGCGCCCCTGGCCGAACATCGACGACCTCGCGCGGCTCACCGCGGCGGCCGGCTACCGGCTGCACGAGCGGCTGACCGCCCACCCGCAGTACCTCCGCGACTCGGCCACCTGGATCGATCCGCGGGTCGCTCCCTACGTCGAGGCGCTCGCCGACCGCGGGACCTGGCTCGCCGACGAGGCGGCAGCGGTCCTCCCCCGGCCCTACCGCGACTCGCTCGACGCCCTGCCCCGACCGGTCGCGCCCGCCCTCGGCGCCGTGCTCGCCCGGGCGGAGACGGACCCCGCCGGTCTCGAGGACGCCGACTACCTCGCCCTGCTCGCAGCCGACGGCGACGACCTCGACGCCCTCTCCGCTCTGGCGGACGACCTGCGGCACGACGCCGCCGGCGACGAGGTCTCGGTCGTCGTCAACCGCAACATCGACACCTCCCTCTGGGGAGACGGCGGGCTGACCGTCGAGCGGCTGGAGGAGCTCGCCGACGAGGCGGTCGCGCTCGGCGCCACCGAGCTCTGCCTCCAGGGCGCGATCGGACCGGAGCACCCGGGCGACGATCTGCTGCTGATCGTCCGCACGCTGAAGGAGCGGCAGCCCTCGCTGCACCTGCACGCCTACCGGCCCGGCGAGATCCTCGAGGTCGCCCGGCGCACGGGCCGAACCCTGCCCGCGATGCTCGACGCTCTGCGCGAGGCCGGCGTGGACTCCGTCCCGGGGACCGCCGCCCGCATCCTCGACGACGACGTCCGCACCGTCCTGAGCGAGGGGACGGACCCGACCGTGGCCGAGTGGCGCGAGGCGATCACGGCCGCGCACCGCAGCGGCCTCCGCTCCACCTCGACCATGGTCTACGGACACGTCGAGACCCCCGAGCAGCAGCTCGCGCACCTGCGCACGCTCGCGGCGATCCAGGACGAGACGGGCGGCTTCACCGAGTTCATCGCGATGCCCTTCGTCCCGGCGGAGGCGCCTCCTTCCGTGGTGCGCGCGAGCCGGGGCGGGCCGACCCTCCGCGAGACCCGCGCCGTGCACGCCGTCGCACGGCTCGTCCTCCACGGCCGGATCGCCCACGTGCAGACCGCCTGGACCAAGCTCGGACTGCACGCGGCGCAGGTCCTCCTCCGCGGCGGGGCGGACGACCTCGGCGGCCTGCTGCTCGACGGCGCCCTGCGGCCCGAGGCCGGAGCGGAGGCCTACCGCTCGCTCGACATCGCGACCGTCGCCCGGCTGAGCGGCGAGATCGGCCGCGGCTGGCGCCAGCGCACCACGACGTACGGCGTGGTCGCGCCGGAGAGGGCGCTGCGGGCGGAGCCCGTCGCAGCGGCGGGTCCGCAGCGGATGCGCCTCCCGGTCCGCGGGACCCGCCGGGCGTCATGACCCGCTCCGAGTACCTGCGGCGCCAGGCCGACCTGGTCCGGGAGGAGCGGATCGAGTCGGGCAGCGCCACCGTGCGGCTGCTGACCGCGGGCGCCGAGAGCCCGCGCGCGGTCCTGCTGCTGACCGGGGTCGGCCGGGGCGCGCGGAGCGACACCGGGCTACTGCTGCCGATGCTGGCGCGGCGCCACCGCGTCGCCGCGCTCGAGCTCGCCGATCTCGGCGATCCCTGGCTCGACGGACCCGCCGCGGTCCGCGCCTCCCTGGACGCGCTCGGCGCCGAGGAGGCCGTCCTGATCGGCCACTCGCTCGGAGCCGCCGTGGCCCTCGCCGCGGGCGATCGGCGGGTGCGCGCCCTCGCCCTCGTGGCCGGATGGCTGCGCCCGACGGAGCGCCTCCTCCGCACGGCGCGCCTCTGGCCGATGCTGCCGCCCGACGCGCAGGAGGAGGCCGCTCGGCTCCTCGCCGTCCGCTCGGCCACCGCCTCCTCCCCGTGGGGCGCCGACGCCGCGCGGATGCTCGCCGCCTCCGCCCAGGCCGACGTCGCTGCGGCCGCCTCGGACTGCCGGGTTCCCGCCCTCGTGGTCGGCTGCTCCGCCGACGCCGTCGCCGGCGTCGAGGGCGCCGAGGCCCTGCTCGGCGCGATCGACGACGCCCGCTACGTCGTCCTCGACTCCGGTCACGCGGTGCTCGCCGAGCGGCCCGCCGAGCTCCTCGCCGTCCTCGAGCACTTCCTCGCCGATCCGCACCGCGACCCGGCGGGCAGCGTCATGGCGAGGACGACGGTCTGATGGACGTCGACGTCGTCGTGATCGGCGCCGGGTTCGCCGGGCTCGGAGCCGCGGTCCGCCTGGAGCGCCGCGGCGGGACCTCGTTCGTCGTGCTGGAGCGCGCCGAGCGGATCGGCGGGACCTGGCGGGACAACGTCTACCCCGGAGTCTCCTGCGACATCCCCTCGCACCTCTACTCCTACTCCTTCGCCCCCGAGGCCGACTGGTCGGCGTTCTACGCCCCCGGGGCCGAGATCCAGTCCTACCTCGAGCGCGTCGTCGAGAAGGAGGGTCTGACGCCGCGACTCCGATTGGGGACCGAGGTGCTCGAGGCGGTCTTCGACGAGGAGGCGCACCGCTGGCGGGTGCGCACCTCCCGGGGCGACTACTCCGCCGCGGTCCTCCTCATCTGCGCGGGGCGCCTCTCCGAGCCACGCCTCCCGGCCGTCCCGGGCCTGGATTCGTTCGCGGGTCCTGCCTTCCACTCCGCCCGCTGGCGGGACGACGTCGATCTCGACGGGAAGCGCGTCGGCATCGTCGGCTCGGGTGCCTCCGCCGTGCAGATCGTGCCGCACCTCGCCGAGCGCGCCGCCGAGGTGGTGCTCTTCCAGCGCTCGGCCCCGTACGTCGTCCCCCGCCGGAACCGCCCGTACCCGCCGGAGGAGCGCCGAACCCTCTCCCGCGCGCCCGGGGCCCTGGCGAGGCTCCGCGAGGAGCTGTTCTGGCGCGCCGAGCTCGGCTTCGCCGGCCGCGTCGCCGTGCCCGAGGCCATCGACCGGCTGCGGGCGGAGGCGCTCGGCCACCTCGAGGCGCAGATCATCGATCCCGCGCTCCGCGCCGTGCTGACTCCGGACTACGAGATCGGCTGCAAGCGCGTGCTCCTCTCGGACGACTACTACCCCGCTCTCGCGCAGCCGCACGTCCGCGTCGTCCCCGGTCCGCTCCGGCGCATCGAGGAGGGCGCCGCGCTCGGCGACGACGGCGTCCCGCACAGGGTCGACGTGCTCGTCTTCGCGACCGGCTTCCACTCCACGCGGCCGCCCTTCGCCCGGCGCATCCGCGGCCGCGGCGGCGTCCTCCTCGCCGACCGCTGGGCCGACGGCATGGTCGCGTACGAGTCGACCGCGGTCCACGGGTTCCCGAGCCTCTTCGTCGTCAACGGCCCCAACGCGAGCCTCGGCCACAACTCCGCGGTGCACATGATCGAGACGCAGATCGACTACGTGCTCGCCGCGCTCGACCACCTCGCCGTCTCCGGCGCCGACCGGCTCGAGGTCACCGCCGAGGCCGAGGCCGCCTCCGTCGCCCGCCTCGACGCCCTCAGCGCCGACACCGTCTGGACCAACGGCGGCTGCGAGAGCTGGTACCTGGACGACAACCGGCGACTCACCCTGCTCTGGCCCGACTTCGCCTTCGCCTTCCGCGAGGAGCTCGGCCGGTTCGACCCCTCGGCCTACACGACCTGACCGCGGCTCGCTATCGTGACCGCATGACCGACCGCGTGCTCGCTCCCGAACCGCCCGCCGACGGTGCGAAGCCGAAGGGACCGGCCTCGTACTTCCCGAGCATCGAGAAGACCTACGGCCGTCCCGTCCAGGACTGGCTCGACCTCGCCGACGAGCGTCTGCGCTCCGAGCCGCACATGCAGGTCGTCACCTGGCTGAAGACCGAGCACGGCCTGGGCCATGGCCACGCCAACGCGATCGTCGCCTACGTCCGGGCCGCCCGCGCCTGACCGGCCCGCCCGTCGTCCGCACAGGCTAGGCCCGCCGGCCTCCCCGGACCACCCGTCGTCGGCGCCCGCGCCGTGCGGGGATAATCGGGGCATGCGCGAAGACGACGATGTCGATCTGGTGATCGACGCGTGGGCCGGGGCCCTGCCCGACCTCGATTTCGCGCCTCTGGACGTCGTCTCCCGCCTCCGCCGCCTCAGTCCGCGCGTGCAGGAGGTGCGGCGGCAGTCCTTCGCCGTCAGCGATCTCGCCCCGTGGGAGTTCGAGCTCCTCTCGCTGCTGCGGCAGCGCGGGGAGGGCGGGATGACGCCCTCGGCCCTGGCCACGCACCTCGCGCTGTCCAGCGGCAACCTCGCCAGCCGCGTCGACCGCCTCGGGGCTCGCGGGCTCGTGGTCCGCGAGCAGAACGCCGCCGACTCGCGCAGCAAGATCGTCTCGCTCACCCCGCGGGGCATGAAGCGGGTCGACGAGGCGATGCGGAATCTCGTCGCCGCCGAGGGCGAGGTGCTCGCCGACCTGGACGCCGCGCAGGTGTCGGTCCTCATCGAGTGCCTGCGGCGGATCAGCGACACCCTCGACCGACTGCAGTGAGGCGCTACGCCCGACGAGCCTGAGAGGTCAAGCCCGTTCGGAGAGACGGGCACCGGACGTAGCGTGAAGCGTGCACGGTCGAGGCGTCAGCCACCCGTGCGGATGATCGCGAAAGCGGAGAGCACCATGACACAGATTTCTTCTATCCAACCCGCGCGATGGAGCCGGAACGGAGTCAGGATCGTCGTCGTTCCCGGGGCGGAGCTGCCCCGGTTCCGACTCGAGATCGACGCCCGACTGACCACCGCGCCCTCCCTCGTCCCCACCGGACCCTTCTCGACCGTCGAGGAGGCCGAGCGGGCCGCCGAGGTCGCCGCCGGCCTGCTGGGGGCGAAGATCCCGGCCTGAGTTCACACCCGTCGAGACGGCCGGATCAGCCCGCGAGCTCCGCGAGCGATCCGGTCGGGACCGCGATCCACCCCTCGGCCTCCGCCGCCTCCTGCAGTTCGGGAGGCACGGGCATGGTCGCGCCCAGGGCGTGGGCGCGGGCGTTGAGAGCGGCGACGACGGCGTCGAACGCGTCGTCGGAGCGGCTCATCAGCGCGAGCGCGGGCGCCGGCACATCGAGCCAGGGCGCGGCCCGTCGCAGCGACTCCACGGCGAGCGCCACGGCCTCCGGTCGCGTCTTGTACCCCGTGGTGTCCACTCCCCAGAGCCGCAGCGCCGCCGCCGGGTACGCCTCGACGAGCCGTCCGCGCCCGGAGCGGTCGACGTCCTCCCCGCTCGCGGCGAAGGCGTCGAACAGCTCCGCGCAGCGCATCGCGGTCATCCCGAGCCGGTCGGTCGAGACGCTGAGCGGCCACCGACCCGTGACCTCGCGCGCCACCCGGTCCGTCTCGCGGTACGCGAGGCGGCGGCGCCAGTCGCGTCCCGCGAGCGTCCGCGGCGAGACCTCCCGCCGCGTGTGCGCGGAGACGAACGCCGCGAACTCCACCGGCCAGCCGAACGCGCAGTCGATCCCGATGACCGCCGCGTCCCGTGACGCCTCGACGATCATCGCGTCCTCGGCGCCGAGGGCGAGCGAGCGGACGACGGCCCGACCGCCGGAGAACTCGAGGGCGGCGAGAGCGGTGCGCACCGGCTCCGCAGCGAGGTCGACACCGATCGTGAGCACGGGGACAGGGTAGGCGCTCCGGCGCTACGCTCGAGCGATGACGCCGCCCGCTTCCTCCTCCCGGGCGGAGTCGGCCCGCGTGCCGGTCGCGCTCCTCCGCCTCCTCGTGGCCGCCGCCGTGCTCGTCGCCGTGATCGCGACGGCCGTCGACACCACCTCTCGGACGCCGCTGAACCCGTTCAACTTCTTCGGCTTCTTCACCATCCAGAGCAACATCGTGCTGGCCGTCGTGCTCGGAGCCACCGCCGTGCTCGCGCTCCGCCGCCGTCCTGCGCCCGGCGGGCTCCTACTGGTGCGGGGTGCCTTCACCGGGTACATCATCGTCGTCGGCCTCGTCTACAACACCCTCCTCACCGATGTGGCGGGCGGAGTGGCGCTGCCGTGGGCCAACACCGTCATGCACGTGCTGTTCCCCGTCTACGGACTGCTCGACTGGCTGCTGCTCGCGGATCGCCCTCCGCTGCCGTGGCGCAGGCTCTGGCTGGTCGTGGTCTACCCGATCGTCTGGCTCGTCGTGGTGCTGATCCGCGGAGCGACGGACGGCTGGGTGCCCTATCCGTTCCTGGATCCCGCGACCGGGTACGGGCAGGTGTCGGTGTTCGTCGTCGGGATCGCGGTCGCGTTCCTCGCGTCGGGGGCGCTGGTCTGGGCGATGAGCCGGCTGCGGATCGTGCCGGTGGCAGGCGGCTGAGAGGACGCTCGCCTTCCAAACGGTTCCGCCCGCCGGACGACCGGATCCGCTGCCGTCGCGCACATCCGGCCCGTTCTGGGGTCACCCGTTCGGGGTCATTCGGGGCGCCGCTCCCCTAGCGTCAGCACCGACGGCTCCCCCACCGTCCTCCCCCTCGAGAACGGTCCCCCATGAGC
>NZ_PSVO01000020.1:0-58953 GCF_002932325.1 Rathayibacter sp. AY1E2
CGCCGCGAGGCGTGTCCTGTTCGCTGCGGGCGAGGTGTCCGAAGCGTACGACGGCCCGCGGAACACCGGGGAGGGTGAGGGGCCGGCCCCTCACCCTCCCCGGTGTTCCGCGGGGCGGGGTGCGCTTCGCGCACATCGCCTGCGGCGACCGGGAGCCGCTGCGCGGCGCTGCTTCGAGGTTTTTTGTTCCTCTCCGCGGTACAAACCTATTTCGCTCCAGCGGCTACGTGCCACCTATTCCGAACGCGGTCGCTGCGCTCCCTTATTTCGTTCGGAATAGGCGTCACTCCGCCGCCTCCACTCAAACGGTTCTTCCCGCCGGAGAGGCACAAAAAAACGATCAGACAAGACGAAAGCCCCGTAGTTGATCTAGAACCACGGGACCCGTCGCGTCGATCCTCGCACAGGGAGAATCGCCATGACCAGCACGACCACCGCCCGCAAGACCGCCGCCAAGAAGCGCGCACCGCGGACCACGCCGGAGGAGCGCCGCGAGCAGGCCGCCGCGCTGCACGAGAGCATCGCCGAGCAGGTCGAGGCGCTGCGCGACTCCGACCAGTGGCGCCGGTTCCTCTCGTTCGCGTCCTCGTTCCACCGCTACAGCCTGGGCAACCTGCTGCTGATCCTCGCTCAGCGCCCCGACGCCTCCGCCGTCGCCGGGTTCCGCGCGTGGCAGGCCAAGGGCCGCCAGGTACGCAAGGGCGAGAAGGCGATCAAGATTTTCGGCTTCGCTCAGCGGAAGATCGCCGCCGACGAGGAGGCCGAGGAGGGCACCACGACCAGCACCGACGAGACGGGGCAGAAGGTCCAGACGTACTACCCGCTCGTGTCCGTGTTCGCGATCGAGCAGACCGACCTGATGGAGGGCGCCGAGGATCCCCGCGACATCGCGCAGTTGCTCACCGGGGAGCACGATCACGGCGTCATTGCGCCGCTGACGGCCTCTCTCGAGGCCGAGGGGTGGACGGTCGAGCGCCGCCCGCTGCCGCAGGGAACGAACGGCTACGCCGCCCCCGAGGAGCGCACGGTCGTCGTGGATTCCAGCCTGTCGCCGGAGCAGGCCGCAAAGACCCTGATCCACGAGGCCGCGCACGTGCTGATGGGTCACGTCGATGACCTGGAGGAGTACGCGCAGCACCGAGGGCTGATGGAGACGGAAGCCGAGTCCGTCGCGTTCGTCGTCGCCGGGCTCGTCGGATTCGACACCAGCGCCTACAGCGTCGGCTACGTCGCGACGTGGAGCGACTGCAAGGCCGACACGATCCGCGAGACGGCCGCGCGGGTACTCACCACCGCGCACCGCATCGCCGCGATCCTCGACGCCGACGACGACGAGAGCGACGACGAGAGCTGAGAGGCGGCGGGCCGGCCTTCGGGCCGGCCCGTGAGGGGCGACCCCCTCACACTCCCCGACATTCCCCGTTCCGGGGAGCGCGAGCTGCACTCGCGCAGCGGTGACGGAGCACCGCCGGTAGGAGGCCGCTACGCGGCCCGTTTCCCCGTTTTCTTCACCTCTCCGCGGTCTCAACCTATTTCGCTCCACCGGCTACGTGCCACCGCTATCGGACGCGCCCTGCGGGCTTATTTCGCCCGATAGCGGCGTCACTGCGCCGCCTCCACTCAAACGGTTCTTCCCGCCGGAGAGGCAAAGAAAAACGATCAGCCAGAGGGAGACACACCATGACTCAGCAGCGCGGCACCCGTACCGAGGTCATCACGAGCGAGTACCACGGACCCGGGACGGAGGGCATCAGCCGGACCGCCCGTCAGGTGGTCATCGTCGGCGCCGGTGGCCGCGACCCGGTGACCGAGCAGACCCCTGCCGTGCACCTGGTCACCCGCAGCGGAGCGGTCGCCGGGGTGACGCTGCAGCACTTCGAGCCCGTCGAGCCCGTGGGGGAGGGCCGGATCGGCTACATGGCTTCCGGCGCCTACGTCGTCGTTCCGGTCGACGTCGCGCGAGCGCTCGACCTGTTCCCGGCCGCGTACGCGCTGCACGACCGCAGCGAGACGCCCGCCGACTACCGCGACAACGACTGAACCCCCGAGACGAGAAGGAGACAGAGCATGCTCACCATCACCCACACCCCCGAGGCCGGAACCCTCATCGAGGGCACCAGCCGCGGGGACGGCACCGCCGAGATCCTGAAGGCGTCCGGCTGGCGCTGGGGTCGCTCCATCGGCGCCTGGTACGTCCCGCAGTCCCGGGACCGCCTGCCGAAGTGGTGGACCATCAACCGCGCCGCGACCGCCCTGCGCGACGCCGGACACGAGGTCACCATCGAGGCCGAAGAGACGTTCCGCCCGACTGCCGAGGCGGAGGCGGCGACCATCGAGCGTCAGGCGGCCCGCGTCGACGCGCTCGACGCGAAGGCCGACCGGCGAGCAGCGGATGCCGACACCGCCGACGCGGCCGCGCGCCGCGCGTTCGATCGGCTCCCGGAGGGTGGCGAGCCGATCAAGATCGGCCACCACTCCGAGACGCGGCACCGTAACGCGATCGTGAAGGCCCACAACGCGATGGGTCGCAGCGTCGAGGCCGACCGCGAGGCCACCCGCGCCCGCGCCCGCGCCGACGTCGCCGCCCACACCACCGAATCCCGCTACGCGCCGGGAATGGTTGCCCGCCGGATCGACCGGCTCGATACCGACATTCGCGGCTACACGCGGAAGATCGAGGGCAGCTCGCACAACTTCGGCGGCGGCTACATCGAGACGACCGCCCCCGCCACCGGCGACCGACTCGACCGGCTGCACGCCGAGCGCGCGCAGCTCGAAGATCAGCGCGACTACTGGTCGGAGGTCCGCGAGGCGCAGGCCGCCGCCGGACAGGTCACGATCTACAGCCGCGAGACGATCGCCAAGGGCGACGCGATCAAGCACAAGCACGGGTGGAGCGTCGTGACCCGCGGAAACCCCAAGACCGTGACCGTCGCGCTGGACTGGAACGCCGGGACGCGCCCCTACTCCGTCGCCTACGCCGACGTGCAAGGACACCGCACCGCCGCGGAACTCGGCGCGGCCCGCGAGGCTGTCGCGGAGACGGCCGCGGCGAGCTGAGCGGGCGAGGGCCGGCCTCCGGGCCGGCCCGTGAGGGGCGACCCCCTCACACTCCCCGGCATCCCCGTTCCGGGGGCGCGAGCTCCGCCCGCGCAGCGGTGACGGAGCACCGCCGAGGGGAGGCCGCTACGCGGCCCGATTCCCCGTTTTCTTCACCTCTCCGCGGTTCAAACCTATTTCGCTCCACCGGCTCCGCGCCACCCATTCCGGACGCGGTCGCTGCGCTCCCTTATTTCGCCCGGAATGGGCGTCACTCCGCCGCCTCCACTCAAACGGTTCTTCCCGCCGGAGAGGCAAAGAAAAACGATCAGCCAGAGGGAGCACCCACACCATGCAGACCGCCACCGAATTGCAGACCACGGCTAAGACCTATCTCACGCTCGCGAACACCCGCGCGGTGAGCATCCGCGTCGTGGGCACCGACCCCAGGACGACGCCCTCCGTGCTCGTCACCCGCCGCAAGTCCGGTGTCTGGGAGGCGTGGCACTCCGACGAGCTGCACGGCATCACCAGCGGCTCGTTCCGCCACTGCGTCACCCACGCTCGCCGCGCAGCGATCCGCCGCGTCGCCCCGTTCATGAGCCGCTGAGAGGACCACACCATGACCCCCACCGACACCGGCCGCGCCACGGCCGAACAGCTCGCCCTCATCCTCGACACCCGCCGCGCCGAGTCCGACGACGACGCGACCGCCGCGGACGCCGAGATCCTCGCGCACATCCGCAACACGCTCACCCTGCCCGGAGAAGGGGCCCCCGGCGGATTCCCGGTCACCGACGACGGCACCGCCTACGCCGCCGCGCTGATCGCGTTCCTCACCCCCGCCGAGAAGCAGGACACCGGCGCGGCCCTGGCCGCTTTCCTCACCCCGACCCCGGAGACGCTGGACGAGCGCGCGGCACGCATCGAGTCGAACCGGCGGGTGGATGAGGGGTGGCAGGCGCTCTCCCCGGCGGAGCAGGCCGCGCAGATCGCGGCCGTCGAGCGGACGGAGAACCCCGGCGGGCCGTGCGACTGCGCCAACTGCTACGAGCCCGCCGACCGGTAGCCGCGCGGTGCGGGCCGGCCTTCCGGGCCGGCCCGTGAGGGGCGACCCCCTCACACTCCCCGGCATCCCCGTTCCGGGGGCGCGAGCTCCGCCCGCGCAGCGGTGACGGAGCACCGCCGAAGGGAAGCCGCTACGCGGCCCGTTTCCCCGTTTTCTTCACCTCTCCGCGGTTTCAATCTATCTCGCTCCGTCTGCTACGTGCCGAGCATTTCGGACGCGGGCGCAAGCGCCCTTATTTCGCCCGAAATGCTCGGCACTCCGCCGACTCCACTCAATTGATTTCATCCCGCCGGAGAGGCAAAGAAAAACGATCAGGAAGACGACAAAAGCCCCGTAGTTGATCTAGAACCACGGGACCCGTCGCCTCAATGATCGCACATTGATTGAGGAGAAACCATCGTGAACACCACCGCAACCGGGACCATCGAGCACATCGACCCGACCGCCCTCGTGATCGAGCAGAACGTCCGCACCAGCGCCCCGCTGACCAAGGAGTTCATCGACTCCATCCGTCAGAGCGGGATCCTGTCGCCTGTGCTCGGACGCCGCGACGAGCACGGCAACGTCATCGTCCGCGCGGGGCAGCGCCGGACCCTCGCGAGCCGTGAAATCGGCCTCGCGACGATCCCTGTCTACGTCGTGGAGGGCGACGACAAGACCGCCGAGCGGATCGTGCAGCAGATCATCGAGAACGACCAGCGCGCCGAACTCACCACCGCCGACCGCACCGCCGCGTGGGCGCAGCTGTCGTTCGAGGGCCTGTCGGCCGCGAGCATCGCCAAGCGCACCGGCACCAAGGCCGCGACCGTGAAAGCGGGACTGGCGGTCGAGGAGTCCGCAGTCGCGCGGACCGCGCTGCACGAGCACGAGCTGACCCTGGACCAGGCCGCGATCATCCTCGAATTTGAGGACGACGAGGAAGCCCGCGCCGACCTCATCACCGTCGCCACCACCAACCCGAGCCAGTTCACCCACACCGCAGAGCGCCACCGCAAGGCGCGCGCCCGCCACATCGCCGTCCTCGTGGAGGAGGCGAACCAGGAGGCCGCAGGCTTCACCCTCCTCACCCGCGATCAGGTCGACGGCGAGGGCAGCGCGTGGGTCGTCATCGACCCGCTGCGCACGGAGGACGGCAAGCGCGTCACCGTCGAGCACATCGCGACCATCGAGCCGCGGGGCGTCCTCGTGAGCACCATCTACGACGGCAACACCCACGTCTCCTACGCGATCCAGGACCCCGCCGCCCACGGATTCAGCTACGCCTACAACGCGCCCGCCGCACCCGAGACGGAGGAAGAGAAGGCCGCGAAGTCCGCCGAGCGCCGCATCCTCCTCGCGAACAACCGCGCCTGGATCGCCGCCGAGACGGTGCGCCGCGACTGGATCGCGACGCTCCTGTCCCGGAAGACCCTCCCGAAGGACGCCGAGCGCGTCATCGCCCTGGGACTGACCGCGCACCGCTCGTCGGTGTCGGGCGGGATGGGCAACGGCAACGCGCTCGCTCACACCCTCCTCGGCGTCACCCAGCCCTCCGGCTACCACGCCGACGCGCTGGCCCCGCTGGTCGAGGCGAACCCCGCGAAGGCCCGCCTGGTCGCGCTGGCCGTCGTCCTCGCAGGGCAGGAGGCGAACACGAGCAAAGAGTCCTGGCGCCGCGGCGACGCCCGCGCCGCCGCTCACTTCCGCCAGCTCGCGGCCTGGGGTTACGCGCTCTCCCCGGTCGAGCAGGTCGTCACCGGCGACACCACCGCCGCCGACGCCGCGGCCCTGAACTAGCCCGCTCCGCGGGGACCGGCAGCCGCCGGTCCCCGCCCTCCTCCCTCGACTCTGCAGAAAGGCCCACCATGACTACCACCACGACCCCCGCCCCCGACGTCGATGAGTGGGGACACACCCCCGCGCTGCGCGCCGCGCAAGTGTTCGTCAACGTCGCCGCCGAGTCTGGCGACACCCGCGCCCTTCACGTCGCCGTGCGCGTCCTGCTCACCGCCGCCGCTCACCACGCCTGGCCCACCGCCACGGCCCTCGTCTTCAAGCGCGAGACGGTCGGCACGTTCGCCGGATTCTGGGCGCTCTGGCGTGTCACCGACTCCGGACACCGCGTGCTGCGGGAGTGGGAGGACGAGCCCGACGAGATGAGCGACGAGAGCGACGAGGAGCGCGTCGCGCTCGACCTCATCACCAACAGCCACGAGACACAGGACTACGCCGACACCTTCGGACCCCTCAGCGAGGGCGTGGCGGTCGGATACCACCTCTACATGCTCTGAGCGTGCGTGCGGGCCGACCCGGAACGGGCCGGCCCGCACGAGGGGGAGAGCCCCCTCGACCCCCCGTCACGCGCGTGGAACGGCCACCCGCGCTCGAGCGGTGGTCAGCGGCGGGGACGCGCCTTGTGCGTCTTCCCCGCCCGGATGTTCCGGTTCTCGATCACACCGACGACGGCCAGCCCGATCGCGACTGCGACGAGGAGCACCCAGCCGAGGACGTTGAACCACTGGCCGGCGAACGCCGCGAACGTCTGCTCGCCCGCGATGCTGGCGAACATCAGCGACAGGCCGAACCAGACCATGCCGTTGCTGACCAGCGCGGCACGAGCCAGGGGAGTGCGGGGATTCGCCATGCCCTCACCCTCGCAGTTGAGGCTGGGACTGACCCCGATGGAGTGCCGCCGAGCAGCGGGACCAGGGCGACTTGCTTACTTGATGACAAGTAGACAAGTCAGTTCGCCGGCTGCCCGTCGCCGTCCCGGCGCCGTCGAGCTCGACGCAGCTTCGGGAAGCCGTTCAGCGCCTCGAACGTGATGATCGAGCGGGTCAGAGTCTCTGTCCCCAGCCGCTCATAGGCCCGTCGAGTGATCGGCCGGTTTCGGCAGAAGGTGTCGTGAAACCACGCCCGCGGGAGGTACCCCTCCGAGTAGAGGTCGTGGAAGTAGGTCGCGATCGCTTCTTTCAGCAGCAGGTCCGACCACAGCTCCGCCGTAGCCGGCGGCAGGCGGAAGAACCTCACAGCGGCGATCACACGCCGCGCCACCGCCGACACGCTCGCCACCGTCAACGCGAGGAAGAAGAGTCCGAGGAACCAGTGCTGCCCGTCGTTGCCGTTCGCGAAGATGGCCCAGGTCAGCAGGCCAGGGAACGCGACACCGACCAGCGCGTAAGGAATCGCGGTAAGTAGCGATCGGCGCTCCGCTGTGCGCAGCGCCGTCGCCGCGTGGCCGGCCTCGCCCAACTCGCCTCCGAGCGTCGGGCAGCGCGTCGTCACCGTGAACGAATCCGGGACGGGCGTCCCGTGCAAGTGCTTCGCGTTCAGAGCGCGATGCAAGGCGACGTCGCGCAGCTCGTTGTCATCGGCGCCGGTGAGATACCCCTCTGGCACCGCGTACTGATGCGCGGCGAACGCCAGCAGCTCGTGCGACGGCTCGACGCGCTCGTCGCCGTCCCCGAAGATCGAGGCGGCGGGAGAGTAGTGGATCATCTTCCCGCCGCGCGAGAACACCGACCGAGCGACCGCCGAGCGCACGCGCTGGCGATCGCTGCCGTCCGCGTTCGCTGTGATCAGGCCGCCCAGGCGTCCCCACGGTCCGCGATACAGGGCCGACATCTCCCGCACGACACTCACCGGCACTCCTCCCGTCCGACGCTCATCCGAGCGTCAACGGTAACGCCGCCCTAGTGGGCGTCGTCGTACGCCTTCTGGACCTCAGCAGAGATGCGGCCACGCTCGGAGACGTTGCGGCCGTTCTTCGCCGCCCACTCCCGGATCGCCTTCAACCGCTCCGGGTCACTCTTCCCGCGCGAAGGAGCCGAGGAGCCGGCGTTGCCGTCACGCCGCACGCGGCGGCCGGCATCGACGTACTTCTCGAACACGCGGCGCAGCTCGGCGGTGTTCTCTGCCGAC
Source organism: Rathayibacter sp. AY1E2 (assembly GCF_002932325.1). Lineage (NCBI taxonomy): Bacteria > Bacillati > Actinomycetota > Actinomycetes > Micrococcales > Microbacteriaceae > Rathayibacter > Rathayibacter sp. AY1E2. Next base: position 8,009 of record NZ_PSVO01000020.1, read on the forward strand.
AGATCGATTTCGTAGTTCGCGCCGTCAATCGAGAACGTGACGGTTCCACCGTCACCCTCGATCGGAGAGCCGTCCAGGTCATCGATAAGAGTGAGCTTCTGCGCCATCAGGGTTTCTCCAAGCAGGTAAAGGTAGTCGCCTCATGTCTAGCAGTCACGCATTCCCTATTGCCGTTGCCCCCACGCGCCGTTCCAGTACTCGGCGTTTTCGCTGAGTGTGCGGAGTACCTCATCGGGCGCTGCCGAAGCTGGCCAGAATTGAAGAAGGTACCGATCGACCACCCCCTCCGCGAACTCGTCAGCATTCCCGGCGTCACGGCCCTGAGCGCTCACCCGCACGCGATAGCTGCCCGCCGGCAGAGCGAGGTCTCCGCCCGACATGCCGCCCCACCCTTCCCACCGGACGGCATCACCGTCCTGGAACGCGGCCGACACCTCGACAACATCGTCCCAATCACTCGGCGCCGGCTCCCGCTCCCACAGCTCGACCCGCACCCCAGAACCACCCGACCGTCGCGCCATCACGACATGCACAACGCCCGGAACGGCCGCAGCGACCCAGCCGTTGACCTGACCGGCGAAGAACCGGTCCGCGTCCCCGTCCCACATGCCTGTCTGCGTCACCGTGAACTGCCCGTAGTCGGTCATCACAACTGCGTCCATCAGCACCAACACCACGGACGCACTCTAACCAGCACCGGTGCAGCGCGGCCCGCGCGATCCTGGCCGACGTCGAACGCCAGCTCGACGCCAACAGCGGCGCCCGCCGCGACCGCTGGCAGCCCGCCAGTGATCGCGCCCGAGGAGCCTACGGAGAAAGGATCGCGGCGCCGGCGGCTGCGCCGCCACCGCATCGGGCGCGCTCGGGGTCAGCGTGATGCGCAGCTCCCGCGCCGACTCATCCGGCGTCGACGTCGACCACTCGGCCGGATCGTGACCGTCCGGGACGACGTAGCCGCCACAGTCGACCACGGCGCCCTCCCGGTCGACCGTGACGCTCTGCACCAGCAGAGTGCCGGAGTCGTCGTACGGACTTCGCCCTTCGAGGACGTGGGTCGCGTCGATCCGGAGGCTCTTCGACCAGGAGAGCCGGCCGACGACGCCGGCCGGTGACGACGCCCACCATTGAGTGCCGTTCCACTCCACCCGCAGCTCGTCTCCGACCCGCACCGCCCCCACATGCTCAGTGACCGTCGAGTGGTACAGGCTCGACAGCATCGGGGTCCCGCGGTCCGCAAGAGTCTGGGAGCGCGCCCCTGCGATCCCGAACCGGCGATCACCGTTCTTGTGCATGGACCCGAGCTGCGGGTGACCGTCAGCCGCGGCCGGCGCATCCGTCGACGGGTCGAGAGTCATCCGCCTAGCCTCCCGCTACGGGAGGGAGCGGATCGAGCAGATGCGGTCCGTTGTTACGGACGCTGTTCACGTCGCGGGACACCTCGTAGTGCTCGAGGTCGTGCGCGACCGCGTACGACTCCCGGTCGAGCAGCTGCATCAGAGCGTCGACGTCGAGGTGTCCGCCGAGCCAGTCGTCGTACCCGTCCGGCGTGATGCATGCCGGCATCCGGTCGTGGACCTCACCCGGCGCTACATGCGAGTCGCGGGTGATGATCGCCGTCGACAGGCGCCACTTCTCCGGATCGTCCTCCGCCTTCGACGGATCCGGCCACGCCGACACGATGCCCGCCATCGCGAGGGCCGCGTCGGGCTCGTAGATGAAGTGCGGCTGCTTCCCCGTCTCCGTGACCGTCCACTCGTAGTAGCCGGCCGCCGGGATCAGCACCCGCGACGTCGCGAACGCCTTCCGGAACATGGGCGAGCTCGCGACCGTCTCGATCCGCGCGTTGATCGGCTGCGGCCGCTGCTTCTTGAAGTCCTTCGCCCAAACCGGCACGAACCCCCAGTGCACGGTCGGCGCCGACCGCTCCCCGTCGCGCTCACGCACGACGGTCACTGGCGACGTCGGCGCCACGTTGAAGTTCGGCCGCATTCCGGCGAAGCCGCCCGTGAAGAGGTCCGGGAGCAAGCCCTCGGTGTTGTCCTTAACGACGAAACGACCGCACATGCGCCTAGCTTACGGACGGCGCCGCCCGTACTGGGGTCGACGGTGCGAGGCCAGTCAGCGCATCGAGGCACGCGGAGTAAGGAACACCTGGCCCTCACTGTTGACCTTGATGCTCATCGGACTCCGCACACTGAAACCACGACTGGTGGGTCACCCGAAGCTTTGTCGACAGTGTTCTGTGTGAATCGTAGCGATTGCCCAGGTGCGTAGACCGTTACGCCCGCATCACTTCGAGTCTGAGGGTTTTTTACTTTCTCCAAGTCTGGTCACCAAGGGGGGATTTGGCACACAGTTCCCAGAGATTGTTCTGTAAAAGCCAGGCGGGCAAGGCTCGGTGGACTTTGGCATCATTCCTCAACAATCATAACTTTTAGCGGACTAGGTTCGGTTAACGCATCGTTGATATTAAACAAGATTGCTATTCCGAAGGCCAAAACCAAGACAATAAAGCCAACGATCGTTAGCCAGGAGCGTTCTGAAACAACTTTCGCACTAGCTTCGTTTGCCTCAATTTCCTTACGCAGAATAGTTTCCAATAGATCAACAGGAGTGTAAGAGGTAGCATTGTCTAGGTAATTTTGAGTGGGGACGGCGTGGCCTTTGTCCGGTACTAAGGCCCAAATCCCTAGGGCAACCGCAACTCCAAAACCGAGCAATGGAATCCACATAAGATCTGTTGATAGGGTGCTTGCAGTTCCAACTAAACCGGCAGCGCCGACTAAAACTCCCGCGCGCGTCTGAGTTGCCGAAGATCGGGCGGAGGTCAAATCTCGCTCGCGTCGCGTCGCGTCGATCAGCATGCCCAATTGTTTTTCTAGCGCATCGGAATTGCTGCTGTGCCAAGTCAAGCCAGGACCTCCATTAACTTCGTGATTGGTGCCATCAAGCCGTTCTGCTGTCCTGCTGTGATCCCAATGACGCTGTACGCGCCTTCACGGCTCATTAGCTGAAGCTTGGCCGACGTCCAGAAACGTCGTATTCGTAAAGGGCTTTGTTGCTGTTGCGCTTTCGAATCGTCTGCACTGTTACATCGACATAACCTAGCGCAGAGAGCATGTCCGCGTACCATTTCTGCACAGGTACCTCGTGACCGGAAAAAGTGCTGTTTCCTACGATATAGGAGACGCTTCCACCAGGCTTGACGTGGCCGGCGGCGGCTTGGAAGTGAAGCCACATGTCGTAGTGGTACTTATGGACATACGCCGCGAGGACGGGTCCGCTTTTGCCACCATCGCGGGAGATGTTCTCGCAAACCGCGAGAAGCTGCGAGTCGATCGGCGTCGGATGCTCAGCAGCCCAGGAAGCGAGCTTGCTCGTCGCCGTTCCCCAGGTGCCACCGATGGCGCGCCAGTCCAAGTCACCCGCGTCACTGGGTGCGTCGAGATAGCGCGTCCAATACATATAAGGTCTGAGCTCTCGAATATACGACATGCGATTGCAATACGGTGGTGACGTGAGCACAAGGTCGGCTGGTTCAAGGTCGGCTAGGCCTGTGCGGGAATCTCCAAGTCGCACTGCGGCACTTCCGGCAAGGGTGGAAGAGGCCGATGAAGCTAGGTCAGCGGCACCGGCGAGGAAAAGCGCAATTGTTGCATCGTCATCAGTTGCCTTGAAGCGGGTCCCAGGCGCTATATCCTTGAAGCTCATGCTTTGATGATTGAATGCGGCTGAGCTGCTTGCGATGAGTGTGCGGCACAGCAATATCTCTAGTAGGTCGCGAATGTCGCCATTGTAGGTGTCGATGCTCGCCCGAAGCGTGCGCAGACCGTGGAGGGATCCAGGGCTCCACCAGCGCTCGATTCGAAAGATATCAGGCTGCCAAAGGCGGTCTCGTGCAGGAAAAGACTGAGCGGTATCAACTACGTCTGAAACTGCCCCAAGAAGAGTCGCCTCAATATCCTCTTGATAGTCGCGAGTTTTCGCATTTCCAAGCCATACAAGAAATGGATTCACATCGACTGATTGCCCCAGGTGGCCGTACTCCGCTGCTGCAAGGGGAGTGGTTCCAGTGCCACTAAACGGGTCTGTTACAACGGACCCTGGTTCGAGTAGCTCGAGCCGTTCGCGCACTACCTTGACACCGTAGGCGGGGGTAAGACGCAGCCAACCATGTCGACCCACCCCGGCGTTGGCGCGAAAAGTCATGTACTCGTTACGCGCAACACTATCTCGCGCAACTCGTTCAAGAATAGTCATTTTGCTTCCAAAAGGTGTTTGAGGACCACGTGCGTTTCTGTGCGTAGTACCGAGGCGTTGCGCTCAAAAAATGCCGCGAGGTCATAACCCACAACATTCTTGAAAAAGGCAAAAGTCGATGTCATTGTGTCGGCGGTGCCGGTCGTGCCAGCGAGGACAGCCCATCGACCCAACGTATATCGATTTCGAACAGTCTGATTGATTTGCGTGCTCATGATGGCAAGTACCGGGAGATATCCGTGAGCTACGGCCTGTACGGAGGAAGCCAAATCTCCATTTTGACGCTTACTGTCGGCGCTCTTGTAGCCTTGACGGACTTCTAATACGGCACCACGGAGAGGTACCGAAATCTTGAGGGCCTTTTGCTGTTCAGTAATCCAATTTCTAAGACGCTCGGCTGCCGCTGTGTCCTTCACGGCGTCAATTTCGATACGGCCATCCAATGTGATCAGTCGTACTGCACCCCCGTATGGAAACTCGTAGCTCCATCGAACTTGTTCCTCGGACAGGGCGAGCTGGTCGCGGAGTACGTGGCGGACCAATCGCTCGCTTCCAATGCCGAGTTGCCGGTAGAGCGAGGTCATCCCGCCAGCGGCCTTGTGTGCGGCGAACATGAGTGGCGAGTCAAAACCCATCCAGTGGTACAGCGGGTCGGACCCGTAGAGGCTCGTGAATCCGTCAAGGTCAACCTCAACCCCTCCACCCATCTTGGGGAGGTAGCCGGAACTGGTGCGCAAGGGAGACATGAGCACCTCTCGGTATTCGGCGTCATGGTCTGTCAGCGAGGGCACGTTGATCACTCTAGGTGGGCTCGCTCTCACCCTCTGCAGCCTTCGGGTGCTGAATGTAGGACGTGATCGCGTCGCGTCCGCTTGGGAATCTTCTGCCGGCCGTCCTGCGCGCAGACTGAGCCCATGACGTCGACAGAGGTGTTGAGCGCGCGAGCGCGCGACGACGCGCAGGTAGAGGCGCTGTTCAGCTCGGGGTGGCTGGCGTTCATCTCTGCCGACCGCCTCGCGGAGGAGCACCTGCCGCAGGTGCGCGAACAGTTCACCCGGTTCGAGCTCGTGGTCCTCGATGAAGACGTGCCGGTCGCTGCGGGCTGGGCGGTGCCGATCCGGTGGGACGTCACCCGGGAGGGTCTGCCTGCCGGGTACGGCGACTCCCTCCGCCGGTCACTCGAGGAGGAGGGCGAGGCGACGACCCTCGTCGTCTGCGCCGCGCAGGTGCACCCGGACCGCACCGGCGCCGGCCTCGCCGGGACGCTGCTCGGCGCGTTCCGCGACCTCAGCATCACCGTCGGCTACGACCACGTGATCGTGCCGCTGCGCCCGACGATGAAGCCGCGCTACCCGCTGACCCCGATCGACGTCTACGCGGCCTGGACCCGAGAGGACGGGCTGCCGCTGGACCCGTGGCTGCGCACACACGTGCGAATGGGAGCGACCATCCTCGACGTCGCCCCGCGATCGCAGGTGATGACCGGCACGGTCGCCCAGTGGGAGGAGTGGACCGGAATCGCCCTGCCGGCGTCAGGGGAGTACGTCATCCCCGGCGGCCTCTCGACGCTGCGCGTCGACCGCGACGCGGACGAGGGGATCTATGTGGAGCCGAACATCTGGGTGCAGCACCGCTGAGCCTGCGGGTGCTGCTCACGGCGAAGTCCCCACTTCTCGACCGCACCGCCACAGTAGAGCCACCAGCGTGCTGCCCGAACGTCATCCGAGCCGAACGCTGCTGCGCAGCTCACCTCCGCTCCACGTCTCAAGAACCCATCGATCGGGACCGGGCGACGCGCCCACTGCTTCCCCGGCCGCTTCCCGGGCCCGCTCGGCGCAGCCGTAGATCCCGATGACATCCGGCGTCTCGGCCCAAAAGGCGCTTCGCAGAAGTAGGTAGTGCTCCCCGTCGATGCTGATGCTCACACCACGGATCCTCGCTGGCCGCAGAGCCCCGCGATGGGTCCGGCACAAAGTGCCACTTCGATGGCGCGCGTCCCGTAAGGGGATCGATCTGCGGGACGCTTTCAGCGGACCGCTCGGAGGGGCTTGGCGTCGTCATCGCGTGCTGGTGATGTCGCCAGGGTCGACCGCAGGTCTTCTCGTGCTCGTTGGTAGCGGGTACGTGCGGTGGACGCGGGGACGCCGAGGAGGTGTCCTGCTTCGGTGATGGAGAAGCCGTCCCAGTGGATGAGGTGGACGAGTTCGGCCTGTTCTGGCGCGAGCCTGTCGATCGCGTCGCGCACGTCGACTCCTTCGTCGGCTGGGCGTCCCTCCGTGGGAGCGGTCGCGAGGACGCCGCGGAGCCGGCCGGAGAGGTCAGCTCGTCTGCTCTCGGTGCGAGTGCTGTTCGAGAGGACGTTCCGGGCGATGCCGAACAGCCACATCCTCGACTCCTCCGCGGTGCGGGGGAGGGCGCTGACACGGCGCCATGCGGTGAGCATGACGTCCGCGAGCGCGTCGGCGGCGTCCTCGAGAGGGAGGCGGCGTTGTAGGTACTTGAGCAGGTCGGGCGAGGCGACGCGCAGGGCCTCGGTGAGTTGCTCCGCCTCATCGATCTTCCTGCGGGTCACCAGGTCGCTCCGGGGCAGTGGGCTTCGCCGGCGATGCTGATGTTCGCGGCGTCGACGTCGACGTTCTGCGCAGTGAGTTCGGCGTCGAGGGCGTTGCTGATGATGCGTCCAACCGCGGTCGAGTACTCCCGGTCGGCGTTGTAGAACTCGGTGCCGTAGCCGGCCGACGTGCGGGATCCGTCAGCGTTGATGAAGGATTGGTCCTCGGTGCGCAGTTGCGCGACGGTCTCCTCGAGCGCACCGTCGCTGAGGAGAGCGTCGATGTCGGTCGTCTGGTAGAAGTTCTCGACTACGGCGACGGCCGCCGGATCGGTCCCTTGAACGTCTCCCATGCGCTCCTCGCATTGGACACCGCTGGGCAGCGAATAGGTGATCGAGGCGTCCGGCGTCTCCGCCCACGGCGACCACGCGCCCGTCGCCGCGGCGGCCGCTGTCGCCATGCCACCGAGTAGTACCAGCGAAGCGACTCCGGCGACCGCAGGACGGGCCCAGCGGTGGCGGCTGACGCGGGCCTCTGCCGCCGCGAGCTGTTGCAGCTCGGCCAGCTCGGCGGCGACGTCGTCCGTCACTGTCGATGTGCGGGGGCTGGACTCATTCAGCAGGACGTCCAGGGGGTCTCGGTCAGGGGCGGCAGTCATGACGGGCTCCTTCGAAAGCGGGTTCATCCTGTACATGTCCACCCGACCCGCAAACGTCTGCCGCAGCACGAAATCGGCTCGCCGCCCTCGTCAGGGCGCCGGCGACCACGCCGGACGTCAGGTCGCGAGGGACGCGGCGAGCTCGGCGGGCGCTCCGGCGGAGCGGGGCTGCCACGACTCGAAGACGCCGTAGGCGATGATCCGCTCCGCGGTCGACAGCAGCGGATTGCAGCTCGTCATCGTGATGAGGCGGTCGGTCGGAGCGACGTCGCTCGTCCAGGGGACCGGATCGATGACCTGCACTTCGGAGGGCTGCACGTATTCGAGGTTCCGGAACCGGTAGGTGTACCAGCCGTCGGCGGTCTCGATGTAGATCGCATCACCCAGTTGCAGCTCATCGATGAGGTGCATTCCTCCGCCGGCGGCGGAGCGGTGCGCGGCGATCGCGAAGTTCCCCACTTCGCCGGGCATCTGCGTTCCCGGGTAGTGGCCGATACTGCCCACGTCGAGCACGTTCTCCGCGTCGACGCCCTCAGCGATCGTGCGCACCCACCCCTCGCCGTACCGGGGGATATAGAGGTTGCCGAACGTGGTGTCTAGAGCTGCGACTGGCGCGATCACTGGGTCGCCGGGGGCGGCCGGCTCAGCACTCGGCTCGGACGGCGCCTCAGCGGACGGGGCGTCATCACCCCAGCTCTGGCGCAGCTCGGCCGCTTGATCTTCCTGCCGGCCTGCGATTACGGCGTCGTTCCACCACAGCTGCCAGGCGAGGAACAGCAGAACGAGGACCCCTGCGGTCATCAGCAGCTCGCCGAGGACACCGAAGAAGGACAGGCGGCGACGAGCCGAACGGCGTCGGCGCCGCGGCACGTCCACGGATGACGAAGCGGTCATGCGCAGGAGTCTAGGTGTGCCGCTCTCACCGGCATCGCTACGGGAGACGTCTCGTGCGGGAATCGTTCGACGGTCCGACGTTTTGGGCCACTGCTCGTTCTCGCGCGCCGTCGCCGTCCCTTCCGCTGCCTGCCCTGACCCACTGGCAAGCGCGTCACCGCAAGCGAATCGCGTCGCAGTGTTCAGCCCGGAGTGCACCGGGCCGAACGATCAGATAGCGACGGACGGTGTAGTAGCTGCTCCATCCGGCGTGTTTGTGCGAATACTCGGGTTCCGGGTGCGTGACGGGTAGACGAGGGCTAGACCGGCTGCTGCAATCCAGCACGCTGTCCAGAGGCCGTGTCCGGGAGTGCTGTCGGCGCTGCCCCATTCGACCCAGAAGAATCCTGGGTCTGCCACAGGGCAGGCGAGAACAACTGCTGCAACCGTCGCTACCCCTGCGGGAACCTAGGGAACGAGGCGTGCGACCACCAGAGCTACAACGACGAGAGCGAGGGCGCCCCAGAGATACAGAAGGGGCATGAGGTCGTATGACGACATGGCCTCAGCGCAGGACGGGTTCATTTCATTCCATCTAGCGCCTGTGCATGGCTGCCAGTAGGACGACGTCGTCCAGGTCACCCACAGTGAGATGCCCATGAGCGTACCCGCGCACGCCAACCGGACTAGAGCCTTAGTGTGCTGGCGTCGCCCCATGCTGAAAATGCTAGTCCGCCGACCGTCCCGGTGGACGATCGTTCATCGGTGCACGCAGACGCGACACCGAGCGCCTGTCGTTCCTCACGGTCGCCTGCACAGCTCGTCGCTGCGTCCCAAACCTCGTGCAGATGACCGTGAACGTTCAGGTCTTCGAGTTCGTCTGCACAACCGACGTGAGCGCGCCGGAATCGTCAGCCGCAGTAGTGATGCTCGAGTACTTCACCCCTCGAAGAAGTAGTGCAGCACTCACCCCGCCGACTACAGCCGCCACGACACCGAGACCGACAGCGATCCCCGCCGTCATCGGATCACCCACGACGGCAGCTACGCCGGCCGCAACAACCCACGGAACGCTCGACCCTACGGCCGGCCCAATAGGGCTGATCAGCGGGGACGACTCGGTGGCTCGTCCCGACCGCAGAGTGATCAGAATCGCCACGAATCCTCCGGCGACGGCAGCCAGGGCACTGACCCCACCGATAATGGCGCCCACCATAATCAAGTAGGCGAAGGCGCCCCACCCGCCCTGTTCGCGGAAGTCGGAGTTACCCGTAAGGACCAATCCCAGACCGAGCAGCGCACCCAGCACCACGCCGACGGGTACAGCACAGAGAGCGGCCCTCCGATGAAGATGGACGATTTGCCGCATGTAGCCACGTTAGCCGGAGAGTCTCCCGGTCAGCGCAATGGCCGTCCCGTAAGAGGATCGTTCACCGATGCGGATCTGACCCGAGTGGTCCAGCGCGCTCCTGCCGTTCACCCGTTGGTCCGATAGTGATGTTGTGCAGACGCTGTCGCTCAAGGCTTCCGCAGCGATCGCGGGCGCAATCACTCTCCTCGCCCTCGTCGCGGGCGTCTTCCTCGACGGATTCTCGTTCGCGTGCAACGAGTCCCTTCCGCCTCAGTGCACGGGGTTTGACGTCGCGTGGCCGGCTCTGTGCTCTGTCGCCCTCGCGACCCTTGTTCTCCTGGTCGTAGCGATGCGCGCCAGCAGGCGCTCTCACGCTCGATGGAGGTAGCTGTTGCTCGCCTTGGGCGTGGTCGGCGCCGTCACCAGCTGGGTTCTCGCTCTGCGTACCGCCATGATCATCGGTTGAGCAGCCCACGGCACGGTCGAACGACCGCTTGTTCCGTATGGAGATCGTTCATCGGGGCGAGGGGGCGGTGGCCTTCGCTTCGACCGTGTGGATCTAGCTCAGGTTCACCTTCGAGTTCTATGTTGAGCCCATGAAGCGACTCGCGACGTCAGGCCAGTTGGTTGGATGGACAATCGCCTTGCTCGGGGCTGCTGGTGCCGCCGCGTTCCTGGTGCACTGGAGCTCGTGCCTCGGTGGCCTGAACGAGGGTTGCTACAGCGCCACACAGTCAGACTTCACGTGGATCGCCACAACGATCGTCTGGGCCGTCGCCTTCCCGCTCGTGATATTCGGCGCCTTCGTACTCTCGCCAGGACGACCCGTCACGCTGATTGGTGTTGGGCTCCTCATGGTCATCAACCCCCTCACCGACCCTGGAGCGTTCTTTCTCCCGTGGGATGTCGCGGACACCTTGCCCTTTACCGGCGTCGCCACGTCGCTAGCTGCTGTGACTGCAGGTGTCCTCCTGGCCGGATCTTCCTACCGAGCCCGTCGGCCCGATCACAGCCGAGTCGGGAAGCCAGCGCCCGCTGACGTCGCCTACTGACCTTCGATCGGACTTGGGTCGTCCCGTTAGGGGATCGTTCACCGGTCGCGTATCCAGCTACGGGCAGCGGTAGGTCTTCGCGAAGTCGGTTGCCGTGAACTGCCTTCCCTCGGTCATAGAGGTCAGTGACGGGCAGATGTCGTTGTTGTGCGCCGCCGCTACGAAGGGGGTCGCTGCTTGTGGGACGCAGCCGTAGTCCTGGTCGGGCTGGTCGAGGATTCGCAGCTGACCTGTCTCCCCGGCGGCGAGGTGAAGATCGGACCAGGAGCAGGACCAGGTGAGTGAGGCTCCGGTGTCGTTGGTGATGCTGACGTAGTGGGAAGGGCCATGCACTCCGAACAGCAGATCACCCACCCACAGAACCGCGGCCGCCACGACGGCTAGAGCTCCCAGCGCGATCGACAGTCTCACCAACCGTCGTTGGCGGGGTGGTGTCTGCCGGTCCGGCGAGAGTCTGCTCGGGTCCCAACTGTCCAGGCGTTCAACCACGGCGTATCCACCCCTCGGCGCGACGTGAAGCGGCCTCGACCGCCGCCGAGCTCGTTACCTTGAGTTCTCCCACGGGAGAAAAGTAGGCGTGACGCGGCTCTCACCACGAGGAGCTACCGACTCGCGACCGAGAGTGTCCTGTAAGGGGATCGATCCGCGGGACGCTTTCAGCGGACTGCTCGGAGGGGCTACTGCTCGTCTTTCCGGGCTGCTCGGCCGACGAAGTGCACGGACCGTCGAGCGTCGACGAGTTCGCGCTTCTCGAAGTGGCGAACGACGAAGGCTCCTGCGACGAACGAGTAGCCGATGCCCTCCGCGATTCGTGTGAGGACCGGGATGGTGCTGATGATCTGTTCGACGGTGGGTGATCCGTTGGCTTGGTAGGGGGCGATCCAGAACGGCACGATCGTGCCGAAGACGATGCCCAGGAGAATCCCGGCGACACCGATCCAGAACATGGAAGTGGACGAAAGTGCTCTGAGCATGGGATCCCCGGAATGTTCGGTGGGCGAGTCGAGAGGCGCCGCTGTCGGACGCGCCGTCCTCGCTCACGGCTGATCGGTCTGGTTACAGGCGCAGGTTGAGCGCGGCGAGGACGGTGACGAGGCCGGCCGCGACGACGACGACCGTCAGTGCAACGCGCCCCGCCGTACGGCGGAGAAGGCCGGTCATCGTGGCGGCGTCCGCCACGCGAGTCGCGATCACGAGGTCAGGAACGCCGGCCGGCGGTTGCGGTGGCGTCGTGGAGTCGTCTTCGCTGGCCGGGACGCTCACGGTCTGCTGAGCCGGCTCGATCCGATCGGGCAGCTTCTTGAAGCGGCCATCATTCGATTCGCCCACAGCGACCTCCCCAGCGGTCGCCGCATCGCGACCCTCCTTCGTGACTGTAGCCGTGCAACTCCATTGCGTCAGCGTGAGCGCGTAGCGGCCTGGAGCTGGAGACTGCTGCGGCGCACGTCTCCTCTCCACTCCTCGAGCGTCCACTGATCGGGTCCCGTAGAGGAACCTGCTGCTTCCCGAGCGCGCTGCTCGCTGCCATAGATTCCAACGACGTCGGTGGCGTCTGCCCAGAGGGCTGTCCTGAGGAGGAGGTAGTGCTCACCGTCACTGCTGTTCTTCACGCCTCGGATCCTCGTCGGTTCCGACGTCGTTCGGTCACCGTGGCGCGAGGTATCACAGTGCTGGCGCGCGTCCCGTATCGGGATCGACCACCGGACGCCCTGCTCCTTCGTCGAGAGACGGAGGATGACCGGTTGATCGTTGACGTTTTGCACCGCGGCTAGTGCGCCACGGCGGTCCAGTTCGTACGCTCAGCACATGACTGTTCCGGGGAACGCGCGGAGTCGACGTCGGCAGCTCCTGATGTGGGTTCTGGCTTCGCTGGTGGTGTTTGCGCTGGTGACTCTTGTTGTCGCCTTCGTGGCAACCCAGCTCAACGCTGCTGCTTTCGCCAGACGCCCGGAGATCGAGAACTGGGCTGACCCGAGCAGGGGAACATACACGCTCGGGCTCGGATGGGGCTTGGTCGCCGCCGCAGTCACCGTCGCGGTCGGCGTCACCGTCGATCGTCTGCGGTTGCGCAACGCAAGGTAGAACGGCGTCCCATATGGGGATCGTCGTCCGGACGGTAAAACTACCCACTGCTATCCAGCGTCCGGTAGGGGGTCGTCAACCGGTCGCACGCGAGTTGCGTGCGCCGCCGCGGCGTGGCGCGGGCGGGGCCGTCTCGTTAGACCTGTCCGGTGGTGATTCCGCTGAGGGGGCGTGAAACGGGGCAGGGAAGGCCGAGCGCCAGGCCGGCTTGTCTATCCCGGGTTGGGTGGTTGCGGGGCTGTGTCGTTGAGGCGGCGATAGTAGGCGACGTCGAGCGCGCTGAGGTGGGTGAGGAGGCGTCCGGCGCGGTCGTGCATGGTCATGGAGCCGTCGTGGAGGCTCGCGATGGCGCCGACGCGGTGCAGCATCAGCACTGTGTCGAGGCGTTCGGCGTAGTGCAGTTCCAGGAAATACACCAGCGGCGGATTGCCGGCCCGGCCTGGGGTGAAAAGGGCGGTGGGCTGGTGTCGGGTGACGCCGGTGTCGCGGTTGAGCTCGCGGAAGATGTACCGCTCGCGCAGCCACGGCCCACCGAGGATCATCGCGACGAGGACGACGACCCCGGTGATGACGAAGGGGTTGAGAAGAACGGCGAGGTCGTTGCCGGTCATCATCCGAGCATGTCCCGGGGGCGGTCGCGGTCCTCGGCTGCTTCGGTGTCCGCGGCCAGCTGCGCGACTCGCGCTTCGATGTAGACGGTGCGCATCGTGGCGTCATGGTCGAGTTGCAGGACTTGCAGGAGGCGGTGCAGTTGTACGGTGCCGGCCGAGGTTTTGCCGGTCAGGATGCGTCGGACGGTGCGCGGTCGGAGCCGTGCGAACACGGCTACCTTCTGTGCGCTCCAGCCCTGCGCCTGCACGGCTGTGGTCAGTACCGTGCCGAGCGCGGTGTCAAAGTGCTGGGGCGCCAACCCGATGAAGTCCACTCAGCCAGGCTAGCCATGCGATTCGTACGCGAACGTGGGTTCAGAGGACGGGTGGTGGCGACCCGTCCGGTGGGGAGCCAGGTGGCGGGGCGTCTAACGAAGCAGTTGGAGCCGCTCGTCAGGTTCGGTCGTTCGTCGTTTCGTCGTCGCCTGTTCGGTCTGGCGAGTTGGGGGTGCGGAGGGGCCAGGCGGGCCACCAGCCGTTGTCGAGTTGGCGCAGGGTCGTGGTGGCGTGTTCGAGGTCGTCGGTGGTGAGGTCTCTGTCGGGGGCGCCACTGCTGCCGGTGTAGCCGCTGCCGTCAACGGCGTGGAGCTGGGTGTGCAGCCACCGGCGACTTCCGAGGGGGTACGTCTCGCGGAAGCCGCCCGCGGCGATGGAAAGGACGGCTTCTTCGAGGCGGTCGGCGGCGGTTTCTGCTGATTCGTCGCAGGCATCGCAGGAGCAGTTCGGCAGGGTGGCGCGGAAGAAGACGCCTGCTTCCACTTGGACTGATTCGTCGGTTGCAGTGACGGTGATCGGGGTTCCGGCGCGAGGCTGCAACCGGATCTGCTGTGTCCCGTCGTGGTCGAGGTGGCGGACGTCGACGGAGTACCAGCGGTGGAGGTAGTCGGCCAGGGCGTCGACGTCATGGCGTAGGGGTGCGAAGCGTTCTGGGTGGGAGACGCGGGAGTACGCGTCGTCAGGTGGGTGGTGGTCGGGCCAGCGCTGCCCGTATTCGATGACGTGGCCGTTGTCGTCGCGGAACTCGATGGGAGGGAAGGCGGCGCGTTGGAACGGAACCGGTGGAACCGTGAACGGCGGTGGAGTGACATCGTGAGCGAGCGCGGTGATTTCGCGGTCGTCGAGGTCTTCTTGATCCCAGGTGGACAGCATCTCGAGGAACGGTTCCCGCTGCTCGGGACGCTGCACCATGGTTCGCACGAGGGCGGCGACCGGAATGGAGCGGACGTTCGTCCCGATTTCCGGCTCGTTGGTGACTCGCCAGGTCGCCGCGGGATGCACCACCGCGATCACGTTCCCGACGAACCGGGCTGCGGCGTCGGCAATCTCTGGCGTCGTCAAGGCGGTCGGATGCTTGGCCAGGAAGAGCCACACTCCCGACACGTCACCAGCAAGGCTCTCTGGGTCCACGCCATGGCGTTGCAGGAACTGAACGAAGAGATCGAAGCCGTCGACAAACCGCACAGGAGTCGGAAGCTCTGTTGCGGGCCGGAACGTCGCAATCGCGGACGAACCCAATTCCGGCATCGACCCGATCTCGCCAGGGAACATCTGTGTTGTCATCAGCTTCCTCCCGCGCCATGAACGACTCCGACAGTGCTCACCATGTCAGCGCCCCGTCACTCTTCAGACGCTTGTAGCGCCGATGTCGAGGCGCGAAGGTAGGCGTACACCGTCTCCCGGCTGATGCCATATTTCTTTGCCAACGTCGTCTTCGGCACGCCGGCACCAGCCCGCTCGCGCAGCTCCGCGACCTGCGCGAGGGTAAGCGAGCGGGCGCGGCCTCGGTAGACGCCGCGCTGCTTGGCCAAAGCGATGCCCTCGCGTTGACGCTCCCGAATGAGTTCGCGTTCGAACTCTGCGAACGCGCCCATCATGTTCAGCAGCAGGTTCGCCATCGCGCTGTCCTCACCAGTGAAGGTGAGCTGTTCCTTGACGAACTCGACCCGGACCTTCTTGTCCGTCAGTCGGCGCACGAGCCGGCGGAGGTCTTCTAGGTTCCTTGCGAGCCGGTCCATCGAGTGCACGAGCACCGTGTCTCCGTCGCGGACGAACCCGATCATCTCTTCGAGCTGCGGACGGTTCACGTCCTTGCCGGAGGCCTTGTCCTCGAACACCCGATCCAGCGTCAGGCCGTCGAGCTGGCGCACCGTGCTCTGATCCAACGTGCTCACCCGCACGTACCCGACCCTCTGACCCGACATGCCGCCTCCGACCCCTACTTGTCCAGTTGAAGTCTAAGAGCCGCAGGGGCAAGTGTCAGACAAGGTCCGACACGGCCCTATTCGGACGCGCTTCGGCCATGGTGCCTGACGTCCGGTTGGGGTGTACCTCAGCTAGACGGAGCCCCCGTCACCCTCCGGTGCGGTCGCTCGCAGTGCGTGGCGGGCGCTGCTTCGCGCCTGGGTGGGAGGTGGGCGCTACGTGGCCGCTTCCTCCATTTCGGTGATGGGAGCCGTATGAGTGGCAGCGTGGAGGGTGTTCAAGGGAAGCAAGAAGAGACGAAGGAGTACATCATGCGCACCAGCACGAGCAACGAATTCGACACCAGCTCGGCCAACCGTCAGAACCACCCGGGACACGGCTTCCGCCGGTCCCGCATCGCTGCGGGCCTGCTCGCAGCATCACTCACCGTCGCAGTCCCGATCGTGGGCGCCGCGCCGGCCTTCGCGGACACCACAACTCAGACAACCACCGCCGTCGCTGACTCCGGCCGCGCCACTGGCGTTACCGAGGGAGCGAACAGCGGCGCTGCCGGTCAGTGCACATGGGGTGCGAAGGAAAAGTTCTTCGAGGCGACCGGGCTGCGTCCCGCCATCTACGGCAACGCCCTCGACTGGGACACCAGCGCCGCCGCGAACGGCTGGACTACCGTCCTGGATGCTCAGGCTCGCAGCATCGTCGTCTTCGAGCCCGGCGTGCAGGGGGCGGACCCCACCTACGGTCACGTCGCCTGGGTCGATTCCGTCGAGCAGCGCGCTGACGGCCTCTACATCAACATCACCGAGATGAACGGTGCCGCCGGACCTGGCGTCTACAACACGCGAACTGTGCAGGACGTCGTGGGCATGTCCTACATCCTGGCTCCGTAGGGTCACCGCAAGAGGCGCTCCGCGTCCGCGAGTGTGAAGGCGGGTGACCCATGGGCCGCCCGCCTTCACCCTGTCCGCGTACCTTCGGCCTCCCGATCGGTAGGCGTCGCTTGCACCGTAGAACGATGCGACGACTCGAACTCGGAGCGGATGGCAGGCGGCCTCAATCACTCACTGACGTCGCGATCGCTGTCCTTCGCGCTCTCCTAGGACGGTTCCTGGACTTTGGGACGGTTGATCGTGTCACCGTTCCACGACAGGTCGGAGTCCTCATCGACGGGGAAGGCCTCGAATCGGCCGTCAGTGAGGATCGCGCTTACGAGCGTGTGCGAGCCGGCGACGATGGTGGAGTCCCAGTCGATCTCGGTGGCGAGCACCCAGGCGTGATCTTCAGGCCAGAGTAGTTGCGGCGCTTCCTCGCCGCGGAGGCCAATCTCGGGACCCCATCCGGGTTCGGCAAGCTCCGCCATGCTCGTGGCGGCCAGTATGTAGTCGTATCGGTCAATGCTGACCGGCCTGCCGAGGAGGTTCTGGCCGGTCCCACCGACCCAGTACGCCGCGAGCGCATCGCCGGGCGTAGTGGTCGCCGAACTGAGGATGGGTGCGAGGGCGGCGAGTACTTGCGGATCGAGTCGTCCGACGTCACTTGTGCCGCCGCGCGGCTCGTCCCTGCCTAGGAGCCGTTCCCACTGGACGAGCGGGTGCATGACCTTGCCGGCAGTAGCAGCAACGTCCGCCCACCGCTGGCGTTCCCAAATGTCATCGCCGTCAGGTCGAGGGTGAAGGACACGGGCGTACGCCTCGAACCCGTATCCGGCGACCGAGCCGACTCGTGCCCAGCTTCGCTCTCGCTGCATGCGCAGCCCAAGCCATTCGGCCCGCTCGACATCATCTGTGATCTCCATGGCCATGACCCTGGCAGGCCGGCACGGCCACGCCAAGACGAGTCGTGGTCGACCTGACGCCGATCGGACGCCACGCCATCGAGCTGATGAACCGAGCTTGGCATCGTGGCGCGGCTGAGGGCGCGCCGTTCGGGTCGGCGCACCCCCGCCGGCGGGCTTGGCGCTCTCGCGTCACAAGCCAAAGATCGGCGGTCCAGGTCCCCGCTCAATCCATGCGGAATCATACACATCGGTTCCTGAGTGATCTGCCGAGCATCAGCCAAACGGGGGAGGGCGATGGGGATAGTGCGTGATGGTTGGTCGTTCAGGTCTGGTATCTCTGGTGAGCCGGGGTCGGGAGGACCTGTCGGCGGAGGGGAAGCGGTGGGGGCGTACGACGAGGCGGAGGATCTTCCTTCACCGCCGCGGCACCATCGTGGCGTCACCGTGGTCCTACTCGTTCTGCTGACGTCGGTGCTGGCCGGCGTCGTCGCTGTCTTCATGTTTGCGGTCGGGTCGCTCGATGACTCGACGTCGGGAGCGGTGCCGCCGTCGGGGAGTGGCCAGGAGCTGGTGTACGAGCTCGTGCCCGTGTTGAACGATGATCCGGCGATCGCGAAGCTTCTTCCCGCGAACACCGAGTCAGACAGTGCAGGCTTGCGCGATGCGTGCGGGGCGCTCGCGGACCGCGATTCGGAGTTCACGATCATCGACGGCGCGACACCTGCCACGTTTCGGGTCGCCCTGGACGCGGCCGCAGACGCGCCGGAGCCGCAGACTTGCTGGATTGGGTTCCGCTGGGTCAAGGACGAAGGCTGGCGCGCTTCCGCGATCCGTCACTGACCACAGCTGAGCGTGGACCACCGTCGGCGTCACGGCTTGTAGGGGGACCAGTCCTGTGAGGGAAGTTCGCGCAGCTCCTCGTTCACCCAGACGCGCCAGCACGTGTCGGTGCGCTCCTGAAAAGCGCCGCTGATGGTCTCGTGCGACCAGCCGTCACGCGATTGGATCCAGCGGACGAGCCAGACCATTTGACCGGCCAACGGCTCAGTGTTGCGCGACATGTGCTCATCATCCTGGACGTCTGCCCGCGCAACGTGTGCTCGTCAGTAGTGGAGCTGTGTGCTCCATCCGTCTCGGCCGCGACCGGTCCACTGGGTGTAGTACAGGCCGCGCTTGTTCAAGAACGGCCCCACGTAATCCAGGCCCGCCGGCCGGTCAGAGCTGGCGCGAACGAAGAAGTTCTCGGGGCCGAAAAGCGGAAGCCCGGTCTCGGCCAACGTGGTGCCGGTCCCGTCGAGAATCGTGAGGCGCCACTGGTCCTCGACGTACTCGACTGTCGCCATCTCGGCGGAGCTGAAGTCGATCATGCGCGGAGCATAACCACCGCACGTTACGCCTGGTGTCGTTTCGCTCGGGTGCGGCTTCTTCCCCTGGGAAGCGGCCCGACCCGGCATCCCCCGACGCGGGGCCGGGCCGCTACTCCCGGCTCAGGGGCCGAGCCGCATCCGAGCCGGGAGCACTGGGGCCGGAGCGAACGGCACTCCGTACATGCCCGACCATAGGTGCCGACTGTGCCCACGGGAGGAGGGTTGACGGCCCTGAGCAGCAGCCGGCGAGTGGTGCTCTCGGCCGCGCTGTGTGACGCGGCCGAGAGCAGAGCGACACCGACGACCCCTCGTCGGTCTGCCGCGCGCGGCGTCGAGGTCCCCACTTCTCAACCGCACCGCCACTTTAGACACGAAGTGCCGAGACGGTGAGCGTGAGCGGAGCGAGTCGAGCAACTCCTGTCAGCGCCGCTCGGCATCCTGACGGCTGGCCGCGCTTCGCTTGCGCAGCTCGCTGACTACCGACTTTGAGGCTGCCAGAAGGGCGCGCTCGTCTTGCGCGTCGGCATCGACTGGGACGACGACGAACGCGCTGTTGGCGTTCACCGTCATCCGTACTTCCATGACCTGCCCATCCACGCGCAGCGCGGGAATAGCGATCGACTCGGAGTGTCCGCCGGCGGCGATCGAACCGACGAAGGCGAGGAGGGCCGTGCACACGTCGTCGGTGGACGTGAACGTCGCGGAAGCTCTCATCCGTCGTCATCACCTACGCGATGTAGCGCTCCGGTGAGCGTCCGGCAGGGGCCGCTGATCGGAACTCTTCCCGAGGGGAGCATTCTCTGAGGCCATCCATCCGATAAGCGGCGCGATGCCGGAGGCGGGTGGCCGTCAGGAGTGCCCCGGAGGGGTATCCCGGAGGGACGCGCAGCGCTCTTGACGGTCGGCCGGCGCAGGCAAGAGTGAAGCGTCGGATGGACGGCCGGACCGCAGCCTGCGCGCACGTCGCGGGAAGGCAGAAGCCCCCGCGAGCGTGACTGCTCGAGCGGGGGCTTGCTACTCGACGAGGGCGGTCGTCGTGCGCGATCGACCTACTCGTTCGGCCACGACGCCAGAGCGTCATGGGGGACGATTGTCGGCACTCCGTCGACGGTCTGGATCGTCGTGCCGGGCTCTCCGAGTCCGGCGGCGTGCGCGATCGCCGCGAGGACCAGTCGCGTGTGTTCGAGGTCGAGCCCGGCGACGTCCTCGCGGAGGTCGACAGGGACACCCTGACCGAGCGACGACGCGATCCGCGCGACGCGCTGTTCGCCTCCGCTGAGCGCTCCGATTTCGTAGCCGAGGCGGTCGAAGTCGATTGCGCTCGTGTGCCAGGCGTTGTCGGTCTTCACCCACGGTGCTCCGGCGTACACGAGGCCCGATCGGATCAGCAGTTCGACGGCGGCCGTGAGCGGGTTGGCCCCCTCCGCCCAGGCGCGGACCTGGCCGTGGAGCGCGGCGGAGTCGTTGTCGGTCATGCAGCGTTCTCGATGGACGCGGAGCTGTCGCTCTCGGTCGAATCGGCGGGAATTCCCTCCGCCGACGTTGTGCGTCGCGCGCGGGTGACGCGAGCGCGAGTCTGCTCGGGTCGCGGCACTCCTGCTGCGCGGAGTTCCTTCTCCGACCATCCGGCGGCGAGGGCGTCCGCCCACGCCTTGCTGTGTCGGTTCTGCGCGTCGCTGAGGGTGGCGCGTGCGGTGTCGGTGTCGTTGGCTGCGGAGACGATCGTGCGGACCGCCTCGACGCGCTTCTCGACGCTCTGTTCGAGCAGTCGGCGGGCGGCGTCGGCGGCGTCGTCAGGGTTCCTCGTGTGGTCGCTCATGCGGAAAGGCTAGCCGCCGCCGCCGCCGTCATGCGGAAGGCGCGGACTCAAGCGTCTCGGGTTCGGCTTCGCCAGCCGAGACGCTCGGGTGTCCTTCGGACCCGAGTTACACCCAAGTCGCGCTCGGTGCGAAGATGGTTTGTGGAGCAAGCTATAGGTTTACCCGTGGTAAACCGCTTGCGCCCCTTCCGCTGCGCGGCCGGGTCGGCGCATACTGGTCGTATGGTCCCCGCCTGGGGGCGGGTTCGCTGCGCTGGGCCGGAAGGACGGTGAGGGTCGTGTCGGAGTCGTCACGAGAGGGTCGGTTGTTCGGCCGGCGCCGCCGCGCGAACGTGCCGGGTGTCGCTGCGCGGTCGAAGCGGTACGAGGTGTCGGTCACGCCCGAGGAGGACGCGCACCTGCGCGCCCGTGCCGAGGTGCTGGAAGTGACGGTGCCGCGGCTGCTGTTCGAGTCCGCGATGAACGCCCAGGTGCGCACGGACACGGAGTGGCGGTTGGTGGTTGCTGAGCTGTTCCGGGCGTCGAAGCTGTTGCAGAAGACGTCGGACAACATGAACCAGCTCGCGCGGTTCGCGAACAGCACGGGCCAGTTCCCGGCCGAGGCTGTTGAGGCTGCGGAGGAGTACCGGCGGGTGCGACGCCTGATCGAGGCGACGGCAGACCGGCTCGGTGGACGGTGAGAACGAACATCACGCGCGGCACGCGCATGCGTGGACTGATGGGCTACCTCGTTGGTCCCGGCAAGACGAACGAGCACGAGGAGCAGCACCTGATCGCGGGGGATTCCGCGATCATGGCTGAGTACGGGCATGAGGTTCTGGATGGCGCTGCGGCTGCGGCGATCGCTGCGGATCTGGACCGACCGCGGGAGCTGTTCGGCGTCGAGGTGACGCGCAACAAGGTGCGCACCGACGAGAACGGCGAGGCGGTTCGGGACTCGGCCGGCGCGATCGTGAAGGATCGCGTGGCGGCTGATGTGTGGCATTGCTCGCTGTCGCTGGCGGCCGAGGAGGGCCAGCTCACAGACGAGCAGTGGGGCCGAATCTCGACCGACTTCGTGCAGCGGATGGGCTTCGCGGGCGAGGACATCGGCAAGGCCGATTGCCGCTGGGTCGCGGTGCGTCACGGGCTGTCGAAGAACGGCAACGACCACGTACACATCGCCGTGTCGCTGGTGCGCGAGGACGGCACGAAAGCGTCGGTGCACAAGGACTACGAGCGGTCGCAGACGATCAGCCGTGAGCTGGAGCGCGAGTACGGGTTGCAGGTCTACCAGGCGCCGGAGCGCGAGTTCCCGGAGCGCGGTGTGCGGCCGGGAGCGCGTGAGTCCGCTGCACGTCGCGGGCACGTCGAGCCGGACATGCAGCGCCTCGAGCGCGCCGTACGCGCGGCCTCGTCCGCGTCCCAGGATGAGAGCGAGTTCGTTCGTCGTCTGCGTCAGGGCGGGGTGCTGGTGCGCCCTCGATTCGCGACGGGTCGTGACGATGTGATCGCCGGCTATTCGGTGGCGCTGCGGCCGACGAACGGCGAGAAGGCGATCTGGCACGGCGGCGGCCGGCTCGCTCGCGACCTGACCTTGCCGGAGCTGCGGAAGGGCTGGCCGGACCAGCCGGAGTCCGCGTCGGATGCGGCATCCGAATGGCGCGCGACAGCCAAGAATCCCTGGCAGTACACGCCGGTCAACCCTGGCCGGGAGACGGCGGAGCCGGCCCCCGAGCTGTTCGAGGCGTACGCCGCGGACATGGACCGGCTGCACGACTACATCAGGTCCGTGGACCCCTCCGACAGGGCCACGTGGGCGCACGTTGCGCGCGAGACGGCCGGCGCCTACGCGGCGTGGTCCCGGCGCATGGAGCCCACCCCGGGACCGCTCGCGGACGCTGCGCGATCGCTCGCCCGCTCGGCGCACCTGCGGGCGCACGAGACGCGCCCGCGGCCCGCGATGATGCCCTCGACGGCGGCGTACTCCGCATTGATCATGGCCGCGGCGGGGAATAAGAAGAATGCAGCCGCGGAGCTGCTGCTGCTGAACCAGTTCGCGCGCTTGACGCACGCGGTCGCGTCGGCTCATAAGGCAGCCGGTGATGCGCGACGGATGCGCGAGCTGTCGCAGACGTTGCGGGGTCAGTTGTCCGCTGTTCGCGACGGCTACCAGGTCGTCGTGAAGGCCGAGAAGGTCGCGGAGAACGAGCGGGCCTGGCAGGCGCTCCCGGAGGAGCTCAAAGACGTTCGCCGGCTGTCCCAGACCAACTTCGGGTCGGGCAGTCCCGTACCCACGAAGCTCACCAAGGCTGACCGGGAGCGCGAGGAAGCGATGCTCGCGGACCGCGCCCGACAGTCTCGGCAGGGACCTGACCAGGACCGCGGCGACCGTGGCCGATAGACGATTCACCAAGGCAAGGGGAGGAAGTCATGAGTGACGACGACGAGGTAGGCCAGGAGGTCGGTCAGAACGTCCGGATCGCGTTGACCATCGCGATGCAGATGGGCGAGAAGTTCGCCCGGCTGCGCGAGGAGCTGGCTCGCGACGCGCAGGCACGCTCCGCCGCGCAGGCGCGCGAGCTGTCGGCCCGTTTCGACGCCGAGCGCGGCGCTGCACGCGCGACGTTGCAGGTCGTGGACCGGCCCGACTGGTGGGAGAAGGCGAGCATCCAAGACATCTCGAAGGTCGCGGAGACGGCGCAGGCGTGGAAGAACCACGACCCGATCGCGGAGCGCGCGTCGGCCGTCGTTCAGCGCGAAGTGTTCGAGCGCTACGGCGTCGACACCGCCGTGCTGCGCGACGCCGCCGGTCAGGCGAAGTCGGAGCTGGACCGGGCGAAGGAATGGGCCACCAACTCCGCGCCGGAGCACTACCACCGCCACGACGACGACCGCCTCACCATGGACATACGCGGCCGCGCAGAGCCGGACGTGAACGCGGAGCGCGCTCTGATCACCGACTACCGCGCGGCGCTTGCAGGCGACGCCGGCACCCTCGAACTCTCCGCGGCCGAGGAGTGGAAGCGCGACACCGACCCGGCCGGGTTCCAGGACTACCGCGTGCAGACGTCGATCGACTGGAACGACGGAGAGTTCCGCACCGCGGACCCCGCGGCCGTCGCTGCTGCACGAGCCGCGCTGGTCGAGGAGTGGAAGGACACGGTAGCTCCCGAGCGTGCTCGAGCGGGAGCGGAGGTTACGGAGGCACAACTACTGATCGCGGAAGCCGACCGCCTCGACCGCGCGAACGACGCCCGCAACCAGGAGGCCGCTCGAGAAACCCCCGGTGCATCCGACGTCGACAACGGCCGCGCGGAGATGGCTGCGCAGCTCGAAGCGCGCGCGAGCGACTACGACCGCGACGCGGCCGCCGGTGGCACCGCCAACGCGACTCCTGACGAGCTGCGCGAGCTGGCCTCCGACGCGCGCGCTCAGGCACAGCTCTTCCGCGACGACGCCCCCGCAGAGCGCCAGGAGGCCGCACAGGGCACCGGAGGCCCGTCCACGGAGTCGGCGCCGCCCGCGACGGATCCGCGCGCGTCAGCGTCGCGTGAGGCCGGAGAGATCGCTTACGACAGTGCCGAGCGTCGACAGTCGACCATTCAGGCGATGGAAGCCAAGGGAGTCCCCCCGCACGTCATCGAGGCGCGGATGAGCGCCGACAGCGCGCACGCCACCCCGCCCAGCGCCGCGGTGACGTCGAAGGCTCCGATGAGCACCGTCCCTCAGACGCGGCGCGGTCGTGGCCAGGGGCAGGGCGCCGATCGCGCGGACCTAAGCCGCTAGCCGGAGCGTCGAGAACGAAGAAGGGGAGCACCGGACGGTGCTCCCCTTCTTACGTCCTCAGAGCGCCTCTCAGGCGTTTTCTCTGGATGGGCGCTGCGTGTACAGCGGCGGTTGTAGATCGGACGGGAAAGTGCCTTCTGCCGGCGCCGTGTAAGGCAGCGGTTCACCGATCCGGTTCTCGTCCGTCGAGTCAGCGAATGGGCCGTCCGCAGAGAGCAGGACGCTCATGTGTGGGTCGCAGTGGTTGATCCACCACGCGCTCATCCCGGCTTTCGGGTCGGCGCGTGCGGCCTCCCACGCCCGCCACAGCGCCTCGATGCGCTGCTGCGCTTCCTTGGACTCCCACCAGGCTGCTTTCCACCGCAGACCGGCACCGGAGCCCTGCGCCATCACTCGGCGCCGGTAGGTGCCGATGAGCTGCTTGCGCACGAACTCATCCGCCGACCCGAAATGCGTCGTGGGCTGTTCGCTCTCCGGGGCGCTCGTCGCCTCGTCGGCCGCTGACGCGGGCGCGGCCTCGTCGTCCACGCCCCCGTAGAAGTCATCGCTCATGAGTCCGTCACCGGCGTGAAGCCGTGTCCCTGCTCCGGGGCCGGCGGCGGCGTCGGTGTCGGCGCTGCGCCCGGTCGGTGGTTCGCGATGGAGGCGTTGATCGCGGCCACGAGCGGCTTGGGGCCGTCGAACCACGGCACCGTGCGCAGGATCGCGGCACGCGAGCCCGAGGACATCAGGATCGCCCGCCCGATCTTGCGCCCCTTCTTGGGAGTGGGGAGGTTCGCGAGCTCCGCGACGTCGAGGATCAGTTCGCGCTTCAACGCGCTGGTGGTCGAGCGCACGCCCTTGTTCATGCTCGCGGAGGTCGTCTCGCGGTCGTAGGTGCCGATCAGCTCTGACACCATCCGCAGGAACCCCGTCTCCGAGATTCCGCCGGCGTAGATCTTCGCGTTCGCGGCCGACCACAGCTTGTCCATGCCCTCCTTCCCGAACACGCTCACGCCCTGCGACCAGGACTGGAATACCGACATGATCGGGATCCCCCGGGAGCCGTAGTGGCTGTAGAGGTCGGGCAGGTCGCGCCAGCGGCAGACGTTCGCCGCCTCATCGAGAACGCCGAGCATCGGGGTCTGCATCCGGCCGCCGGGCGACACCGCGGCCAGCTCCTCCGCGGCCTCGACCGTTGCGGCGGTGAGGGCGAGGACGAGGGGGCCGGCGCTGCCGGCACCCTCCTTGGACAGGCTGTAGAGCGTCCCGGTGGAGCGCACGAAGGCGCCCGGATCGAACTCCGGCCGGGTGTCGTTCTCGCCGGTGCGGTTCACCCACTGGCGAGTGCCGGAGTCCTTCAAGCAGGACGCCATGCGCCGGGCAGTGGAGTACACCGATCCGCGCTCCCGGTGCTCCAACCGCGTCGCGCCCTGCAAGCTCTTGGCCATCAGCGGGAAATCGCTCGAGGCCAGGATGTCTCCGGCCGTCTCGTCGCCCGGTTTCGTCGTCCACTCGTAGACGTCCGTGATCGGGCGGCCATCGAGAGCCGCGGCGAGCAGGAAGCCTGCCAGCAGCTCGCGACCGGACGGCTCGAAGTGCGCATCCGAGCGCGCTCCGACCTCGCTGGATCCGGACGCGAAGTGCTGCGCGAGCTTCGCTGCCTTGGTGTCGTCGGTGACGTAGGAGAGGGGGTTCCACCACCACGACGGCGGCTCGACCGCGACCCGCTGCGGGTCGAACACCCACACCTGCCCCCGTGCTGCGCGGAGGTCGCGGGTCGCGTCGAGCACGTCGCGCTTGTTCGAGGTCGTGACCACGGACCCGGGAGCGTTGACGATCGCGGGGATGACGAACGACGTCGACTTGCCTACGCGGGGGCCGGCGAGCAGCAGCACCATGTCCTCGAACGAGGCGTAGATAGGTCGACCGTCGCTGAGGAGGTCACCCAGAGGGACGCCGAACGAGTCGGTCACGCCCAGTCGGGCCGACTTCTCCTTCGCCTCCTTGCCGCGCATGTGGCTCATCTCCGCGGAGGTCGCGGTGTGGCGGGCGGTCCAGTCGATCGCGGTCCGGTTCTTCTTCCCGCCGTTCTTCGCGATCAGGAACAGGGTGCCGAAGAACACGACCACGGCGCCGATCCCGGCGACGATGAGCGTCGCGGTGCCCGGCCAGACGAATCGGCCGCGGAACACGTCGACCACGACGGAGAAGAAGTTCGACGGGTCGGTGTCCATGTCGGGATTCACGCCGTCGACCTGGGACCCGACGCGGACCGCGATGTAGATGGCCAGGGCGATGATCAGGACACCGCCGGCCGCGAACGCGACCCCGAAGCCGTTACTGGCCTTCCCGGGCTCTTTCCGGCGGTTGTTCGTGAGGCTCATGGTGCAACTCCTTCGGTCGGTGCTGGGCTGGTGAGAGTGGTCTGGGCGGGGATCGCGTGCTGCACCTGCGCGGTGAACGCGAGGGTGGCGGCCGCGGCCACGAGGACCGCGACAGCCAGGAGCCCGGCGACCGCGCCGACCTGGCCGAGCGGACCCCGCAGCAGCGCACCCCCGGCGCGGGCGGCGATCACGACATCGCCCGCTCGAGCAACGGAACAGATGCCGGCAGGAACCTGCGCGGCTCGCATCGCTCATAGATCGGCCCGTCGTAGGGGGCCGTCGTGTCGTCGCTGGTCGCCTGCCGGCTGGTGCCCCAGGTGAGGACGGCCTGGCCGTTGTCGACGTACTCGACCGGCAGGTCCGTCATGTGGTCGGTGTGCGGGAGCGTCGTCGTCATCGAGCAGCCCCAGAGATAGCCGTCGTAGACGACCGTCGACATGCAGCTCATGCGATCACCCGGTCCCACTGGTCCCAGGCGACGAAGCCCGCCATGAGGGCGACCCCGGTCCAGCAGCCCGTGAGTAGAAACCGATCGCGCTCCGCCGCCCCCCGACGGCGGGCGGCGATCACGCTGACGATCGCGGCGCCGGCCGCGCCAGCCGCGACGCCGGTCGCGCCGAGGGCGACGAGGACGCTCACGGCAGAATCTCCACCATGACCGGATCGGTCGCCAGGGGCTCGTTCGCGCGTCCGGCGCGGCTCGTGGTGTGCCAGAGCTTGTTGGTGTCGTTGACGTCCTTCTCCGCCCCGGTCAGGTGGACGCGGACGGGGATGCCGGGACGGCCGCCCACCTTGATCAGGAACAGGCCACGGCCGGGCGGGTCCGCTTCCTTCCCGGAGACGCCATCCCAGGCGGGCGGGTCCTGCCAGCTCGTGAGCATCTCCTGCTCCTTCGAGGACAGCGGCACCGCCGACGTGAGCAGGGGCATCTCAGCACCGGGCAGGCCGCCGCAGATGACCATGCCGGAGCGCTCCACGAATCCGCGGGCCTTCATCCGGTCCTCTTCGCTGGAGAGCGCGAGGAGGTCGGACATGGTGTGGCTGATCATCGCGAGGCCGACACCGCGGGCACGGTTGAGGCGGGTGAGGGCGTCGACGCGATCGACCATGCCCTTTCCCGCGCGCAGTGCCCGCCATAGCTCGTCCAGGATCACGAAGTAGTGCCGGCGGGGCTCGATCCCCGCGTCGGCCAGCGCGGCGGCGACGTTGACCGTCCCGAATCCCGCGGACCAGCACGCGAGGAGGATCGCCGCTTGAAGGTCGCCTTCGGAGTCATCGAT
The DNA here is from genome assembly GCF_002932325.1 of Rathayibacter sp. AY1E2. NCBI lineage: Bacteria > Bacillati > Actinomycetota > Actinomycetes > Micrococcales > Microbacteriaceae > Rathayibacter > Rathayibacter sp. AY1E2. The sequence goes on from NZ_PSVO01000020.1 coordinate 36,063, forward strand.
GGAGGACACGTCGTAGACGACGGGGCGGTCCCGACGCATGGGGGTGGTCGTCTGGCGGGAGAAGATCTCCCCCAGCCGGCCACCGGAGGTGAGGCCGATGAGCGACGCTTCGAGGTTCTCGGTGATTTCCTTGTACCGCTTGAGGTCGTTGCGGTCGAGCGCGACCTGTCGAATCTCGTCCGGCGCGGCCTGGATCACGGCGAGCAGGTCCGCGAGGACGGGGATGCCCTCGTGGTGCTCGTCCAGGTACTTGAGCGCCCGGTCGATGATCGTCTCCTCCCGGTCCGTGGGCGGCTGAGAGCGGAGGATCGTCAGGAGCGCTGCGATCATCGTGTGCCGGCGGCCGTGAGCGTCCGCGAGCACCTGAGCAGCGAGGCGCTGCGCCTTCACCGCACGCAGGTGCAGCTCCTTGGAGTCGCCGCCGCGGGCGTCGAGCTCCGCGGCTTGCTCGAGCGCCTGGTCGGCGTCGTCGCGGAGGCGCTTCGCTGCGCTGGTCGCCTCGCCGGGGTCGAGGATGTTGAGGTAGCCGCGGTCGCGGCCGAGGGTGATGACCTGTCCCTCCATCGCGCGGATGAGGTCCACGTAGTCGGGCTTCAGATCCCCGAGGACCAGCGGAATGGTGCCGTACCCGGCGAGCCCGGTCGCCATGCGGCGGGTCAGCGAGGACTTTCCCAGACCCGGCTTGCCGAGGACGAACATCGACGGGTTGGAGATGAGCTGCGCCCGCTGGAACCAGCTGATCGGGTCGCACAACACGGAGGCCCCGGTGGTGAGGTTCTTCCCCAGCGGCACGCCGATCATGGGCGTGCCCGTTCCGACCGAGAACGGGTACAGCCCGCACACCTGAACGGTCGTTGCGCGGAACTCATCGGCGGGCTGAATCGAGACGGCCTGTCCGCCGCCGCGGCCGAGCCATCCCGTCGACGTCGGCCGCATCGGGCGCTTCGGCGCCGACTCCTTCTCAATGTTCTGTCTGCCGCCCTGGTGCGGGATCGCCCGCTTCTTCCGCGACCGCTTCGAGGGCTTCTCGCGGGCGAGAGGAGAGCTGGCGGCGCGAGCTGCGGCGGCCTCCTCCTCAGCCTTCCGCACGCGGCGTGAACGGGCGCGAGCGTCCGTCGACGTCGCCGCGGCCTGCGCCGTCGTCGGGGCTCCGACCGCGCCCGTGGGCGTGGCGGAGTCGAGCGCGTCGACGTCGCCGGCCTCTTCGCTCTGGTCGACGTCGACGGCACCGGTCGGCAGCTCGTCCCCGTCGACGTCGGCGGGGACGTCGACGGGCTCGGTGTCGCGGTGGCGGGAGAAGAACTTGGTGGTGCTGCTCACTGGGGGCCTCCAAGAAGGGTCGGAACGGCGACAAAGACGGGTGAGGGCTGAGGGTTAACCCGGGACGGCACCGGACGTGTGTCCAGTGCCGTCCTGGTGGTGGCGGGGTGCGTCACAGGATTTCCCGCATCTCGTTGGGAATGCGCAGGTGCCGAGGCAGGACCAGCCCCAGCGGGAGCGCGGCGGCGAAGGCGGAGTCCTGCGAGCCGAACGCCGGCCGCATCCGCAGGCGGGCGGCCGAGGTGAGGGAGTCGATCGCGGCGCGCGCTTCGGGCTCCTGACCACGCTGCAGCGTGGTCGCGGTGACGATCAGGCCGAAGTTCATCAGCCCGGCGCCGGAGGCTTCCTCCGCGGCCGTGGCCTGCGCCGAGCGGGTCGAGAGCGTCGAGCGGGCCGTGGGCTTGGTGGACGCGGAGGAGTTGAACTGGGCGGCGTTCAGGTCCGCCTCCACGAGCGCTGCGGCGCGGGCGGGATCGATGGGCCGGTAGAGCAGGGTGACGCGCTTACGGGCGATGTCACGGTGCGGCGCGAGCAGGCGAGCGAGGATGTTCGACTGGACGACGCCGCGCGGGGGCGCGGTCATGGTCCACGACGTCGACACCGCTCCGTCGTGACGGTAGGAGTCCCAGTGCGCTTCGGCACCCGCAGGGCCGACGTCGGTCCAGGACAGGTCCGCCGTCTCGCCCTCTGCGCGCGCCTGATCGATCAGGAGCGCCGCGGCGGGGTCGTACGCGGTGCGGATGACTTCGCACAACTCCTGCGCGCTCAGGGGCCGCGCCGCGCCCGCCCCCGTCGCCGCGAGAGAAGACGTCAGGCCGGGGATGCGGGCGGAGAGGTCCGCGGCGACCTCCTTGGCATTGCGGCGCTTCCCGTTGATCCGCGCGGTCGCCGTGAACGTGAGCGCGATGTAGGCGTGGATCGTGGCCGACCCGACCGGGTAGGTCTCAACGACCTCCTGGAGCATCGCTCGCGCGAACAGCGGCGCGTCCGGGTCCATCGACCCCTCGACCTCACCGCGCAAGCGCGTGCCCGTGTCGGGCGCCGTCTCGACGGTGACCGACGCGGCTTCGATGCCGGGCTCGTCTCCGAGGTTGGCGAGCCAGATGCCGTATTCCGCGACCTGGTTGTTGATCTGCTCCTGATCCACCAGCGCGGCGCCGTCCGGCTCCGTCGCCAGCACGACGGTGAAGTGCTTCGTCATCGGGGTGCTGATCAGAGCGAACCGGCGACCGTGGGAGTCCTCGTGCTCGGTGAGCTGCGAGGGCGCGGCCAGGCCTGGGAGCTGGAAGGTGCCCCACTTCGCGCGGCCGATCGGGCCGGAGCGGTAGATGTTTGCTCCCTTGCTCTTGGTACGCCACCAGTTCACGCGGACCACCATCCTTCCGAGGGCGCTCTGCCCGTGCTTGTCCTTGACCGAGACGGTCAGGAGGATGCCGCCGAAGATGGCGGCGACGATGAGTGCGGGACCTAGGCCGGAGAACATGGACGCGATGATCGAGGCGACGATGCCCACGAACATCACGAGGGTGGCGAGCTGTCCCAGCCCGCCGAGGCCGGCGGTCTGAGGCTTTCGCCAGTTGCCGTAGGTGCGGGCCTTGATCGGATCGGTTGCTGTGCTGGTCATGGGTTAGCTCCCGCTCTCGTTGCTGCCGGTCGCCTCGTCGGTGCCGGCCTTCACGGCCTGCGCGGCGTGCTTCGCGCCCTCCGCGGCCTTCGTTGCGACGGCGATACCGGCGCCGATCGATCCGGCCGCGGCCGCGGCGCCGCTCGCGGCTGCCCCGGCCCCGGCGCCGCTCGACGCAGCGGCTCCCGCGCCGCTGGTCGCCGCGCTTCCGGCACCAGCACCTGCGCCGCTGCCGGCCGTCGACGCCGACCCAGACGGGTCAGCGGCCGGCGACGACGTCGGCGAGCCCGGCGTCGACGTGCTGCCGGACGGTCCGTCCGTGGACGAACTGTTGCCGCCTCCACCGCCGCCGTTCCCGCCGCCGCCGCCTCCGTTGCTGCTCGCGCGGATCGCACCCGTCGCGACGTCACCAGCGGCCGAGACTGCCGCAGCGCCCAGGAGCAGACCTGCCGCGCCTCCGCCGCCGACCGAGGAGACGGCCGGGACGAGGAAGCGCATCAGCGCAGGCAGAGCCACGAGAGCGATGAGCATCAGGGCCAGGCCGGTGACGATCTGGAAGAGCCCGGTGCCGTCCGACTTGAACAGGTCGGTGCCGGTCATCCGGAAGGCGATCGCGTAGACGATCGCCGCGGCGGGCTTGTAGAGGATGAAGGCGATAGTCCAGGCCATCGCCTTCTTGAACCACTGCCGACCCATCTCGGTGTTCGTGAACGACGCGGCGAGCGGGAAGATGCCGGCGAGGACGACGAGCATCGCGCCGCGGAACACCATCAGCGCGATCTGCACGTAGGTCATGAACACGGCGAGCATGCCCAGCAGGAAGAGACCGATCAGGCCGATGCCGGAGGTCGCAGTGAGGCTGATCATCGCGAAGACGTTGGTGCCGAAGCAGTTGCTCTCGCCCTGCTGGGACACGTCGCAGTCGGTCGAGTTGTTGAGGATCCAGATCGAGAACGCATCGCCCGCCTGGGTCGCCAGGCGGATGACGACCAGCCCTGCGCCGGCCACGGCGATCAGAGTCAGCACGGAGCCGGCGAGCTCGCGCAGCGGCATCGCGCGTTGCGTCCACACCATCCGGGCGGCGGCGACGAGGATCGCGAGGATCGCGAGTCCGCCGGTGTACCACTGCAACTGCCCCTGCACCCAGCCGACGACGCTCGAGGACTCGTTCAGGTGCATCGCCAGCGGCAGGAACCCGGTCACGAGCGCCGACGCGGAGGAGAGGAGCAGTACGGCCAAGAGGATGACGCCGATGCGGCCCATGTGAGCTTCACCGTCGCCGTGCCGGCGACGGCTCGCCATCATCACGCCAGCAACGATCAGGGACATGACTGCCAGGCCCGCAGAGACCCACGTCACGTAGCCGAGAATCGTCTCGAACGCCTCCGGCAGCGGCGGAGTGCCGCCACCGTTGACGCCGCCGCCCTGGTCCACGACCGTGACCGGGGAGGGGACGTTCATCCAGACGGTACCGAGAGAGGCGATGGCCTTGCCGTAGCCCTCCAAGATGTTGTTGACGAACTGCTGCAAGGCATCGTTCGACGCCTTCGAGACGACGTTGCCGACAGCGACGCCGGTCCAGCAGGGAACGTCGATGGGGAGGCATGCCTCTCCACCGCCGGTTGTGGCGGTTGCGATCACTGGACACCCGCCCAGACGATGTAGCCGCCGAGGTTCTGCAGCGTGGTGGGGCGGAAGGGCGGCTGTCCTTCGTCGGTGACGACGAGCTTCCAGTCGCCGTCGATCCACTTCACCGCGGACGGGAAGCTGATCAGCGAGCCCGTGTTCAGCTCGAATGCGGTGTCGATCGTTGCGTTCTCTCCGTCGTAGGACAGCACCTTGAATCCCGCGATCTGCACGCTGGTGCCGGTGTTGCTCTGCTGCGTGTCGGCGGCGATAGCGGCATCGCGGCCGGGTCCCGGTGCCGTGAGCTGCTCCACTGCGAGCGGCGCGAGTCGAGCATCCGAGCCCATCGCCCACAGGTTCGAGACAGCGAAGAGAGCGCCTTCGACGGTGTGCGCGTAGCAGGTGCGTACCCCGTCACTGTCGGTCTCCCCGGGGCCGGCCTCAGCGGAGCTGGGAGCGGCCATGGTGCCGACGATGGTCCACTCCGTCGTCGGCGGTGCGGTGAGGGTGCCGCTCTCCTCGTAGCCGGAGAGTCCGCACACGCTTTCGGCGTCGGCCGAGACGGTGGAGGTCGGGGTGGGGGTCCCGGGGGCGGCGGTCGTGGTGCCGCCTCCCCCGGTCCCGAGGGACGCCACGCCGAGCACGATGGCCGAGAGGGCGAGTGCGCCGACGATGACGGCTCCGACGATGAAGCCCTTCTTGGTGAACGGGTTACGCGGTTCGGAGTCGTTCATGACGTCCCTTGCCTTTCTGTTGGTGGTGTCGGTTTCCCGGGGACGCTACGCGCCCATCAGGAACCCGACGATCGTGAACGCGGCGGAGATGACGATCACACCCACGAGGAGCCGGCCGAGCCAGCCGCCGATTTCGCCGCCCTCGCCGCGGCGGGCGGAGACGGTCATGGTGACGCCGAGGATGATGAGGCCGACGACGGCGACGCCGAGGCCGACCCACTTGGCCCAGCCCATGACTGTGGTGAAGGCCTCGAATCCGGGGGGCATGCCGCCGGGGCCCGGGTCCGGCACGACCGCGCCGAGCGCGCCCGCGGTGGTGAGGATGTCGGTCGTTGCTGCGAGCAGTGCAGACATGGTGTGCTCCGTTTTCTGTGTTGGGTGGTGCGGGGTGATCGGCGCCGCGGTCGCGACGTCGAAAGGGTCCGGTTATCCGGTGGTGAGGGGGCCGTCGGCGTAGGCGACGTCGAAGTGCAGGTGGTTCGGGGTGTCACCGAACTGGGTGATGTGCTGATAGGTGCTCGACCGGCACTGGATCTGGCCCGCACGCGAGCCCTGCGGCACCTGCGGGTCCAGGACGTCAAGGAGCTGGAGGGCGTTGGGGTCGCAGCCGGTCGTGGCGGTGCCGGCGAAGCTGTAGAAGTCCACGGCGTTGCCGCCGCCGTTCATCCAGTGCGAGGAACCCGTGCCGGCGCCCAGGAGCGAGCCCGTGCACTGGCGGTTGAGGTCGGAGACGCCGATCTTCCCGAACGTGTTCAGGGCGATCGTGATGATCTGGAGAATGCGGACGTCGATCGCGCAGTTCTCCTTCGGGGTGCCCGCGGCCATGTCGCGGATCTGCTGCGCGTACCGGTCCTCGAGAAGGGTCAGGTTGCCTGCGTCCATCGCCGCGACGAGGTTCGCTGCGAGAGCCTGCGCATCGCCGGACACGGCGACGCATCCACCGACCGGCGCCGGGGAGGCGGGCGCAGTGCCGATCGGCGTCGACGGGGCACTCACCGGCGCCGCCGACGTCGTGGGTGCGGTCGTGCTGCTGCCGAGGCTGTTGAGGTAGGTCATGATCGCTACGGCGTCGGCGCGGTACTTCGTGTAGTGGTTCGGGTCGGCGTTGCGCTGGACCTTGTTGATCGCGATGGAGGGCTCCATCGACTGCCAGCCCTCGACGGCTACGAGGCGGTCGTAGAAGAAGCCGGCCGAGGTCGTCGGGTCCATGCGCTGCTCGACGGTGCCCCAGCTCGACTGCTGCTGGAACAGGCCGATCGAGTCAGCGACCGACCCGTCCGGGTTGATAGCACCGTCCCCGTAGTTGATGTTCACCAAGGAGGACTCCCCGATCGCCGTCTGCACGCCGAGGGTCTGCCCATCGGCGCCGAGGCCCTTCGCGGCTCCCGCGTTGACGATGAGTGCCGCGTTCACGAGCTGGTCGTGCCCGTAGGCGCCGACCTTCGCGTCCGCGGGGATCGCGGACACGTTCACCGGCCCGCCGCCAGGCAGGCACGCCGCGGCCGCGTCCTCAGCGGCGCCGAAGAACAGCAGCCACAGCAGCAGTGCGATCGCGAGAAGCGGTGCCAGGACCGCCGCGAGAACCCCCATTCCCCCCTTCGCCACCGGGCTACTCCGACGCCAGGGGGGTGATCTGCTCGACAGCCCATGGACCGGTCTCGACGGTGCGGTGGACGTACACGGAGTACTCCCCCGCATCCGTGGGAACCAGGATGCGCATCGTGAAGGCGCCGTCCCCGTCCCGGACCGATGCTGCGCCGGTGAGGGTCGTGCAGGGCACGTTGGCCGGGTCGACGGTCTCGTAGGCCACCGCGGCCTGCTGGCTGAGGAACGGGTACAGCTCAGCGATCCAGGTGTCGTAGTCCAGGGCGGGGCGGCAGAAGGCGGTAGTCGCTGCCACCGCGATCGCCACAGTGTCGCCCTCGACAGTCGGCTCCGGCTGCGGCTCCACGTCGGAGAGTTCGGCGGCGGCCGGCGGTGTGCTCTCGGCCGGCGCCGTCTCGGGTGAGGTCGGTGCCTCAGCGGAGCGCGTCTCGGGAGCTGCCGACTCGGTGGAGGGTGACGCGGCATCGGTGCTCGAGCTGGTGCAGCCGGTGGTGATGAGCGCGAACGCGACGACCAGCGCTGCCTTACTCGGCGTCCTCATGTGTGTCCCCTACGGCTCGTGCCGCAACCGGTCGTCCCGGTTGCGCGCTACGACCACTATAAGGTTTTTTTGGTTTCCTGTAACGTAAACTTAGGTAGCTTTATGAGTTTGCTTGGTTCAAGCCGACCGGGCTCCCGTGCGTGAAGGGGAAACGGCCAGTGCGCCACAATGGAACTCATGTCGTCTCCGATCCCTCCGCCGTCCAGGGAGGTGATGCACATGCGTGCCACGACCAGTGAAATCGGCAATCGCGTGCTGCACTTCCTGTCGCAGGAGACGGCGCGCCTTCACGGGGCCACGGTGTCGGAGATTCTTGAGGCGGTTCCCGAGGCCCGTAACAAGGTGACCCTCTTCGGTCACCTCAACCTCCTGGAGGAGGCTGGCGCGATCGTTGGAAGGCCAGCGCCGGGTGTTCGACACCGCAAGACCGTGACGTACAAGGTCGACTGGGACGCGATCGACCGCCTGCACGAGGTCAGTCGGGCATATCAGAAGGGCCAGATCGACCTCGCGGAGCCGCCGCGGGCTATCTGACGCACGCGGCGTTCCCTGTTCCTGCTGGGATGCGCTCAAGAAGCGCCACGCATCTGTGGGCCAGAAGTTTGCTTTCGTCCGCGACCGCCCGTAGCCCTGTCGCGAACTGGAGCTCGAAGGCATCCCCCGCGAGCCATCCTTCGACGCCGAACTGATCCCCGTCAGGAGAGGTCACCGCGACGTCCTCGAACCGTTCCGCGGCGCGAAGCCCGTAGCCGGCGGCGATGACGTCTCGGCCGAACCAGTACGTCTCCAAGGCCACCGCCCGCAGGATCGCGTCATCGGCGGCTTGCTCGATTTCCACTACCGGGTAGTGCCGCACCAGCCCTGTTCGCGCGTCCAGCTCCTCATCGGCCATGGACGGCTCGCGAGTCGCCACGCACCGCTGGCACGCGCAGTCGACGGGGTGGCTGTTGCCCAGGTGGAAGAAGTGGACAACGGCCGACCACCGTCGATCAGCGGTGCGGCCATCGTCAGTGAGTGCACGGTCCGCTCGCGATACGCCAGGAAGGGCTTCCATGGCGTTAACACTATGTCAGTGCTAGCGGTTTCGTTACTGGTGCTCGGAAATCCACCGAGCGATGGTCGAGTCGAAGACCTCCGGGTCGACGTTGTACTCCGTGTTGTGGGCGGTCGCTGCGGTCTCGACCACTTCCACGGCCGGCGCATTCAGCTTCGCGAACCGCTGGGAGACATCCATCGGCAAGGTCGTGTCGCCGGCCGAGTGGAACAGGAGGATCGGGCAGCCCAGCGCGGCGGCTCGCGGCTCGCGCACCCAGTCCAGCGCGTCGAAGTCCACCGGCTCCGGAAGACCGACGAGACGGCTCGCGAGCTTGCTGCGCAGGCCCACGAGGCCGAGGATCGCGACCTGACGAGGCAATCCCATCTCGACGGCGCCTTGCTCGATCGCCGTCTTCCAGTTCAGCGCCGGCCCGACGAGCACGAGGCCGGAGAGCAGATCCCGGCGGCTCGTGCGCTCCGCTGCGAGCAGCGCCACACCGCCACCGAGGGACCAGCCGATGAGGACGATCTTCCGCGCGCCGTGGGCGGCTGCGTAGTCGATCGCCGCGGCGACGTCGGCCCACTCGCGCTGACCGAGCATGGACGCGCTGTGAGGCACCGCGGGGCCGTCGCCGTCGCCGCGGAAGGAGACGACGAGGGACGTGTAGCCGAGCGCGGTCATCGCCGGCACGCTGCGCAGCGCGTGGATCCGCTTGGTGCGGATGCCGTGCACGTGGATCGCCCACGTGCCCTCCGGGTTCTCGTCCGGCCCGAACTGCCAGGCGGGGCAGTCACCTAGAGGCCCGGGGACCAGGACCTCCACGAAGTCAGGGTCGACCGCCTCCGGTCCGGCGAAGACGTCGCCCTCGCAGATGACGGCCTTCTCTCCGGCGAAGCTTGCGCCCCAGGTCGATTCGATGCGCCGGGTGGTCGCACCGGTCACCGGGTCGGTGTGGATCGGGCGGCTGAGTGTCGCGTGACCCGTGCGGTCGGTGCGGAAGATTCCGAGGATGCCGGGGGCGATGGTCTTGCCGTCAACGGCCAGCGTCATCGTCTTCCCGTCCTGGCGCAGGATCGGGATCTGAGGCGGATCGACGGGAAGCACGACCTGGCGAGCGGCGAAGATCGAGCCGATAGCGCCGGCCACGGCGACGCCTCCTGCTGCTGCTGCTCCAACGATCAACTTGTTCATTCGTTCCATCCCATACCTGCTGCTAGCAATTCACCGTCGATCAGTCGCTCTGCGCGACGAACGACACCGTTCTCGTTGTTGCTCAATTTCATTGCGCCGACCATCACCGCGTCGGTGACGCGCACCTGTAGCGTCATCAGTCGCACGAGCTTCTTCTCGCTCGCGGTTCCTTCTCTCACATATGAGACGGGCGGGGCGGCGATTTCTCGCTCTGCCAGCATCGTGACGAGCTTTCGGGAGCTCAGGTCGACGGCGACGTCCCTAATCGTACGCCGAGCGGGGAAGCTGCACAGGCCGGCGGTGAAGAGCAGGATCCCACCGAAGAATCCCGGGGTGAAGGCGAGATAGAGGACATTCGTCGTCGCGGCAGAGTCGGGCACGTATCGCGCTACCAGCATTCCGGCCAGTTCGCCCGCGGCTCCGGCGATGATGAGCGCGCCGCCGACAGTGAACGGCCAGTACGCGCGACGGGGGAACCTCGCGACTTTCACGATCAGTCGCACGAACAGCACCATCAGCCCGAGGAAGTAGATCCCGCTGCACAGAATCATCGGGAGCTGATCGACTTCTTCATGCGAGAACTTGGGCGAGGTGGCCGGGCGGTCGATCGCGATGAACGCGGCCACGTACGCCGCGATCCACGCCACGAGCAGGACGACCGACCAGAGGCGCACTCGGCCGACGTCGATCACGGCCTCCACGAGAAGCCACATCGCCGTGCAGGCGGCGACGAGCATCACGCAGTAGTAGACGTTCGTTCCTCCGAACAGGCTGTCTGCCTCATCGAGCGTCAGCCACGGGAAGCCGCCCAGTGCGAGCAGCCCCACCGACCCGAAGCCTGCTGCCACCCATGGGCGCGTCGGCGGACGTCGGCGGGCGAGGATGGCGATGAACCAGCCCAAGAAGTAGGCGGTGACGGCGAGGAAGGAGGCGGTGAAGAAGAAGCTCTCGATCGGACTCACTTAGCCGAACTTCCTCTCACCCGACCGGTATCGCGGGTACATGACGAGCGACACCATGAGACGCGCGAATTCTTCAGCTTCGCCTTCGCGGATCCGATGCGTCCGAGAGGAATCGTCGCCATCGAAAACAAACTGCTTAGCGTGACGTACCGCGTTCGTTGCGCTCGTCAGCCCCATGCTGTCGAGGCTAAGACCGTGAGGGAGCTCGACTTCACTCGGAGGATGCCCCAACAGGATGTGAGCCAGTTCGTGGAACACATTGAACAGCCGATAGTAGGCTTTCTTGTCGCTGCGGATGAGGATCATGTACTTGGTAGGAAGCAGCGCGGCGATTGTCTCGGTAAGAGTCAGGGCGAGATAGTTCTCCCACGACTCGTCTCCGCCCTGATACACCTCAATATCAGCACCAAGCACTTCTTGAGCGCGACGGATGATGGCTTCTTCGGTCGACAGTTCACCGGGGTAATTCTCAGTGAAAATTTCCTTGAAGGCGCGTTCGGCGGTCTGGCGAATCTGCTCAGTTACGAGCCACGGATCGTCCACAGTTCCCCCTCCCAGATACAGCCACTATTCGCGTAGCTCGCGGATCGACGCGGCGATGCCGCGGATGGCAGCAGGGGAAAGGTTTCCCCCGAGGGACCGGGCCGCCAGCGGCTCGACACCCTTGGATGCGAGCGCTCGGCGCAGCTCGAGGTCAGCTTCGATCATTGCGGTGTCCTCCGAGGTCGTCAGCTCCGTCAAGAACGCCTCAGGGACCTGGAAGTGAGTGGTGAGGCGAGTGAGCTCGCTCCGAGTCACGCCGAACCGCGCGGTGGCGCCGAGCATCTCGGACAGCCGTGCCGCCGGGATCCCCGCGACGTCATCACTCGCACTCGTGCCGGCCGGGAGGAGGACGCTCAGTCGTCGGGCGAACTCGACACCGTTCGTGAGCACGACCACCTCGTCAACGTCCGCGGTGGGCTCGCCGAACTCCTCCGCCATCGTGAAGATGGTGGCGACCTTGACTCCCAAAACCTGCGCGAAGCGCTCCAGATCGTTCGTGTCGAACATCGCGTCGCCGCGCATCCGCGCGTAGAAGTAGGTCAGCGTCATTCCCGTGCGCGTCGCGAAGTCGACGTTCGAAAGACCGGCTCTGGCCATCAAGGTCTTGATCGCTGCGTGAACGCGCATCGAATACTCGGACGCGCCGTTACCTGTTCTCGCAGCCATGCTGACCACGGTAGCCGCTCGTAGAGAGCACTGTTAGTTTCAGCAGGCCCCGACCAGTTCCGGGCACGAGAACCGGGGGTGTGGGTGAATCAGTCGCTGTCCCCCGTGGTCAACCTCGTTCGTCAGCGAGGAGGGTCCGCGCAGCTCGTCGTCCTCAGGGGCGGTGACGTCCTTCTCGACCACTCCCAGGGGTACGCACCCGATGGACTCTTCTGGTCCTGGTCAGTCAGCAAGCCCTACCTGAGCATCCTCGTGCACCAGTTGGCCGCAGACGGGCTCCTCGACATCGACGCCGCAGTCTCTTACTACTGGCCGGAGTTCGCTCGTCACGGGAAAGGATCGATCACTCTCCGCCAGGTCCTCCACCATCGTGCGGGGTTCTCGACCTCGCGCGGACTGATCGGGGACGCCCTGGCGATGACCGACTGGCGCAGCTCGATCCGTAACCTCGAGAGCGCTCGCCTCAGGACGGTGCCGGGCACCGTTCCCTCCTACCAGGTGTTCACCTACGGCTTCATCCTGGGCGAGGTGATTCAACGAGTGACCAGGCGTCCTCTCCGCGACGTCATGAACGACGTGCTGCTCACTCCGCTCGGCGCCACCAACACCATGCTGGGCGTCGCTGAACACGACCTCTCCCGATGCGTCTCCATCCGCAGCTCCGTACCTCTCGCCATGGGGGCCTTGAACAGCCGTGCCGTCCGCATGGCCGTGATCCCGAGCGCCGGAATCTCAACGACCGCTCGCGACGTCGCCAGGTTCTACGAAATGCTGCTCAACGATGGCCGGGGCCGCGATGACACGCAGGTTGTCTCACCGGAGATCCTGTCCCAGGCGACGATCGCCAGCTCCACCGAGGCCGACGTCGACGGCTTCGCCCACACGCCGATCCTCTGGGCGCATGGATTCCAGCTCGGCGGTCGCACCCCCAACCTCTACCCGCCGCTCGGATCGATAGCCGGCCCGCGAACGTTCGGACACAACGGGTCCAACGTCTGCGTCGCCTGGGCCGACCCGGACACGCAGCTCGTCGTGGCCTACCTAACCAACACGGTCGCTTCGGATGGCGCCCGCCACATGACGGCCGTCTCCAACGCAATCGCCAGCATCGCTCGCCCCGCGGCCGGCTGACAGGTGTTAACGGCTACGGTGAAGTATCGATTACGTTAGTCAGAGGTCGAGAGTGCCGCAGACCAGCGGGCAGCCTCACCCACGTTGGATGCAGGCAGAGGGGACAGCGACCACGACCATGACACTCGACACGCCGCACCACTCCCCGAATACTGCTAGCACTCACACCATGATGAGCCGCATGGGAAGAAGACGACGGAACGATGGAGCGGCGGCGGTGCAACTCAACGCCCGCGTGCTGCCCACCAACCGTGATGCCGTCTCCGAGGCTGCCGCCGCCAGCGGCGTGACCGTCTCGCTCTACGTCGACATGCTCTACAGCGAGCTGCTCGCGAAGTACGGCGCGCTCCCGCGGGTCACCGCGTCCCGATCGGAGCCGCCGATCACCACCACTTAACGCATTAGGCCCGCCGCTCACGCGACGGGCCTAGAAGCTCTCGCTTCACACCAAAGGCTTACCAGGGCGACAGGTGTGAAGCAGTTGATCAGGACCGGTTTCTCAGGCCGGGCCTCATCCATCCCCCCCGAGGGAGGAGAAGTGACCTCATCGTAAGCCACATTGCTGTGTCTGCGCACGCCCAAAATGCCGAAGTTGACTCCTTCTCGGCGCCCTGGGCACTGACGCGCCGACTGAGCCCCCGTGCCGCGGTGCGCACGATGCGCCCGGATGCCTACGGGCGCCTGGACGAGAACGCCTATCCGGCCGCGTTCCCCGTCTCCCCCGTCGCGCCGGCCGCCCCGTGGGCGATCTACCTCACCGACGACGCCGGAGCGTTCCGGCTGCTGTGCTTCGACTTCGACGGCAAGGACTCCCGCGGCGTCGACGCCGACCTCATGGAGCAGGCCGCGGACGACTGCGACGCGCTTTCCGCCGTCCTCGACGCGCACCAGGTCGCTCACGTCGTCTGCCAGTCCTCCGGCACCGGAGGTCGCCACCTGTGGGTCGCTCTCGCGGAAGCCGCCCCAGCCGAGCAGGTGGCCCGATTGGCGATCGCCGCTCGAGCAAACTTCCGCACCCTCGACCACGGGATGCTCCGCAACCCGCGCACCGGCGCCGCCCGGCCGCCGCTCTCCCCGCACCGCGACGGCAGCTTCTCGAGGGTCCTCCGCGGCCGCGCAGAGGAGCTGCTGGACACGAACGTCACCGCGGCCGCCATCGATGCCGTCACGGTCGCGCTGGAAGCGTCCCGTCCGCCGCAGCGCGTCGACGCCACTCCCCCAGTACCCACCGCCACCGCACACCACACGCACCGGACGCTGAGCGCTGCCGGCGCCGCCCACATGGCCACGGCCGGCGGCGGCGCGAATCCATCGTGGACCGCGTTCATGTGCCTGCTCTCCGCTGCTCACGCCGGCTGGTCCCTGACCGACGTCGAGCACGCCGCCCGAAGCGCGCCCGGGATGGAGCACTACCGGACCAAGAACACCGGCCGCGGCCACCGCCGGCCCCGCGCCCGCGACGAGGCCGCGGAGCGACTGGCGCGGCAGTGGGAGAAGGCCCGCCAGTACGCGGCGCTGCACGCCGTTCTCCCGCCCGAGCGCGAAATGAGCGACCTGGCGGAGCTGGGCAGCATCGTCGGCGCCGTCAGCGGCCTCCTCGACCGGTTCCGGGTGAGCCCGGGCCGGTGGGGCAGGACCGAGCGAGCGACGTCGGAGAAGACGATCCTCACCGCCCTGGCCTACCTCACCCTGCACACCGGCAAGCGCACCGTCGCCGCGTCCATCCGCGACCTGGCCCTCCTGGCGGGCCTGGGACGCACCACGGCCGCCAGCGCCCTGCGGAGCCTGCGCGAGGACGGCTACGTGCAGCTCGTCGTCCGCGCTGACGGATCGAACGCCAGCGAATGGCGACTGTCCGAGCACTTTTCCACAGGCTCACTGCAAGGTCCGGTCACAACCACTAATAACCCCCGCCCCCCCGGGCCGCTTTTCACTGAACGAACCATGCTGCTCACCACGCTCGAGGCGGACCTCACGGACACTCGGCACGACCTCTTCACCCGCGCCGGCCTCGGACACCTGGCAGGGAAGGCGTACGCGCTGCTGCGCCGAGAAGGAACCCTCGCCGTCGACGCCGCCGCCACACTGCTGGGAGTGACCACCCGCACCGCCGCCACAGCCCTCTCCCGCCTGCGCACCCACCGCCTGATCGTCAAGCACACCAACGGCTGGACCCAGGCCAAGCGCGACCTCCGAACCGCCGCCGCTCGCGCGATCGGTGTCGACGGAGTCTTGACGGATCGAGCGCACCGCTACGACGTCGAGCGCGAAGTCTGGGCCTGGTGGCAAGCCGAGCTCGCTCACCGGTCCTCCTCCCCCAGGCAACGACCGCGACGCCGACACGTGTCGAGCCGACCCCTGTTCGAGGACAGCACCGCTGGCGAGCGCGTCTGGCCGCTCTACCCCCGCGACGCCGCCGGCCGCGGCGATCACCGCGAGGCGCTGCACTGGGGACGCACCGGCATGCTCGCCCCCGGCTCGCTCTGGTGGTCCTCGACCGCCGCATGACGTCGACCGCACGCGCGTTCGAACATATGTTCTACTGGCGGCGTGGGAACGAACCGACGCTACGAGCGCCATGTCGGCGCCCAGATCGATCGACGCATCGAAGAGACGGCCGGCCGCGGCCACCCCATCGGCCTGACCGACGACGAGCTAGACAAGACCCGGCAGCGGCCCACCTGGGCCGCCACTCCCCTGCCCGTCTGGGCTTGGGTCCGCTACCCCGGCAACCCCGTTCGCGTCGAGGGTTACGCCATCGCCTGGACCGCCCGAGCCGTCATGGTCGAGTGGCAGGACCGCGACGCCAGCCGCCGACTGTGGGTCTGGGCGTCCGCCGTCGAGCGACGGCCCCAGTAACCGCACATCCCCCAAGTCAGTACGTCAGCATGTTTACATGTCAGCATGCAGACTGGTAGTCTTGTCAACATGATTACAGCGGTAGTGAACCTGAAAGGCGGGTCGGGCAAGACCTCGACCGTCATCCATCTCGCAGCAGCGCTTCGCGAAACCGGGGAGAGCGTGCTCATTGTCGACGGCGACCCGCAGGGCAGCGCGCTCGACTGGGCCAACACCCTCGGTTGGGACGCGACCGGGCTGCCTCGCAACACGATCCACAAGCAGCCCTGGTTGAGCAGCAGCCACCAGAACGTGCTCATCGACACTCCCCCGGGCGATCTGGGTATCACGACGTCAGCAGCTCGAGCCGCTGACCTGATCCTGATCCCGATCCAACCCACCAGCGGCGACTTCTCCCAGTACGCGGAGACGGTCAACCTCATCGAGCAGGTTCAAGCTCTCACGGACGCGCCGGCCTTCACCCTCCTCACCCGAGTGGTCAAGCGCACGGTCGCCGCTGGGCAGATCCGCGACGCGCTCGAACCGTTCGGCGTCCCCGTCCTGACGAGCGAGATCCCGCAGGCGCAGGCTCTCGCGATGGCGTACGGCCTGCCGATCACCGATCCTGGCCAGTACCGAAACGTGCTCGCGGAGTTGAAGGGAATCGTCAAGTGAGCGAGAACCGCTTTGCGGCCGCGGGCCGCGCAGCTCGACCGAAGAGAGCCCAGGTGGGCGAAGGCACCTTCGTGCCGCCGACCCAGCTCGCCGTGTTCTCCGTTCGACTCCCCCAGGAGTCGATCCGAGCGGTGAAGATCCTGGCGGCCGAGCAGGGCGTCCCCGTACAGGTGCTCGCTGCGGAAGCCTTTCAACTCCTCCTCGCCCAGTACGAGGGACGCAAAGCTGATGACAAGTAAGCATGTAATCAAGTCAACTTCCCTACATGCATACCGGGCCGTCCGGCCCTCCCAGGCCGTCACTCGCCATCCGCGGTGACCCCGTGATTGGGAGCAGCCGGCAGACGCGGGATCGGATGACCCACGAGCTACTGCGCGTCGGCGCCGCTATCTTCCGGGGGACCTGCGCGGTGGCGGCGGCGCTGTTCGAACCCACGGCTCGGCAACTCTGGTGACGGAGGTTCGAGTCCCCACAGCACGTGCTGACTTGTAGGCATGTTTACAAGTCAGCATGTCGCGGTCGACGGTGGGGGAGGGTCGGCGTTGCCGCCCCGTGAGGGATAACCCCTCACGCTCCCCGGTATCCCGTTCCGGGGCGCGAGCTGCACTCGCGCAGCAGCGACGGAGCGCCGCCCAGAGGTTCGGCCGGCTGTGCCGGCCGCTGATGTTCGCCCGTTGGGCTCACGTTTCTTTGCCGTGAAGCCTTCGGCGGCTCCCTCCGCTTCGCTGCGGTCGTAGCTACCTACGGGCTCCGTTCAAGTGGCTGCGCCACCGGCTCCTCCGAGACTTTCGGCACGCGGTCGCTGCGCTCCCTCACATCGCGCCGAAACTCTCTCCACCGCCGCCCTCCGGGTTGCACTGCGCCCTCCGGTTGCTAAGGCGGAGAACCGCCTTCCTTACCGTTATTTCCGTGGATGCGGGGCAGTTGTAGGCTCCGGAACGCGCCAGGGGTCCTGGGTATGGCTGACCGCCTTCAGCCGCCTGATGGCATGCCGTGATTGGCCGCCCGGGACCCCGCAACGGCAGGACCGCTCATTGAGAAACGCGACCAGATCGCCCCGTAAGGACATGCCGGCACGGTCGTTCACGGCGCACCGCACCCCTCAACGGAAGGACCCTGCGTGCCCCAACTCTGGGCCGGTATCGACGCCGGCAAGACCGAACACCACTGCGTCGTCATCGACGGCAACGGAACCAAGCTGCTCTCGCAGCGCTTCAAGAACCGAGAGTCAGCGATCCTGACCCTGATGGGCGACGTCGCCTCCTTGCCGGGTGGCACCGACGTCGCGTGGGCGACGGACCTCAACCACGGCGGAACGGGGCTGCTGCAGACGCTGCTCAGCTCCCACGCGCAGCCGCTGTTCTACATCTCGGGCCGGGTCGTTCATCACGCCTCGGGCGCCTACCGAGGCGAGGCAAAGACGGACGCGAAGGACGCGGTCATCATCGCCGACCAGGCCCGGACCCGACGAGACGTGACGCTGATGCGGCAGGCCGACGACGTCACCGCGGAGCTGCGCCTGCTCTCAGCCCGGCGCGAGGACCTGGTGCACGACCGCACCCGCGCCGTAAATCGGCTACGCGCCATCCTGGTCCACTACTTCCCGTCACTCGAGGGAGCGTTCAACTACGCGACGACCAGGGGACCTCTGGTGCTGCTCACCCGGTACGCGACGCCGTCCGCGATCAGGCGGACGGGGGAGAGCCGTCTGGCGTCGTGGTTGAAGGGGCAGGGCTGTTGGAAGTCCGCGGCCGTCGCTAAGACGGCGGTGGAAGCCGCGCGCGAGCAGACCTCGGTCGTCGCGGGGGAGGATGCCGCGGCCCGGCTGGTGAGCCGGTCCGCCCGCGATCTGCTCCGCATCCGCGACGAACTCGCCGAGCTCGAGGCCGAGATCGACGCCGTTCTACAGGACAGCAGTTCTGCGGATCTGCTCGTGTCGCTCCCCGGATTCGGGCGCAGGCTCGCCGCGGACTTCCTCGCCGCAACCGGTACTGACCTCGCCGCATTCGAGACGCCCGACCGGCTGGCCAGCTTCGCGGGCCTCGCTCCCGTGCCGCGCGACTCCGGGAAGATCTCCGGCAACCACCACCGGCCACGGCGCTACGACCGGCGGCTGTTGAACGCCTGCTTCCAAGCGGCGTTCATCGCGTCGAGGAACTGCCCGGTCTCTCGCTCGTTTTACGAGCGAAAACGTGGCGAGGGCAAGTCGCACAAGCAGGCACTGATCGCACTCGCCCGACGCCGCATCAACGTCATCTGGGCAATTTTCCGCGACCAGACCAGCTATCACCCCACAGGCGCAGAGCCCGCCGCGTTCGCGTCAGGGACGATCGCAGATGGGTCGGCGGCTCGTGGTCTCGGTGCTGGCGGGAATCCGTGGGAGGGCATCGGCAACCGTCACTCGTGGTGAACCACCTCGCTGCGGGGTAATCCTGGTCAGGGATTCTGCGCGCGATCGACGCGCGCGACAATCGCGCGCAGTGCTTCGACTTCGATGCTGAGGGCGGCGGTGCCCTGAGGAGTGAGAGCGACCCAGTTCTTGGCTCGGCGGCCGTCGTAGCCCCGTCGTGTGGTGATGTGACCGGCCCTGAGTAGGACTTCGAGGTGTCGTCCAAGGTTGCCGTCGGTGAGGTCGAGGGTGGTGCGCAGGAACCGGAAGTCGGCTTCGCCGGCCTCGTGAAGGATGGTCAAAATCGCAAGACGCGTTCGTTGGTGGACGGCATCGTCCAAGGACGCGAACTCGTCGTCGGTCGACTCCTCAGCGCCTGGTGCCACGGGCACGTCCCGTCTCCTGCCGGAAAGCAGTAATACCCAGAACGACGAGGGTGATGCCGGCGATCGTGAGAACGACGCCATCGATTGACAAAGGCGTGGAACCGTAGGAAGCACCCAGGATCAACCCGCTCTCGGGGGCAGCGTCCTGCAAGAAGCTGTTGAAGAGGAAGGGGGAAACTACTGCCACCCCGAGGCCAGCAAGCCACTGGCTGCGATTTTCGAGTCGCCAACCGATCGCGAACAGGAGCACCCCGACAAGAAACGCCGGACCGACGAACTCAACAAGAAAGGCCGGACCGGCGAACATCGTGGGCAGAAACGTCAAGATCGAGATTGCGGCGATGACGGCCGCGATCGGCCCCATGCGCTCGCGCCCCATTCCCACACCTGCGTGAGCAGCAGTAGCCCTCAGCACGATCCAGAGAGCGATGCTCGTGAAGGCAGGAATCAGGAAGCCGACGGTGAACAGCGTCGAACCGGCCAGGGGCAGCAGTCCGGCTGTTACCACTCCGACGCCGGAGACGATCAGCGGAAGTGATGACACGTGCCGCGCGTCTCGGACCCGTTCTTCTAAGGGCGTGCGAGTCAGCGACATGATGCTCCGATCACTCTGTGGTGTAGAGCAACTGTACTCTGCCTTGCAGAGCGGTCGCTAGGACGTCCAGCGTCGGGACCGTTTCGAGCGGCCGCAATTCCGCGCATCAGATCGCGAACAAGCGGACGCCGACCTCAGGCCGGCGCGGTGTCGTGCGCTGCGCGAATTTTTGCCTGGAAGCCTTCGGCAGCGTACGGGCCTCCGGCGTCCACGCAAGCCGCTGCGCGGCCGGCTCCTCCGAGGTTCTCGGCACGCGGTCGCTGCGCTCCCTCCCATCGCGCCGACAACCTCTCCTCCGCCGCCCTCCGGGTTGCGCTCCCACCTCCGACCCTGCTCGGCACTACGTGCCTTCCAGGCAAAAAAACGCTGGGAGAGAAGGAAGAACGATCCGGCCAGACCACCCCCGCTGGCTTGACAAATCTGATTGAGAATCACGGCAAAAAAACGAGGGGGAGGGGCAGGGCAGGACCACCGCCCGGGACCCGACGACGAGAGGACTTCACCATGACCGACACCGCCACCACCGAACCGCAGACACCGACCCTCCCGGAGGCGGTGGCCGAGTTCGTGTCCGTGTTCTCCCACGGGGACACCGCCGACGATCTGGCCGTCCGGATGAGCTGCTGCGAGGTCGACGCGTTGGCCGGACTCCTGCGAGCATTCGGACGAGACGAGGCCGCCGACCTGTGGATCGCGGAGCACGCGACCGACGACGACGAGGGCGACGCGCACACCCCGGAAGGAGCGAAGCGATGACCGAGCAGCCGAAGGCCGACGCCGTGACAATCTATCTCGCGGCTGCGGCCGCCTACGACGAGGCGGTGACCGCGTTCCTCACCGCGGGCGCTACCTACACCGCGGCCCTCGCGAATTTCCGCGTGGCGATGACCGTCTCGCCCACTCTCTCCTGCGAGAAGGTCAACGTGATCGCGCAGATGCTCGACAAGGCCGGTGACCGCGACGCGGCCGGGTGGTGGATCCACGCGCACTGCGCCGAGGAGAAGCGCGAGGAGTTCGAAGCGCACATGGAGTTCTATCTGGAAGATTCCTCATGGCTCTGACCGTCTACTCGAAGCCCTCGTGCGTGCAGTGCACCGCGACCTACCGAGCCCTCGACGCGAAGGGCATCGAGTACACGACTGTCGACGTCACGACGAACCCCGCAGCGCTCGCCTACGTCACGGAGGAGCTGGGCTACTCCGCCGCCCCGGTGGTCGTCGCGAGCGACGAGGACCACTGGTCGGGCTTCCGCCCGGACCTCATCGAGAAGCACGCAGCGTGACCGGCCCGAACGTCGAGAGCGACGAGTACCGGGCAGGGTATCTCGCCGGGCGCGCGGACCGGCAGGGCGAGGTCGACTGGGCGGAGAACGAGGCCGATCGGTACTACCGCCTCGCCTACGGCGACGAGCGGCGTCTCCCGGCCTACGCCGTGACGCGCGCCGAGCTCGAACAGCGCAGGGCGCTGTCCGAGCCGTCCGTCGAGGTCACCCGACGCGACGCTCTCACGTCCTGGGGTATCGAGACCGAAGCACCAGAGCAGAACACCCCAAGCGCATCCCCGTCGACGTCGACGGGACGACCCACGAACCGAACGAGCAGGAGACGACAGATGAGCACCAGGACGATCACCGGCAACCTCGCCGCCGACCCCGAGGCCGTGCAGGCGGGCCGCGTCCAGATCGTGAAGCTGCGCGTCATCGAGAACACCGGCGAATACCGCGCGGGGGAGTGGACCCCGCACGACGCCCCGACCACGCACTACGTGGAAGCGAAGTTCGAACTCGGCGAGCACGTCCTCGCCTCCCTCCACAAGGGAGACGCCGTGATCGTCGTCGGCTACGAGCGCACCGTCGCCTGGGGCGAAGGAGAGAACCGCCGCACCGGCCGCGTCCTCGAAGCCGACGCCATCGGCCCCAACCTCACCCGCGCGACCGCCGTCGTCACCACAACCGCCCAACGCGCACCCCGCCGCAGCGCCGCGGAGTAGAGCGCCCGCTCAGTTCTTGACGCGGAGCACGTAGAGGATGACGTGATCCTCCGGGATCGCTGCGCGCACTTCCACGATCGCCGCGGCGCTCGTCGCCGCGCTACTGCGCACCACCGTTGATGCCGATTCCGCGCGCGTCCGGTGTGCCAGCTCCCACATGCCTCCATCGTCCCATCCGGCGCCGACAGCGGCTCTCAGCTCTCGGCGGGGGAGGGCCGGCGGTGCCGTCCCGTGAGGGGCCGGCCCCTCACCCTCCCCGGTGTTCCGCTCGAGGCGCGGGGTGCGCTTCGCGCACATCGCCTGCGGCGACCGGGAGCCGCTGCGCGGCACTGCTTCGAGGTTTTTTGTTCCTCTCCGCGGTACAAACCTATTTCGCTCCGTCGTCTCCGTGCAACCTATTCCGGGCGCGGTCGCAGGCTCCCTTATCTCGCCCGGAATAGGCGTCACTGCGACGCCTCCACTCAAACGGTTCTTCCCGCCGGAGAGGCACAAAAAAACGATCAGACAAGGGAGCGCCACATCATGCAGTCCACGCCGATGACTGTCGATACCGAACTCGACGCCACCACCACGCAGGAGACGCCGGGGAGCCGCGCGGAGGCGCTGCTCGCCACGATCGAGGAGCTGCACCAGCAGGTGTGGGCAGCGGCCCCCGAGCTGCTGATCGAGACGGTGACCGACGACGGCGAGACGTACGAAGCGCTCCGGTGCCCCGTCTGCCAGACGCTCGTGACCGACTCCGGGGAACTCCGCGCGGTGGACGTCTCGACCCGGTGGAACAGCGCGGAGCCGGACGTGGAGAACCGCCAGATGGACGTCACCGCGGGGGATCACGACTACGGCAGCACGCTCTACTACCTCCACTGGACCGGCGAGGCGCACGCTGTAGTCCCGCCCTCCGGTTGGTCCGAGGACTGGTGCCTGTGACCCACACCGGCCGCGCGTGCTGACTTGTAGGCATGTTTACAAGTCAGCATGTCGCGGTCGGGAGGTGGGGGAGGGCCGGCGGTGCCGACCCGTGAGGGGCCGGCCCCTCACCC
>NZ_PSVO01000021.1:0-54348 GCF_002932325.1 Rathayibacter sp. AY1E2
AGAGGAGGCGGGGGCGGCGGCGTGGGGCCGGCAGAGGGCGGGGCCGGGTCTCGCAGGCGCCTGATGCGACCCGGTGAGGGTCGCCGTCACGCTCCAGGGGCTGCCGCGGCTACCGGCGCCGGGGCCGGCCGCCTTGCGTGACGCTCTGCGTCACGCGTCGTGGTCGGTGGTGAGGAAGGTCGCGAGCTCCTCGAGGACGGCCTGCTCGTTGTCGCCCTCGACGCTGACGGTGAGCTCGTCGCCGTGCTCGATGCCGAGCGAGATGATCCCGAGGATCGACGCGGCGTTGACCGGGGTCGCGTCGCCCTTGGCGACGAGGACCTTCTGACCCGACTTCGCCGCGGCCTGGCTGAAGAGCGAGGCGGGGCGGGCGTGGAGGCCCTTCGACGATGCAACCTGCACGGTGCGCTCGACCATGAACGTTTCTCCTTGATCCTGCAGTCGCGACTGCATCAGTGGTGCCCGGAGTCGGGCTCGCCCGGACGGACCGGGCGGGTGGAGGAGTCCCCGTCCGCGCCTGCGACGACCGCGCGAGCGGCGAAGAGGACGGGCAGGGTCTCGAGCACGGCATCGGCACCGTGCGCTCCGAAGACATCGGGCGGGAGGAGGGCGGCCGCGGCTCCCACGAGCTCCGCACGGTGGCGGAGTCCGTCGAACTGCGACTCGAGGTGCGGCCCCACGAGGAGGACGTCGGCCTCGGGGAGGGAGTGGTCGAGACCGGTGAGGGTCTCGGAGCGGAACACGGCATCCATGCCGCGCTCCTTCGCGCCCGCTCGCAGCCGGTGGGCCAGGAACGTGCTCGACGCGCCTGCACCGCAGACGATCAGGATCTTCCGCACCTCGTTCGCCTCCTCGCGTCCGGGTCGTGATTCATCCAAGCATCCCCTCGGAGGGGCGGCACCCTCCAGCAGACAATCTTCCGCGGGGGCGGAAGACGGCCCCTTCCACCCGCGGCGCGGGGGCTCCCGGGCGCGTCGCCGGGGTGATTGACTGACGGGACGTACGACTCGCCGCCCGCGTCCTGCGGGCCCGCGGCAGGGTCGTGGCGCTCCCGGCGCCCGCCCCGACCGCACGCCTGGAGCCTGATGCCTGACAACCGCGAACGACTGCTGGAGTACCTCTCCCGCGCCGACGGCTGGGTGACGGCGCACGAGCTCGCCGACAGGCTCGGAGTCACCACCCGCAGCGTCCGGAGCTACGTCACCGCGGTGAAGGCGCAGGCCGCCCCCCTGGAGCCGGTCGAGTCCTCCGCGAACGGCTACCGGCTCGCGCGCGAGGCGTACGCGGCCTACCTGGAGGCGCAGCGCAGCCGCGACGTCGAGCCCGACACACCGCGTGACCGGCTGTACAGCATCGTCCGCCGCCTGGTCGACTCCGACGAGGGCCTGGACGTCTTCGCCCTCGCCGACGCGCTGTCGGTGAGCGAGTCGACCGTCGACGCCGATCTGCGCCGGGTGAAGGCCCTCGCCGACGAGGCCGGCCTCGGGCTGGTCCGGCGCGGCCCGTCGGTGCGCCTCGAGGGCAGCGAGGAGGCCCGCCGCCGCCTGATCTCGCGGATGTTCCGCGACGAGAGCGCGCAGGGCGTCTTCACGCTCGACGACGTCCAGCGCGAGTTCGCCTCCCCCGGCCTCGGCGCCTTCAAGACCGAGCTGCTGGCCGAGCTCGAGACCCGCGGCTACTACATCAACGACTACGGCGTGAACAGCGTCCTCCTCCACATCGCGATCGCCGTCGACCGCGTCGCCCGGGGCATCGGGGACCCCTCAGGCTCCCGCCCCTCCCCCGCAATCCACGGCGAGCTCGCGGCCCTGCTGGCGGAGCTGGTGGAGCGGCACTTCGCGACGCGCCTGACCGACGCCGAGCTCGCCCAGCTCGCGATCCTGATGACGACGCGGGTGGCGACGCCCGGGCAGAACGAGCCGGTCGCCGCCGTGGTCGAGAACTACCTCGACCCGGAGGACCTCGCCGTCGTCCGCGAGCTCGTCGCCGACGTCAACCGCGAGTACCTGGTCGACCTCGACGACGAGGGCTTCATCGTCCGCCTCGCCCTGCACGTGCGGAACCTGATCGCCCGGGCCGCCGAGGGCGGTTACTCGCGCAACCCGCTCACCCGCTCGATCAAGACCAGCTACCCGATGACCTACGAGATCGCGGTGTTCCTGGCGAGCGGGCTGCAGCGCCGGCGGGGCATCGTGGTCAACGAGGACGAGATCGCCTACATCGCCCTCCACGTCGGCTCGTTCCTCGAGCGGGTGTCCCGGCGGGAGGAGCGTCTGTCCTGCGTGATCGTCTGCCCCAACTACTACGACCTCGCTCACATGCTGCGCCTGCGCGTCGAGCGCTCGCTCGGCACCGAGGTGGAGGTGCGCTCGCTGATCACGCGGAGCGACGTCGACTGGGACCGGCTCACCGCCGACCTCGTGATCACCACGATCGACGAGCGCCCCGCGTCCGATGACGTCGTGGTCGTGCAGCCGTTCCTCACCGACCACGACGTCGAGACGGTACGCCGGGCCATCGCCCGCGTCCGCCGGCACCGCCGCCGCGCGCAGATCAAGGACGAGCTGCTGCAGTTCTTCGACGAGGAGCTGTTCTTCCGCAACGTGCACGCGCGCGACGAGGCGGCGATGATCCGGATGCTGGGCGAGCGGATGATCGCCGGCGGCATCATCGACGAGGACTACGTCGACGGCGCCATCGAGCGCGAGCGGATGAGCTCCACGGCGTTCACCGACAACCTCGCGGTCCCGCACGCGATGGCGATGAGCGCCCGCCGCACCTCGATCGCGATCGTCGTGAACGACACGGCGATGGAGTGGGGCGAGCAGCGGGTGAACGTGATCGCGATGATCGCGTTCGCCTCGGCCGGCCGCAGCACCTTCCAGTCGGTGTTCGACCAGTTCGTCGAGGTGTTCGCCGACCGGGCGGAGGTGCAGCGCCTCATCCGGCGCTCCACGGACTTCGGCGGCTTCATCGAGGAGCTGGTGCGGGTGATCGACAGCTAGCCGACACCCGCACTCCGGGTGGAGCCGGAGGGCGCTGTCGTCCTCCCGCTCCCGCGCTTCGTGGGCGCCCGACGGACCCCCGCCGGGCGCGAGAGGCCACGAGGAGCCTCCTCCGCATCGGATCTGAGGAGCTCCGCGTTGGGGCCTCTAGGCGAAGGGCGTCGGCACGATCCCGTAGGGGGCGAGGCCGGCCGCGCCGCCGTCGGCGAGCGTGGTGACCCAGATGCCGTCGTGGTGCACGGCGACGGAGTGCTCCCAGTGGGCGGCCATGCTGCTGTCCTCGGTCGCGACCGTCCACTCGTCCTCGCGGACGAAGGTCTCGGCGCTGCCCGCGGTGACCATCGGCTCGATCGCGACGACGAGTCCCGGCTTCACCTCGGGGCCGCGCTGGCGCACCCGGTAGTTGAAGACCGGCGGAGCCTCGTGCATGGTGCGCCCGATGCCGTGGCCGATGTAGTCGGTGAGGATGCCGTAGACGCGGCCCGAGCGCTCGGCCTCGTCCTCGATGTACTCCTCGATCGCCGCGCCGACCTCGTTGAGATGGCGGGCGGAGGCGAGGGCGGCGATCCCCCGCCACAGGGATCCCTCGGTCACCCGCGAGAGCTCGGCGCGTACCGCGACCTCCTCCGGGCGGGAGGGATCGGGCAGGACCACCGTCAACGCGGAGTCGCCGTTCCAGCCGTCGATCTCGGCGCCGCTGTCGATGGAGACCAGGTCGCCCGGCTCGAGCACGCGCCCGCCGGGGATGCCGTGGACCACCTCGTCGTTGACCGAGGCGCAGATCGTGTGCCGGTAGCCCGGGACGAGCTGGAAGTTCGAGTGGCCGCCGAGTGCGACGATCGCCGACTCGGCGATCGCGTCGAGCTCGAGCGTGGTGACGCCCGGGCGGATCGCCGCGCGGACCGCATCGAGCGAGGCGGCCGTGGCGAGGCCCGGAGCGAGCATCGACCGCAGCTGCGCGGGCGTCTTGTAGAGCGAGGAGCGGAACGCCACGGCTCAGGCGGCCGGGGTGTCGAGGCGGCCCACGCGGTGGCCCTCGAGGGCGACGACGATCCGCTCGGTCACCTCGTCGACCGGCCCGAGGCCGTCGACCACGACCACGAGCCCGCGGGCCGCGTAGACGTCGATGAGCGGAGCGGTCTGCTCCTCGTAGAGCGCGAGTCGGCGCCGGATGACGTCCTCGGTGTCGTCGCTGCGCCCCTGCTCGAGCGAGCGCTTGAGAAGGCGGCCGACGACCTCGTCGGGATCGGCCGTCAGCTGGACGACCGCGTCGAGCCGGTTGTCGTCCGCGGCGAGGATGCGGTCGAGCTCGTCGACCTGCTCCGTGGTGCGCGGGTAGCCGTCGAGCAGGAATCCGGTCGACGCGTCCGCCTCCTGGAGGCGGTCGTGCACGATCGCGTTGGTCAGCTCGTCCGGCACGTAGCGCCCGTTGTCGAGGTAGGCCTTCGCCTGGAGACCGAGCTCGGTCTCGTTGGCGACGTTCGCGCGGAAGATGTCCCCGGTCGAGATGGCGGGCACCCGGAGGATGTCGCTCAGCCGAGCGGCCTGGGTCCCCTTGCCTGCGCCGGGAGGGCCGATCAGCAGGAGACGGAAGCCGATCGGGTGCGACGTCATCGGAGGAGTCCTTCGTAGTGGCGCTGCTGCAGCTGGGAGTCGATCTGCTTCACCGTCTCCAGGCCGACTCCGACGATGATCAGGATGGACGTGCCGCCGAAGGGGAAGTTCTGGTTCGCACCGACCAGCGCGAGGGCCACGAGGGGCACGAGCGCGATGAGGCCGAGGTAGACCGATCCGGGCAGCGTCACCCGGGTGAGCACGTAGTTGAGGTACTCGGCGGTCGGGCGGCCGGCGCGGATGCCGGGGATGAAGCCGCCGTAGCGCTTCATGTTGTCGGCGACCTCGTCCGGGTTGAAGGTGATCGCGACGTAGAAGTAGGTGAAGCCCACGATCAGGAGGAAGTACAGCGCCATGTAGAGCGGGTGATCGCCCTTGGTGAGGTAGTTCGTGATCCAGGTGACCCAGACCGGGGCCTCCTGGCCAGCGGCGGGCTGGTTGAACTGCGCGATGAGCGCGGGCAGGTACAGCAGCGACGAGGCGAAGATGACGGGCACGACGCCGGCCATGTTGACCTTGATCGGGATGTAGGTGTTGTTGCCGCCGTAGGTGCGGCGGCCGACCATCCGCTTGGCGTACTGCACGGGGATCCGCCGCTGAGACTGCTCAACGAAGACCACGGCGACCACGAGCACGAGGCCCACGCCGAGGACGAGGAGGAAGGTCTCGAAGCCGCGCGACTGCGCGATCGACCACAGGGAGGTGGGGAACTGGGCGGCGATCGAGGTGAAGATCAGCAGCGACATGCCGTTGCCGATGCCGCGCTCGGTGATGAGCTCGCCCATCCACATGATGATCCCGGTGCCCGCGGTCATGGTGATGACCATGAGGAGGATGGAGTACCACTCGTCGGTGATGATGAGCGCCGAGCACTCCGGGACACCGGAATTGCCGAAGAGGGCGCCCGAGCGGGCGACGGTGATCAGCGTCGTCGACTGGAGGACGCCGAGCGCGATGGTGAGGTACCGCGTGTACTGGGTGAGCTTGCCCTGACCGGACTGCCCCTCCTTGTACAGCGTCTCGAAGTGAGGGATGACCACGCGCAGCAGCTGCACGATGATCGACGCCGTGATGTACGGCATGATCCCGAGCGCGAAGATCGACAGCTGGAGCAGTGCTCCACCACTGAAGAGGTTCACGAGCTCGTAGAGACCCGAGGTGCCCTGGTTGCCGGCGAGACAGGCCTGCACGGCGCTGAAGTCGACGAACGGAGCAGGGATGAAGGATCCCAGCCGGAAGATCGCCACGATCGCGAGGGTGAAGCCGATCTTGCGGCGGAGGTCGGGGGTGCGGAAGATCCGCGCAATGGCGCCAAACACTACCTAAGGTCTCCTGCTCAATTCTGTGGTGCGGGATACAGGTCGAGCTTGCCACGCGCTCCCGGAGGGAGTCGGCGTGACAAGCTCGACCGACAAGCTGCTGGTGCTACTTGATGGATCCGCCCGCAGCGACGATCTTCTGCTCGGCAGAGCTGGAGACCTTGTCGACCGCGACGTTCAGCTTAACCGCAATGTCGCCGTCCCCGAGGACTTTGACCTTCTCGTTCTTGCGGACAGCACCCTTGGCGACCAGGTCGCCGATGGTGACGTCGCCGCCCTGGGGGTAGAGCTCCGCGAGAGCGGACAGGTTCACGACCTGGTACTCGACCCGGAACGGGTTCTTGAAGCCGCGCAGCTTCGGGGTGCGCATGTGCAGCGGCATCTGCCCACCCTCGAAGCCGACGCGCACCTGGTAGCGGGCCTTGGTGCCCTTGGTGCCGCGACCGGCGGTCTTTCCCTTGGAGCCCTCACCGCGACCCACGCGGGTCTTGGCCTTCTTGGCTCCGGCAGCGGGGCGGAGGTGGTGGACCTTGAGCACGTGCTCCTTGGTCGCCGGCGCCGCCGCGCCCTTCGTGGTGGTCGCCTGCGCGGGAGTCGTGGACTCCGCGGCGGCGGCCTTCTTCGTCTCAGCCATTAGTCAATCTCCTCGACCTTCACCAGGTGGGCGACGGTCTTCACGTATCCGCGGTTCTGGGCGTTGTCCTCGCGGACGACGCTCTGACCGATCTTCCTGAGGCCGAGCGAGCGCAGCGTGTCGCGCTGGTACTGCTTCTCGCTGACCTTCGACTTGATCTGGGTCACCTTGAGCTGGGCCATCAGGCACCTGCCTTCGCGTTGGACGCGGCGGCGAGGGCGTCGGCCTCGGCACGGACGAGACGTGCCGGCGCGACCTGGTCGAAGTCGAGACCACGACGAGCGGCGACGGCGCGCGGCTCCTCGAGCTGCTTCAGAGCCTCGACGGTCGCGTGGACGATGTTGATGGTGTTCGACGAGCCGAGCGACTTGCTCAGGACGTCGTGGATGCCGGCGCACTCGAGGACGGCGCGGACGGGACCGCCGGCGATGACACCGGTACCCGCGGCGGCGGGGCGCAGGAGCACCACACCGGCGGCGGCCTCACCCTGGACGGGGTGCGGGATGGTCGAGGCGACGCGGGGGACGCGGAAGAAGTTCTTCTTCGCCTCCTCGACGCCCTTGGAGATGGCGGTCGGGACCTCGCGGGCCTTGCCGTAGCCGACGCCCACCAGTCCGTTGCCGTCTCCGACGACCACGAGCGCGGTGAAGCTGAAGCGACGGCCGCCCTTGACGACCTTCGACACGCGGTTGATGGTCACGACGCGCTCGAGGAACTGGCTCTTCTCGGCGTCACGGCCACCGCGGTCGCGGCCACCCTGGTTGCGGTCGCGGCCGCCGCGGCGGGGCTCACGAGCCTCCTGCTGCGGCTGCGTGGACGCAGCGGTCTCGACGGGGGCCTCCGACACAGCGGCGACCTCGGGTTCCTTGTTCTCTGCGGCGCTCACAGGTTGAGCCCTGCCTCTCGTGCTCCATCGGCGATCGCGGCGACGCGACCGGCGTACTTGTTGCCTCCGCGGTCGAAGACGACCGCCTCGACACCGGCGTTCTTGGCGCGCTCGGCGACGAGCTCGCCGACCTTGCGGGCCTTGGCGGTCTTGTCGCCGTCGAACACGCGCAGGTCGGCCTCGAGGGTCGACGCCGACGCGAGGGTGCGGCCCTGAGCGTCGTCGACGACCTGCACGAAGACGTGGCGGGCCGAGCGGTTGACGACGAGGCGGGGGCGCTCGGCGGATCCGACGACCTTCTTGCGCAGACGGTCGTGACGACGACCGCGCGCAGCGGACTTGCTCTTTCCTCTGGTTCCGAGTCCCATGATCACTTACCGCTCTTTCCGGCCTTGCGGCGAACGACCTCGCCGGCGTAGCGCACGCCCTTGCCCTTGTAGGGCTCGGGCTTGCGGATCTTACGAATGTTGGCGGCCACCTCACCGACGGCCTGCTTCGAGATGCCGTGCACGGTGAGCTTGTTGTTGCCCTCGACCGTGAACGAGATGCCCGCGGGCGGGGTGACGACGACCGGGTGCGAGAAGCCGAGCGCGAACTCGATGTCCGAGCCCTTCGCCAGCACGCGGTAACCGGTTCCGACGACCTCGAGGCCCTTGGAGTAGCCCTGCGTGACACCGATGATGTCGTTCGCGATGAGCGTGCGGGTGAGGCCGTGGAGCGAGCGCGACTCGCGCTCGTCATCGGGACGCGAGACCAGCACCTGGCCGTTCTCGACGGACACCTGGATGGGGCTGGCGACCGAGACGGTCAGCTCGCCCTTGGGGCCCTTGACGGTCACAGCGGATCCGGCGACGGAGACGTCGACGCCCGCCGGGATCTCGATGGGGAGTCTTCCAATACGCGACATGAGGGGTTACCACACGTAGGCGAGGACTTCCCCACCCACGCCCTTCTTCTCGGCCTGGCGGTCGGTCAGGAGACCGCTCGAGGTGGACAGGATGGCGACGCCGAGGCCGCCGAGCACGGTGGGGATCTCGGCCGACTTCGCGTACACGCGGAGTCCGGGCTTCGAGACCCGCTTGATGCCGGCGATCGAGCGCTCGCGGTTCGGGCCGTACTTGAGGGAGATGGAGAGCGTCGTGCCGACGCGCGCCTCCTCGACCTTCCAGTCGGCGATGTAGCCCTCGGTCTTGAGGATCTCGGCGATGTTCGCCTTGAGCTTCGAGCCCGGGAGGGTGATGGAGTCGTGGTGCGCGGAGTTCGCGTTACGGATTCTGGTCAGCAGATCTGCGACCGGATCAGTCATGGTCATGGCTGATGGTGCCTTTCTCGCCTGGTTTCGGCACCCTTTACAAGAGTGACGACCTGTGGTGTGGGACGGCGCCGACGACGTCGACGCCCATGCGGCCGCGCTAACGCAGGCCAACGAGCCATGCTACATGGCCGAGGTCCTGCGGTCGAGGGCCGATCGTGCACGGGATCCGGGGATACCGCGTGGCGCCCGCCGCCGGCTCCGGACGGACCGGTCCGGCGGCGGACGCACGACGAGGCCGGAGGGCGGTTCTCACCGTCCCCCGGCCTCGAGGCTTACTGCTTACGCGTTGTCCGACGACTTGAACGGGAAGCCGAGCTGCTTGAGCAGCGCGCGACCCTCGTCGTCGGTCTTGGCGGTGGTCACGACGGTCACGTCGAAGCCGCGGACGCGGTCGATGCGGTCCTGGTCGATCTCGTGGAAGATCGACTGCTCCGTGATGCCGAAGGTGTAGTTGCCGTTGCCGTCGAACTGGCGGTCCGACAGCCCGCGGAAGTCGCGGATGCGGGGCAGCGCCACCGAGAGCAGGCGGTCCAGGAACTCCCAGGCGCGGTCGCCCCGGAGGGTGACGTGAGCGCCGATGGCCTGACCCTCGCGCAGCTTGAACTGCGCGATGGACTTGCGGGCCTTGGTGACCTGCGGCTTCTGACCGGTGATGGCGGTGAGGTCCTTGACCGCGCCGTCGATGATCTTGCCGTCGCGGGCGGCCTCACCGACACCGGTGTTGACGACGACCTTGACCAGGCCGGGGACCTGGTGGACGTTGCCGAAGCCGAACTGCTCCTTGAGAGCGGGGATGATGTCGGCCTGGTACTTGGCCTTGAGCCGCGGCTGAACCTTCGCAGCCACTGCGGTGGTGTCAGTCATTACAGTTCCTCACCCGACGCCTTCGCGTAGCGCACGCGAACGGTCTTGGTCACGCCGTCCTTGGTGACGGCCACGTTGCGGTGGCCGACCCGGGTCGGCTTCTTGGTCTTCGGGTCGACGAGCGCGACGTTGGAGATGTGGATCGAGGCCTCGACGGTCTCGATGCCGCCCTCCTTCGAGCCGCGCTGCGTCTGGCCGACGCGGACGTGCTTCTTGACGAAGTTCACGCCCTCGACGACGACGCGGTTGCGCTCGACCAGCACCTCGAGGACCTTGCCCTGCTTGCCGCGGTCTCCACCGCGGGCCTGGGTAGCGCCCGAGATGACCTGGACGAGGTCACCCTTCTTGATCTTGGCCATGACTAGATAACCTCCGGTGCCAGCGAGACGATCTTCATGAACTTCTTGTCGCGGAGCTCGCGACCGACCGGTCCGAAGATGCGGGTGCCACGGGGGTCCCCGTCGTTCTTGAGGATGACGGCGGCGTTCTCGTCGAACTTGATGTACGAGCCGTCGGCGCGACGGGTCTGCTTGATGGTGCGGACGATGACGGCCTTGACCACGTCGCCCTTCTTCACGTTGCCACCGGGGATCGCGTCCTTGACGGTGGCGACGATGATGTCACCGAGGCCCGCGTAGCGGCGGCCGGAGCCTCCGAGGACGCGGATGGTGAGGAGCATCTTGGCGCCGGTGTTGTCGGCGACCTTGACTCGGGATTCTTGCTGAAGCATGTGTCTCTCCTGCTAACTCAAGTAGGCCGCGGCCTACTTGGCCTTCTCGAGGATCTCGACCAGGCGCCAGCGCTTGGTGGCGCTGAGGGGACGGGTCTCGCTGATGACGACGGAGTCGCCGATGCCGGCGGAGTTCAGCTCGTCGTGGACCTTGACCTTGGACGTACGGCGGATGACCTTGCCGTACAGCGGGTGCTTCACCCGGTCCTCGACCTCGACGACGATGGTCTTGTCCATCTTGTCGCTGGTGACGTAGCCGCGACGGGTCTTGCGGTATCCGCGAGCGCCCGCCTCCTTCACGTCGTGGGCGGCCGACTCGTGGCCGGCGCTGTCATTGACGGTTGCCATTACTTGGCCTCCTCGTTCGACTCGGTCGCCTCGACCTCGGCCTTGGCGGCCTTCTTGGTCTTCGGCTTCTTCTCCGCCTGGGCCGGGGCCTCGACGGGTGCGGGGGTGGCGCGGATGCCCAGCTCGCGCTCACGGATGACCGTGTAGATGCGGGCGATGTCGCGCTTGACGGCACGCAGGCGGCCGTTGGTGTCCAGCTGACCGGTGGCCGACTGGAAGCGGAGGTTGAACAGCTCCTCCTTGGCCTTCTTCAGCTCGGTGACGAGACGCTCGTCCTCGTAGGTGTCGAGCTCGGCGGGGGCGAGCTCCTTGGATCCGATCGCCATTACGCGTCTCCCTCCTCGCGCTTGATGATGCGTGCCTTGAGGGGCAGCTTGTGGATGGCACGGGTCATGGCCTCACGAGCGAGCTGCTCGTCGACGCCGGCGACCTCGAAGAGGACGCGACCCGGCTTGACGTTCGCGACCCACCACTCCGGCGAGCCCTTACCGGAACCCATGCGGGTCTCGGCGGGCTTCTTGGTGAGCGGACGGTCGGGGTAGATGTTGATCCACACCTTTCCGCCACGCTTGATGTGACGCGTCATCGCGATACGAGCGGACTCGATCTGACGGTTGGTCACGTAGGCGGGGGTGAGGGCCTGGATGCCGAACTCACCGAACGACACCTTGGTGCCACCGGTGGCCTGGCCGGACCGGCCCGGGTGGTGCTGCTTGCGGTGCTTGACTCGACGCGGAATCAACATGGTTATGCCTCAACTCCTGCTGCGACGGGCGCCTCGCTCTGCTGGCGGGGTGCACGGCGCGGACGGTCGCTGCGCTCGGGGCGCGACGACTTGCTGTTCGCCTGCTCGCGGGCGAGCTCCTTGTTGGTGATGTCGCCCTTGTAGATCCAGACCTTCACGCCGATGCGGCCGAAGGTGGTCTTCGCCTCGTAGAAGCCGTAGTCGATGTTCGCGCGGAGGGTGTGCAGCGGCACGCGCCCCTCGCGGTAGAACTCCGAGCGGCTCATCTCGGCGCCGCCGAGGCGGCCGGAGACCTGGATGCGGACGCCCTTGGCGCCGGCGCGCTGAGCACCCTGCAGGCCCTTGCGCATCGCGCGGCGGAAGGCCACGCGGGCGGAGAGCTGCTCGGCGATGCCCTGGGCGACCAGCTGAGCCTCGGCCTCGGGGTTCTTGACCTCGAGGATGTTGAGCTGGATCTGCTTGCCCGTGAGCTTCTCGAGGTCGGCGCGGATGCGCTCGGCCTCGGCGCCGCGGCGGCCGATCACGATGCCCGGGCGGGCGGTGTGGATGTCGACGCGGACGCGGTCACGGGTGCGCTCGATCTCGATGCGGGCGACGCCCGCACGGTCGAGCTGCGTGGCGAGGAGTCGGCGGATCTTGACGTCCTCGGCGAGGTAGTCGCTGTACCGCTGGCCCTTCTTGGTGCTGTCGGAGAACCAGCGCGACACGTGGTCGGTGGTGATTCCCAGACGGAAACCGTAGGGGTTTACTTTCTGACCCATTACTTGGTCCCCTCCTCAGGAGTGGCCAGCACGACGGTGATGTGGCTGGTGCGCTTGTTGATGCGGAAGGCACGACCCTGAGCACGGGGCTGGAATCGCTTGAGGGTGGTTCCCTCATCGACGAAGGCGCGGGACACGATCAGGTCCTGGTCGTCGAGGTACTCGTTCGAGGCATCGGCCTTGACGCGAGCGTTGGCCATCGCCGAGGCGACGAGCTTGTAGACGGGCTCGGACGCACCCTGCGGCGCGAACTTCAGGATGGCCAGTGCCTCCTGAGCCTGCTTCCCGCGGATCAGGTTCACGACACGGCGAGCCTTCTGGGGGGTGACGCGGATGTGTCGCACGCGTGCGATCGACTCCACCATTTCTCTCCTCCTTCTCGTCGCCGCGTCAGCGGCGACGGCCCTTCTTGTCGTCCTTCTCGTGACCGCGGAAGGTCCGAGTGGGGGCGAACTCGCCGAGCTTGTGGCCGACCATGGTCTCGGTCACGAACACGGGGATGTGCTTGCGACCGTCGTGGACCGCGATGGTGTGACCCAGCATCGCCGGGATGATCATCGAACGGCGCGACCAGGTCTTGATGACGTTCTTGTTGCCGGCTTCGTTGGCCGTGAACACCTTGCGGAGCAGGTGGTCGTCAACGAAGGGGCCCTTCTTGAGACTGCGAGGCATCTTCTACAACTCCTACTTGCGCTTCTTACCGGCGGTGCGGCGGCGAACGATGAGCTTGTCGCTCTCCTTGTTGGGGCGACGGGTGCGTCCCTCGGACTGACCCCACGGGCTGACCGGGTGGCGTCCACCGGAGGTCTTGCCCTCTCCACCACCGTGCGGGTGGTCGACCGGGTTCATCGCGACACCGCGGACGGTCGGGCGGACGCCCTTCCAGCGCATGCGGCCGGCCTTGCCCCAGTTGATGTTCGACTGCTCGGCGTTGCCGACCTCGCCGATCGTGGCGCGGCAGCGCGCGTCGACGTTGCGGATCTCGCCCGACGGCAGGCGGAGCTGCGCGTAGGGGCCGTCCTTGGCGACGAGGCGGACCGAGGTGCCGGCCGAGCGGGCGAGCTTGGCGCCGCCTCCCGGCTTGATCTCGATGGCGTGGATGACCGTACCGGTCGGGATGTTGCGCAGCGGCAGGTTGTTGCCGGGCTTGATGTCGGCGCCGGCGCCCGACTCCACGACGTCGCCCTGCGAGAGCTTGTTCGGGGCCAGGATGTAGCGCTTGGTGCCGTCCACGAAGTGGAGCAGCGCGATGCGCGCCGTGCGGTTGGGGTCGTACTCGATGTGAGCGACCTTGGCGTTGACGCCGTCCTTGTCGTTGCGACGGAAGTCGATCAGACGGTACTGGCGCTTGTGGCCACCACCGATGTGACGCGTCGTGATGCGGCCGGAGTTGTTGCGGCCACCGGTCTTGGACAGCGGGCGCAGGAGCGACTTCTCGGGCGTCGAGCGGGTGATCTCGGCGAAGTCGGCAACGCTGGAGCCGCGGCGACCGGGGGTCGTGGGCTTGTACTTACGAATAGCCATTGTCTGTTTCCTCTACGCTTCTTCGGCTCAGCCGACGCTCGTGAAGATGTCGATGGAGCCGGACTTCAGCGTGACGATCGCGCGCTTGGTGTCCTTGCGCTTGCCGGTGCCGAACTTCGTGCGGCGGGTCTTGCCCTGGCGGTTCAGCGTGTTGATCGACGCGACCTCGACGCCGAAGATCTTCTCGATGGCGAGCTTGATCTCGGTCTTGTTCGAACGCGGGTCGACCACGAAGGTGTACTTGCCCTCGTCGATCAGGCCGTAGGACTTCTCCGAGACCACCGGGGAGATGATGACGTCGCGGGGGTCCTTGTTGAACGCGGCGGACTGGCTCATGCGTTCACCTCTTCCTTGTTGGACTCGACGCCCGACTTGGCCGCGATGAACGCGTCGAGCGCGCCCTTCGAGAACACGATGTCGTCGGAGACGAGCACGTCGTACGCGTTGAGCTGGTCGGCCGGCAGGATGTGCACGAACGGCACGTTGCGGAGCGAGAGCTCGGCGATGTAGTCGTCGCGCTCGAGCACCACGAGGACGTTGCGCGACACCGAGAGGGCGTCGAGCAGGACGAGGACGTCCTTGGTCCGGGGGGTGTCGCCGAGGGCGAGGGACTCGACCACGTGGATGCGGGCACCGCGGGCGCGGTCCGAGAGAGCGCCGAGCAGAGCCGCGGCGATCATCTTCTTGGGGGTGCGCTGCGCGTAGCTGCGGGGGGTCGGTCCGTGGACCACGCCACCACCGGTCATGTGCGGGGCGCGGATCGAGCCCTGACGAGCGCGACCGGTTCCCTTCTGCTTGAA
Source organism: Rathayibacter sp. AY1E2 (assembly GCF_002932325.1). NCBI lineage: Bacteria > Bacillati > Actinomycetota > Actinomycetes > Micrococcales > Microbacteriaceae > Rathayibacter > Rathayibacter sp. AY1E2. Next base: position 14,546 of record NZ_PSVO01000021.1, read on the forward strand.
CGGCTTGCGACCGGCTCCGGAGACCTCACCGCGGTTCTTCGTCTTGTGGGTTCCCTGGCGCGCCGCGGCGAGCTGGGCCACGACGACCTGGTGGATGAGGGGGATGTTGGTCTGGACGTCGAAGAGCGCGGCGGGAAGCTCGACGGAGCCCGCCTTCTGGCCCTTGACGTCGATGATGTCGACAGAGGTAGCCATGGAACTACGCTCCCTTCACGGCGTTGCGAACGAACACGAGGCGACCGCGGGCACCGGGGACGGCGCCCTTGACGAGCAGCAGGCCCTTCTCGGCGTCGACGGAGTGCACCTTGAGGTTGAGCACGGTGACGCGCTCGCCACCCATGCGACCGGCCATGCGCATGCCCTTGAAGACACGGCTGGGGGTCGAGGAGGCGCCGATGGAGCCGGGCTTGCGGTGGTTGCGGTGCGAACCGTGCGAAGCCGAGACGCCCTTGAAGTTGTGGCGCTTCATGACACCGGCGAAGCCCTTGCCCTTGCTGGTGCCGACGACGTCGACCTTGGTGCCGGCCTCGAAGACGGCGTCCACGGTCAGCTCCTGGCCTGCCGAGTAGTCGGCGGCGTCGGAGGTGCGGACCTCGGTGAGGTGGCGGCGGGGGGTGACGCCCGCGGCGTCGAAGTGACCGGCGGCGGGCTTGTTCACCTTGCGCGGGTCGATGGCACCGGCGGCGAGCTGGACGGCGGTGTAGCCGTCCTTCTCCTCCGTGCGGACCTGGGTCACGACGTTGGGGCTGATCTCGATGACGGTGACCGGCACGAGCTTGTTGTTCTCGTCCCAGACCTGGGTCATTCCGAGCTTGGTGCCGAGGAGGCCCTTGCTGGTCTTCAGCGTGGGGGAAACAGTGACAGACATGGTGGCACTCCTCCTTAGAGCTTGATCTCGATGTTGACGTCGGCCGGCAGGTCGAGGCGCATGAGCGAGTCGACGGCCTTGGGCGTCGGGTCGATGATGTCGATGAGGCGCTTGTGGGTGCGCATCTCGAAGTGCTCGCGGCTGTCCTTGTACTTGTGGGGAGAACGGATCACGCAGACCACGTTCTTCTCGGTCGGCAGCGGCACGGGGCCGACCACCGTTGCACCGGCACGGGTGACCGTGTCGACGATCTTGCGCGCCGACGTGTCGATGACCTCGTGGTCGTACGACTTCAGTCGGATGCGGATCTTCTGTCCCGCCATGTGTGATCTCTCACTCTCTTGTTATTGCGTCGTACGCGACTCCCCCGGCCGGAGCCGGACTCGTCTCGCATTGGACGCGCTCGCGAAGGAACTCCGGTGACCCGGAAAAGTGCAACCAGTGTTCTTCTGTCAAAAGCACCGCACCTCTGGGGCGCTCCGATCGGCGTGCAGAACGCACGACGCACGGAGAGACCGTTGAGATGTCGGTTGTTGTCGTTCTGCTACCCGCCGCCTCGACGTCGCATCCGCGTGGCCGCCCTCTCGGGTCGAGCCTCCGCGATGCCGTCTCGGCACTGCCTGGCAGTGTCCCCCTCCGAGCAGCACGCCGCCCGAGAGGAAATTTTGAACTAGAAGAGTCTCCCACAGATGCCCCACCCCTGCAACCCGGGCGTGTCGCGCCGGACGGCTCCTCCGCGAGCACGTCGTGACGGCCCTGGGGAGCCGGTCGTTCCGAGCAGCAGCGCGGGTCGGAGCGCCTCCCCCGCTACTCGAAGAGCAGCGCCCGGACGGCGGTCTCGGCCGACGCGGGGCGCGACGCGTCGATGGTCTCGCCGGCGCGGAAGTGGTCCAGCAGCCGCGGGTCGACGTAGCTGGCGCGGGCGACCGTCGGCGTGTTCCCGAGCACGTCCGAGGCGTCGCGCATCGCCTGGGCGATCGCGGAGTTCCGAGCGCGCTGCGTGGCCTGCGGGCCCGACTTCGCCAGGCTCAGCGCGGCCGCGACCGTGCCGTGCAGAGTGCGGAAGTCCTTCGCCGTGAAGTCGTCGCCGGCGCGCTCGCGCACGTAGTCGTTGATCTCGGGCGCCGAGATCGGCCGCCACTCCCGCCCGTCCTTCCAGGCGAGCAGGCGGGCGTTCGGCCCACGACGCTTGAGAGCACGGACGACGCGCGAGAGGTCGTGGTCGAGGATCTCGCTCGTCCACGCCTGATGGCTCTTCCCGGGGAAGGCGAGGGCGACCCGGTCCCCGTGGGTCGTGGCGTGCGCGCACAGGAGCGTCGAGAGGCCGATGCTGCCGTGCTCCTTCGCGTACCTCTCGCTGCCGACGCGGAGCGATCCGGTGTCGAGCATCCGGAAGGCGGTGGCCAGCGCGCGCTCGCGGCTGGGTCCGTCCGAGCGGAGGGCGATGGTCACGGCCCGGCGCGCCCCCGGCAGGGCCTCCGCGAGCCGCAGCGCCCGGTCGAACTTGATCCGGTCCTTCTGCTCGCGCCAGGTCGGATGGTAGATGTACTGGCGGCGGCCGGCGGAGTCGACGCCGGTGGCCTGGATATGCCCGTTGGGGTTCGGGGCGATCCAGACGTCCGTCCAGGCCGGCGGGATGCCGAGATGGTCGAAGCGCGCGCGCAGCTCCTTGTCGGCGACGGTCGCGCCCTTCGGGTCGCGGTAGCTGAAGCCAGAGCCCGCGCGCACCCGGGTGTAGCCGCGCCCGCTCGAATCGGTCCTGCGGAGTCGTTGCGCGCGAGTGTCAGCCATCGATCCGACGATAGGACGGCGGATCCGAGGCCCGCACCCGCTTGACCGCGGGGACGAGCAGTCGGTCGGCAGCCGCTACTCGTTGCCGATCCGCTTGTCGGCCTGGCGCTTCAGGTCCTCGATGCGGTCGTCGTACTTGCCGTTGGTGAGGCGGCTGGCGATCTCGCCCGCCTTCTCGAGGGTCTGGTCGGAGACCTGCTCGGCCTTCTCGCTCCGCAGCGCGTCCTGGGCCTTCCGGCTGTTGAGCAGTTCGCCGGCCTGGCGTCCGAGCTTCCCGAGATCCACGATGATGCCTCCTTGTAAACGCGCACAGGGCGGCGCGTGCCTCAGTGTGGCGCTCCCGGCTGGGGGAACGGTGCGGGCGCGCCGGTCAGCCGGCCAGTGCGATCACCTGCTCCGCTGCGTCTGCCAGGGCGCGGCCGTAGGCGGGACCGTGACCGGCGGCGTGGACGGCGAGCGGGTGCAGCTGGTGGAGTGGCACCCGCTCCTCGTAGCCGGCCCCCAGCGGATGCTGCTCGCGGTAGCCCTCGAGGACGGCGTCGAGGTGCGGAGCACCGAAGAGGGCCAGCATCGCCAGATCGGTCTCGCGGTGTCCCCCGTGAGCGGCGGGGTCGATCAGGACGGCGCCGTCCGCCGTCCAGAGCACGTTGCCAGTCCAGAGGTCCCCGTGGATCCGGGCGGGCCCCGCACCGTCGTCGAAGGCTCCGGCCGCCACCCGGCCCAGAGCCTGCTCGACGAGCCGCGACTCGGCTGCCGTGAGGTTGCCCGCCTCCACGGCGGGGCCGAGGAACGGCCGCACCCGCTGCTCCGCGTAGAAGCGCCCCCACGAGTCGTCCGGGCGGCACGGCATCCCGCGGCGGCCGATGTAGGCGGGGCCGGTCCATCCCGGGGGCGGCGCTCCGAACGCCGCGGCTCCGGCGTCGTGCGTCCGGGCGAGCGCGGCGCCGAGAGCCCGAGCCGACTCGGCCGAGGGACGCACGGAGCGGATCTCCTCCAGCTCGATGCGCCCGGGCGACACCCTCTCCACCCCGACACAGCGCGCACCGCCGTCCGCCTCGCGCAGCCAGTCCAGGCCGGCCGCCTCCCACTCGAAGAACTGCGGGAGGGCACGGGGGTCGCTCTTCACGAAGGGCATGCCGCCACGCTAGCCGGGCGTCCCCGGGAACGACGAGAGGGGCCGCCCGCCGAAGCGGACGACCCCTCTCGAGAGATCGGTAGGACGGACCTACTTGATGATCTTGGTGACCGTACCGGCACCCACGGTGCGTCCACCCTCACGGATGGCGAAGCCGAGGCCCTCCTCCATGGCGATCGGCTGGATCAGCGCGACCGTCATGTCGGTGGTGTCGCCGGGCATGACCATCTCGGTGCCCTCGGGCAGCGTGATGACGCCGGTGACGTCGGTGGTGCGGAAGTAGAACTGCGGACGGTAGTTCGCGTAGAACGGGTTGTGACGCCCACCCTCATCCTTGGACAGGATGTACGCGGTGCCCTCGAAGTCCGTGTGCGGCGTGACCGAACCCGGCTTGACGACGACCTGGCCGCGCTCGACGTCCTCGCGCTTGGTGCCGCGGAGGAGCAGACCGCAGTTCTCGCCGGCCCAGGCCTCGTCGAGCTGCTTGTGGAACATCTCGATTCCGGTGACCGTGGTCTTCTGCGTCGGGCGGATGCCGACGATCTCGACCTCGGAGTTCAGAGCGAGGGTTCCACGCTCCGCACGGCCGGTGACGACGGTTCCACGACCGGTGATCGTGAAGACGTCCTCGATCGGCATGAGGAACGGCTTGTCCTTATCGCGCACCGGGTCCGGGATGGACTCGTCGACCGCGTCCATCAGGTCGAGGATCGACTGGGTCCAGGTGTCGTCGCCCTCGAGGGCCTTGAGGCCGGAGACGCGCACGACGGGGGCGTCGTCGCCGGGGAAGCCCTGCGACGAGAGGAGCTCGCGGACCTCGAGCTCGACGAGCTCCAGGATCTCCTCGTCGTCCACCATGTCGGCCTTGTTCAGCGCGACGAGGAGGTAGGGGACGCCGACCTGCTTGGCGAGGAGGACGTGCTCACGGGTCTGAGCCATCGGGCCGTCGGTGGCGGCGACCACGAGGATCGCGCCGTCCATCTGGGCCGCGCCGGTGATCATGTTCTTGATGTAGTCGGCGTGACCCGGGGCGTCGACGTGCGCGTAGTGGCGCTTCGGCGTCTCGTACTCGACGTGCGAGATGTTGATCGTGATGCCGCGCTGGCGCTCCTCGGGAGCGGAGTCGATCGACGCGAAGTCACGCTGGACGTTGGTCGCGGACGGGAACTTGTCCGCCAGAACCTTCGAGATCGCCGCGGTGAGCGTGGTCTTTCCGTGGTCGACGTGACCGATGGTTCCGATGTTGACGTGCGGCTTGGTCCGCTCGAACTTGGCCTTAGCCACTGTGGGTCCTCCTCAGGACTTAGGTGCAAGCATCCGCATCCGGGCGGCCGCACGGGGCGGCACGAGGACAGGAGGACTTGCGGGGGTTTTGTGTACGTATGTTACCGGCAGTGGTCGTGCGGCCGTCCCGCTGCGACAGGGGGCGCGCTGCACTCGGCAGCAAACCCGCACGACACTACCAGGCCGCCGCCGTTCCGGGGAACGGCGACGGCCCAGGGGCGGAGCTACTCGCCCTTGTTCTTCTGGACGATCTCCTCGGCCACGGCCTTGGGGACCTCGGCGTAGGTCTCGAACGTCATCGAGTAGACGGCGCGGCCCGAGGTCTTCGAGCGCAGATCTCCGATGTAGCCGAACATCTCGGACAGCGGGACGTTGGCCCGGATGACCTTGATGCCGGTGGCGTCCTCCATCGACTGGATCATCCCGCGACGCGAGTTGATGTCGCCGATGACGTCGCCCATGTACTCCTCGGGAGTACGGACCTCGACGGCCATGAGCGGCTCGAGGAGGACCGGCTGCGCCTTGCGCGAGGCCTCCTTGAACGCGATCGAGCCGGCGATCTTGAACGCCATCTCGGAGGAGTCGACGTCGTGCGCCGCTCCGTCGACCAGGGTCGCCTTCACGCCGACCATGGGGTAGCCGGCGAGCACGCCGACCTGCATGGCGTCGCGGATGCCCGCGTCGACGGAGGGGATGTACTCGCGCGGGACGCGGCCACCGGTGACGCCGTTGACGAACTCGTAGGTCTTGTCGGCCTCGACCTCCATCGGCTCGATGGTGATCTGGACCTTCGCGAACTGGCCGGAGCCACCCGTCTGCTTCTTGTGGGTGTAGTCGTACTTCTCGACCGTGCGGCGGATCGTCTCGCGGTACGCGACCTGGGGCTTGCCCACGTTGGCCTCGACGTTGAACTCGCGCTTCATGCGGTCGACCAGGATGTCGAGGTGCAGCTCGCCCATTCCCTTGATGACCGTCTGACCGGTCTCCTGGTTCTGCTCGGTGCGGAAGGTGGGGTCCTCCTCCGCGAGCTTCTGGATCGCGGTGCCGAGCTTCTCCTGGTCCGCCTTCGTCTTGGGCTCGATGGCGACCTCGATGACGGGCTCCGGGAAGGTCATCGACTCGAGCACGACCTGCGCGGCCGGGTCGCTCAGGGTGTCACCGGTGGTGGTGTCCTTGAGGCCGATGACGGCGTAGATGTGGCCGGCGGTGACCGAGTCGACCGGATTCTCCTTGTTGGAGTGCATCTGGAAGATCTTGCCGATGCGCTCCTTCTTGCCCTTGGTCGAGTTGATGACCTGGGCGCCGGAGTCGAGCTTGCCCGAGTAGACGCGGACGTAGGTCAGGCGGCCGAAGAACGGGTGCACGGCGACCTTGAACGCGAGCGCCGAGAAGGGCTCGGTCGAGTCCGCGTGGCGCATGATGACCTTCTCCTCGTCGCGGACGTCGTGCGCCTCGATGGCGGGGACGTCGAGCGGGGAGGGGAGGTAGTCCACGACAGCGTCGAGCATCGGCTGGACGCCGCGGTTCTTGAACGCCGAGCCGCAGAGCACCGGGTAGATCTCGGAGTTGACGGTCATCTTGCGGATGGCGCCCTTGATCTCCGCGACGGTGAGCTCCTCGCCGCCGAAGTACTTCTCGAGCAGCTCGTCGGAGGTCTCCGCGACGGTCTCGAGGAGCTTCTCGCGGTACTCCGCCGCCTTGTCGGCGAGGTCGGCCGGGATCTCCTCGATCTCGTACTTCGCGCCGAGCGCGACGTCGCCCTTCGAGTCGCCGCGCCACGTGAGCGCGCGCATCTCGACCAGGTCGACGACGCCCTCGAAGGAGGACTCCGCGCCGATGGGCAGCTGGATGACCAGCGGCTTCGCGCCGAGGCGCTTGATGATCGTGTCGACCGTGTAGTAGAAGTCGGCGCCGAGCTTGTCCATCTTGTTGACGAAGCAGATGCGCGGGACGTCGTACTTGTCGGCCTGACGCCAGACGGTCTCGGACTGGGGCTCGACGCCCTCCTTGCCGTCGAAGACGGCGACGGCGCCGTCGAGGACGCGGAGCGAGCGCTCGACCTCGACCGTGAAGTCGACGTGACCGGGGGTGTCGATGATGTTGATCTGGTTCTTGTTCCAGAAGCAGGTCGTCGCGGCGGACGTGATCGTGATGCCGCGCTCCTGCTCCTGCGCCATCCAGTCCATCGTCGCGGCGCCGTCGTGGACCTCGCCGATCTTGTGCGTGATACCCGTGTAGAACAGGATGCGCTCGGTGGTGGTGGTCTTGCCGGCATCGATGTGGGCCATGATGCCGATGTTGCGGACCTTGTTCAGGTCGGTGAGCACATCTTGTGCCACGGAGTTCCTCCGATAGGTGATGGAGCCAGCGCACCGGGTTCATGGCCGAATGGCTGGGATTCTGGTGGTGGCGGTCGCCCGGTCGCGGGGATCGGGCGATCCGCCGCCGGGACCGGGCCCGCAGCGGTGACGCCGCGGGCCCGGTGGTCGCGGTCGCCCGGAGGCGGCCGCGGGGTGCGCTACCAGCGGTAGTGCGCGAAGGCCTTGTTCGACTCGGCCATCTTGTGGGTGTCCTCGCGACGCTTGACAGCGGCGCCCAGACCGTTCGACGCGTCGAGGATCTCGTTCATGAGACGCTCGGTCATCGTCTTCTCGCGACGGGCCTTCGCGTAGCTGGTGAGCCAGCGGAGCGCGAGGGTGTTGGCGCGGTGGGGCTTGACCTCGACCGGGACCTGGTAGGTCGAGCCGCCGACGCGGCGGCTGCGGACCTCGAGGGTCGGGCGGACGTTGTCGAGCGCCTTCTTGAGGGTGACGACCGCGTCCTGGCCGTTCTTGCCGGCGACGCCCTCGAGGGCACCGTAGACGATGCGCTCGGCGAGGCCCTTCTTGCCGTCCAGGAGGATCTTGTTGACGAGCTGGCTGACGATGGGGGCGCCGTAGACGGGGTCTGCGACGACGGGGCGCTTGGGAGCGGGGCCCTTACGAGGCATTACTTCTTCTCCATCTTCGCGCCGTACCGGCTGCGAGCCTGCTTGCGGTTCTTGACGGCCTGGGTGTCCAGGGCGCCGCGAACGATCTTGTAGCGGACACCGGGGAGGTCCTTGACGCGACCGCCGCGCACGAGCACCATCGAGTGCTCCTGCAGGTTGTGGCCCTCGCCGGGGATGTAGGCGGTGACCTCGGTGCCGTTGGAGAGCTTGACGCGGGCCACCTTGCGGAGGGCCGAGTTCGGCTTCTTGGGCGTGGTCGTGTAGACGCGCGTGCACACGCCGCGCTGCTGGGGGTTGGCCTTCAGGGCGGGCGCCTTGGTCTTGGTGACCTTCGGCGTGCGTCCCTTGCGGACCAACTGCTGAATCGTTGGCACTGGTTTTGCTCCTTGAATGCTGCACGGTGACAGCGGATCGATGGTCGACATTCGGCCCTCCCGTCTCCGGGAACGGCCGAGTTCATCTGGACCCGACGCACCCCGCGGCCCCGCGAGCGGGACCGGGAGGGTGAGGGGTATGCCGTGGGGGCCGCCCGATCGGACGAACCCGCGGATCCTCGCGGACCCGGTAGAGCGAAGTGCGGCGACCGCATCGACCCGGAGGCACGACACAAGCGCACGGCAAAGCGCACACCCGAAGAATATTACGGGGAGTGACGGGGCCGGTCAACCGAGCGGCGTTCGCCCTGGGAGATGCCGCAGCGCCGCGCTGAGCCGCGCCGGGACTCCATCGTCACTCCCGCTCGTCGCCCTCCCAGCCCCAGTGGGGGCTGCGGCCGCCGGCGTCGCGACGGGCCAGGAGCAGGAGGAACACGAGCTGGACGGCGGCCGCGAGCACGCCGGTCGCGATCGCGAAGACAGTGGGGGCGTGGTCGAGGATCCAGCCGAGGATCTCCCCCGGCTCCTGGCGGCCGAGCCCGTAGAGCGCTCCGCCCGTGACGAGGAAGAGCAGGTAGACGACGACCCCGGTCAGCAGCGACGGGCCGAGGACGCGGTGGACGGCGGGACGGGCGGCGAGGGTCACCATCGCGACCAGCACGGCGACGACGCAGACCGCCACCGACACCGGCCCCAGCAGCGGGCCGGCGTCGCGCTCGGGCACGACGTCCTGGTCCAGCAGGAGGCTGAAGACCCCGAACGCGCAGACGACCAGGGCGAGGTAGAGGAACGCGGCGAAGCCGGCCAGCGCGAGGCCGTAGCCCAGGCCGGCTCCGCGGCCCTGCCCCTGCCCCTCCGGAGTCACGACTGCGCGGCCGCTTCGCGCTCGGCGTTGCGGCGCTTGACGCCCCGGGCGCGGCCGGCGATCGCGGCGCCGCCCCAGACGCTCGCCTCCCGGCCGAGGACGCCGGCGGCGAGGACCGCCGCGAGTACGGCGGGATCGCGGACGTAGTCGAGCGCGAGGGAGCGGTCGATCGGCAGGGCGAGCGGTCCGACGGCGCTCCAGCCGCCGACCAGCGCGGCCGCGGCCGTGAGGAGGGCGACGAGGAAGCCGCCGAGGACGTAGGCCCACCAGCCCGCGCGGTTCACGACCAGCACGATCAGCGCCAGGCCGACGAGGAACGCGGCCACCGGGGCGAGGAAGAGCGCGGTCGGTGCCGCGTCCAGCGCGAGGGCGACCGGGTCGCCGCCGACGCGGTCGACCAGCAGGCGGATCGCCGTCAGGGCGACGAGGTACAGGACGGCGAAGACCGCGGTCGTCAGGAGGGCGAGCGCGAGGCCCGCGAGGCGGTTGCCGGAGCGCCGGACCGGCTCGGGCTCGGCCTCGACCGGCCCGAGGGCGCTGGGGGCGGACGCCGCGACGGCCGGGGCGACGGGCTCGACGGTCGGCTGCCGGCCCGTCACGGGTTCGGGCCAGACGTACTCCCGGGTCGGCTGGGGTCCGGTTCCGCCGGACGTCTCGGTCGCGGAGGGGATCCGCGTGGTCTCGGCGTCGCTGCTCCAGGTCACCCGGACAGCATAGGCACGCCTTCCGCCGCGCCCGGTGCGCCGCGCGGCTCCCCGTCGACGGGGGACAGCGCCGACCGTCTACTCGAGCGGGTGGAGGAGGCGGTGCAGGAACTGCCGGGTGCGAGGCTCCCGCGGCTCCCGGAGGATCTGCGCAGGGGCGCCCCGCTCGACGACCACGCCGTCGGCCATGAAGACGACCTCCGAGGCCACCTGCCGGGCGAACTCGAGCTCGTGCGTCACGACGAGCATGGTCCAGCCCTCCCCCGCCAGCTCCCGCATCAGCGAGAGCACGTCGCCGACCAGCTCCGGGTCCAGCGCCGAGGTGGGCTCGTCGAAGAGGAGCAGATCGGGCCGCAGCGCGAGCGCCCGGACGATGCCCACGCGCTGCTGCTGACCGCCGGAGAGCTCGAAGGGGTAAGCGCTCCCCCGGCCGCCGAGGCCGACGCGCTCGAGCAGGCGCTCCGCCTCCGGGACCACCTCGGATGCGGGACGGCGCTGCACTCGCAGCGGCCCCTCCGTCACGTTCTGGAGGACGGTCAGGTGCGGGAAGAGGTTGAAGTGCTGGAAGACCATCGCGGAGTGGTCGCGCAGCCCGGTCAGCGCCTTCCGTCCGACGCCGCGGTCGAAGTCGAGGACACTGCCGTCGGCGAGCTCGACCACCCCGCCGTCCGGCACCTCGAGGCTGTTCAGCGAGCGCAGGACGGTGGTCTTGCCCGAGCCGGACGGCCCGATCAGGGCGACGACCTCGCCGCGGTGGACCTCCAGGTCGATGCCGCGCAGCACCTCCACCCCGCCGAACGACTTGCGGAGGCCGCGGGCCGTGAGCACGGGCCGGGCGTCGGTCGGAGTGTCAGCGGGCGACATAGCGGTCCAATCGCTTCTCGAGCAGGCCCTGGCCGCTGGAGAGCACCAGGCAGATGAGCCAGTAGATCAGAGCGGCCTCGAGATAGAGGAGCATGAACTCGCTCGACGCGGTGGCGATCTTCTGCGCCTGCCGGAAGAGCTCGGTCACCAGGATGAGGGAGGCCAGCGAGGTGTCCTTCACCAGCGAGATGAAGGTGTTCGACAGCGGCGGGACGGAGACGCGCGCGGCCTGCGGGAGGATGATGCGCCGCAGCGAGAGCGAGCGGCTCATGCCGATCGTGTGCGCCGCCTCCCACTGCCCCTTCGGGACGCTGAGGATCGCCGCGCGGATCACCTCCGCCGCGTAGCCGCCCACGTTGAGGGCGAACGCGATGGTGGCGCTGGGCCAGGGGTCGATCTTCAGTCCGAGGCTCGGCAGCCCGTAGAAGATCACGAACAGCTGCACCAGGAGCGGCGTGCCCCGGATGACGGAGATGTAGGCACGCGCGATCCAGGAGAGGATCCGCACCCGGGAGAGCCGCATCAGGGCGACCGCCAGCGCGAGCACGAGCCCGATGGCGAAGCTCGCCAGCGCGAGCGGGATCGTCCCGACGATGCCCCCGGAGAGGATCGGCCAGAACGACCGGAGGACGAGGTCCATTGTGTTCTCCCGCCTTCGCGGGAGGATCCGCGGTCGGCTCGATCGGGTGGTGGCGTCGGGGGCGGATCGTCTCCGCCTCCTGGGGAATGCTGGCACGCTTCGCGCCGGGGCGGGCGCCCTTGCGGGCGGACCCGCTGCCTGAGCCGCTCCGCCGCTCCCCCGCGTCGGGGCCGCTCACGCACGAGACGGCCCCTCCCGGAAGGGGAGGAGCCGCCTCGGGGAGGGGCTACTGGGAGACGTCGGCTCCGAAGTAGCGCTCGGAGATGGAGGCGAGGGTGCCGTCCTCGCGCAGCTCGTCGAGGGCGGAGTCGACGGCCTCGACGAGGTCGTCCGAGCCCTTCGGGAAGGTGAAGGCGCTCTCGGAGGTGTCGTCGGTGGTGACGGCGACCTTGAGGCCCGCGGCCTGGTCGGGGTAGGTCGTGGACCAGTCGAGCCAGGTGAGGCGGTCGTTCACGGTCGCGTCGACGCGGCCCTGCTCGACGAGGGCGATGGCCTGCGCCCAGCCCTCGACGCCCTCGACCTCGGCGCCGTTCTCCTGCGCGACGGTGTACCAGTTGCTCGAGAGCGACTGCGCGGTGGTCTTGCCGGAGAGGCCGGCGAGGTCGGTGATCGAGGTGTCGCTCGAGGGGACGATCACGACGCCGGGGCTGACCGAGTACGGCTCCGAGAAGTCGTACTTCGCCTCGCGCTCGTCGTTGATCGAGACCTGGTTCGCGATCACGTCGAAGCGCGCTCCGTCCAGGCCCGCGAACATCGCGTCCCACTGCGTCTCCTGGAAGTCGGGCTCGACGCCCAGCTTCTCGGCCACGGCGGTGATCACGTCGACGTCGTAGCCGGTGAGGGCTCCCGTCCCGCCGTCGGCGTGGAAGGAGAAGGGCGGGTAGGTGCCCTCGGTGCCGATGGTGAGCTTCCCCGAGTCCTCGACCTCGGCCAGGGTCAGGCCGGAGCTCGCGGAGGCGGTGCCCTCGCCGCTCGAGCCGGAGACCACGTCGTCGGTCGAGGCGGGCGCGCAGCCGGCGAGGACCAGGGCGGCGGCGGCGGCGGTCGTGCCGAGCAGGACGCGCAGGGAGGTGCGGGCGGAGAGGGTCACGGTGTTGTCCTTCGGTGCATCACGGAGTCGTGGCGGTCCCGCTGCGCCGGATGCGGCGCGGGGATCGACGAGGGGACGGATCGTCCCGGGGCGGACCGCTGCTCGGCGGAACCGCCCGGAGTGACGATAACCAGTGGAGGGGGCGGCCCTATTCCCGGATGTCGCCGTGTGACGCCGGGAGTCCGGCCAGGAAGTGCTCGGCACCGGCGACCTCGTCGCTCGTGAGGCCCGTCGCCGACTCCGGACGCACCAGGTGGAAGGGGGTGCTCTGCTCGCGGGCCCAGTCGTACGCGTCCTCGTGGAGGTTGTCGTCGATCCACACCACGGCGTCGATCGCGCCGCGCTCGGCGGCCGCCTCCAGCCACACCGCGACGGGCTGGAGCTTGCCCGTCCGGCCCGGGAACCGCGGGTCGCGCGGGAGGCCGCCGTCGAAGACGATCGCCTCCGTGCCCGCCGGCAGCCCGAGGTCCTGGGCGAGGACCCGCGTCAAGCGCGGCGGCCAGGTCGTGGCCCACACGATCGTGCCGACCGCGGCCAGACGGGCGACGAGCGCCGCCCGCTCCGGCTCGAGCTCCAGGCGGTGCGAGCCCGAGGCGCGATCGCTGCGGACGGAGGGGTTCAGGACGCCGTCGACGTCGAGCAGGATCAGGGCGGCCATGCCTGTCACCGTAGCGGCGGCGGGGCGGATCGCGCGAGGAGCGCTAGCGTGACGGGATGCCTCCGTCCCTCCTGCTGCCGGGAGGCCGCACAGCCGTGCTGGGGCCGGATCCCGTGCGGCCGGAGGCACTGCTGCTCACGGTCGACGGCGCGGAGCAGTCGCTGATCGATCCGGGTGATCCCCGGGCTCTGCACCTCGAGTACCTCGCGCGCCTCGGCGCGGTGGTCGACGCCGCCGCCCCTCCCGGCGAGCCGCTGCGCGTGCTGCACCTCGGAGCCGGAGCCCTGGCCCTGGCCCGGTACGTCGCCGCGACCCGGCCGGGCTCCGAGCAGCTCGCGGTGGAGAGCGCGGCGGGACTCGTGGAGTTCGTGCTCGAGCACGCGCCGCTCCCCCGCGGCGCGCGCGTCCGGCTCCTCACGGCCGACGCCGCAGGGCCCCTGCCGCCCTGGAGCGCCGACCTCGTCGTGCTCGACGTCTATGACGGGGACGAGATCCCGGAGGCGTTCTACCGCGCGTCCGTCCTCGCTCCGCTCGCCGCCCGCGTGGGCGCCGACGGGCTCCTCGCGGTCAACGTCGCCGACGACGCCGACCACCGGAGGCTGGACCGCCTGCGCGGGGTCGTCCGGGAGCTGCTCCCGGTCACCGCAGCGGTCGGATCGACGGCCTTCGTCGAGGGGCGCACCGGCGGGAACGCGATCCTGCTCGCCTCAGGCTCGGCGCTCGCCGACCACGTCGCCGGCCGCCTGCTGCGCGCCGGCCCGCACCCGGTCTCCGCCGCGGCGGATGGCGACGTCGTGGTCGCCGAGGTGGCGGTAGAAGTCGACCCGTGAGTCGAGAGTGACGCCGGTCTCGAGGTACTTGGCGCGGATCCGCTTGATGTAGGTGCGGACGGTGTGCTCGGCGACGCTGAGGTCGACCGCGACGGTGCGGACAGCGGCACCCGCTCCGTAGGCGCGCATCACACGGCTCTCCTGCGGGCTCAGCACCGGGCGGCGCTCCTCGCGCCCGTGCACGAGCCGGTGGCGGGCGGTGTCCGAGATCCAGGTGCGGCCGGAGGCGACCGAGACGACCGCCGCCGCGAGCTCGCTGGGGTCGTCGCCCTTCCAGACGTAGGCCGCCCTCTCCCGTCGCAGCACGGCCCGCACCGGCTCCAGGGAGTCGGAGGAGGAGAGCACGACGAGGCCGACGGTCCGGGCCGCCGCACGCTCGAGGGTGTCGGCCACCTCCTCGCCGGGCACGCCGTCCAGGTCGAGGACCGCGATGCGGTCGACGCCCTCCTCGTCGTGCGAGAACTGCGGCAGCAGCTGCGCGAGCAGCGCCTGCAGCGCGGCGCGCTCGATCGCTGGTCCGTCGACAACGGCCAGCGTGAACCGATCGAATCCGGTCACGGGGGTCCCCTAGCAGGGGCAGGTTCGGGTCCGCCCCGGCTGCACCGTAGCGGTCCGCGACGTCGTCGTGCACGTGATGGGACATTTCGTCTCAGTGGGAGGACGCCCCCAGAGCGCTCCGGATCGGCTCACGGAGCGCGTGGAGGACCACCCGCGGCACCGTCTCCGGCTAGTGTCCCTCTCCATGGACGACAGCGCAGAGGGCTCCCGGCGGGCCCGGAGGATCCCCGCGGAGCAGGTCCGCAGCCGCATGATCGCCACGGCGCGCGACGTCGTCTCCGACCACGGCCTCACGGTGAGCTTCGCGCACCTGCCCATGGAGGAGTACATCCGCCTGGCCGGCGTGCCGCGCAGCTCCGTCTACCGGATCTGGAGCACGCGCGAGGAGTTCGTGGCCGACCTCGTCGGCGAGGTCTTCGTGCGGGACCGGTACGCGGAGGGCGCCGATCCCGAGGCCCAGCAGGAGATGCGCGAGGTCTACGAGCGCTCCACCGATCTGCTCTCCACGGCCGCCGGCCGCCGCCGGGTCGCCTGGGAGACCATCCGCATCGGCGCGCGGGCCAATGCCGAGTCGCTCCGCCGCTCCGCCGACTGGTCCTCGTACAACGCGCTGCTCGCCTGCACCTTCTCGATGGAGGAGGGGCCTGCACGCGACGCCGTGCGCGCCACGGCGAAGCGGATCGAGGGCATGCTCACTCGCCGGATGCGCGACTTCTACGAGGAGACCCTGCAGGTCTTCGGCGGGACGATGCGCCCGGGATTCACGACGCTCCAGCTCGCCCACCTCACCGCGATCGTGATCGACGGGCTCGCGCACCGCGGCCGTCTCCTCGACGACGACCTCGACGCTCCGGTGACCGCCCCCGGCCTCGACGGCGAGCCGGTCGAGTGGACCCTGGCGGCCTGGACGATCCGCTCGATCGTCGACGGGATGCTGGAGCCGGTCGTGGAGGACTGAGCGGACCCCGCGACCCGGATCACTCGTCCGGTTCGGTGAACCCGTCGATCAGCAGCAGCACCGACACCACCGCGAGCGACGGTCCGTCGGGATCGGCCGGGTCGAGCGGGCCGGTCACCAGCTCCGGTGCCGCGATCCGCGCGATGCACAGCCCCTCGATCAGGGCCGAGACGGCGGAGGCGAGAGCGGAGGCGCCGCGGTCCGGGCGCAGCCGGAGCCCCGCCTCGGCGAGGGTGTGCTCGTAGTACTTCGCCATGTTGTCGATGAAGTGCAGCTGGCGGGACCGCAGAGCGGATCCGATGGCGGTCCGCGCCGGCTCCTCGTGCGAGCCCACCGCGCCGGCGAGAGCGATGAAGTTGCGCCAGTGCTGCGACGAGAAGACATTGTCGACGTTCGCGTCGACGGCGACCCGGACGGAGGCGGTCAGGGCCTCGCGGCGCTGCGCCGGGGTCGGCTCGGGGTCGAGGCTGCGGTGGAGGTGGGAGTTCCCGGCCCGCAGGGACGGCTGGTCGAGGCGGGTGGCGAGGACCCTCTCCGGGATCGCGGCGATCAGCTCGTCGTAGAACGACTGGCGGGTGGGCCAGATCCGGTACACGGTGCTGCGCGGAACACCCGCCGAGCGGATGACGTCCTCGAGGGGCAGGTGGGCGACTCCGACGCGCAGTCCCTCGGCGCGGACGACTGCGAGAGCGGCGTCCAGCAGGCGCGTGCGGACCTGCTCGCGGGTCAGGCGGGGAGGACGCGCCGACTCCTCCGTATCGAGGGGGTCGTCGCTCATCAGGCCTCCGGCGCCGGGATGCACGGAGGGAGTCTCCGACATCTGCTGTCCAGCCGAGCGTACCCGGAGGGAGGGCGGAACGTGAGAGGAGATCGGGGACGGGCGCGGCCCGCGCATGCGGCTCGGGTGCCGCGCGGGCCGCGCTGCCTGTCCCCCAGGCGGCCTCCCCATGGGCCGGTTCGACCGTATGCTTCCCGACAGACGTCCGTCAACTGACGCGACATGATGTCTCCTCGGCGGCGTCCGCCGACCGGTCACGAGAACCGCCTCCGGGACTCCTCCGCCGCCGGGAGCGGCCTCGCCGCGGTCTGCGCTCGAGAGGCGTGCGGAGCGGACAGCTCGCCCGCGACGACGTCCGACACGACGCCGGTGGCGTGCTCGACGAGGTCGACGTTCCGGGTCAGCCGCGCGTGGTGGCACGGGCTCGCGTCGACGTCGACCACGAGCTTCGCGAAGCGCAGAGCGTCGCCGAGCCGCGCGAACGGCGAGAGCTCGGCGACGAGGGACGGCACGTCCGCTGCGGCGAGGTAGGTGTAGCGGCAGGTCGAGACCACGTAGTCGTCGACTCCGGCCGTCGCCGATCCGGTCGCGACCATGATGTCGCCGAGGTCGACCGGGGCGCTGGCCAGGCCGAGCGCCACCGCGGCGGTCACCTGGATGTCACCCACCAGCGCCGTCACGTGCACACCGGCGGGCCAGGGCGGCAGGGAGCCGAGCTCGGTCGACCCCGTCCGCAGTCCCTTGCCCGCCGCCGAGGCGAGGGCGTCGATCATCGGCACTCCCGTGCACTCCCCCGCGTGCTCGGCGTCCTCCGAGACGGCGACCCCGCAGGAGGCGAGCATCGCCGAGACGCTCAGCCGGCTCTGCGGGTCCAGTCCTGCGATCACCGCGGGGCTGACCTGACCGGAGTCGTCGACCATCCGTCCGAGGCGCTCCGCGACGTCGGATCCCGTGTTCGGGGTGCCGAAGGTGAGGACGGACGAGACCATCGAGGCGACGGCGGTCCCGTCGACCGAGCCGCTCAGCGCCTGGCGGGCGGCGAGCCCTCCCATCGAGTGCGCGACGACGACGGCGCGGTGCCCGGTCGCGGAGACGAGGCACGCGATCGAGGAGGCGAGCGCGTCGCTGATCCCCGGGTCGGTGACCCAGCGCGCGGCGAGCCGGCGGTAGTCGAAGGTGTAGACCGCGGCGCCGTCGATCTGCTGCAGCCGGCCGAGGAGGGACGGCTCGGGAGCGTCGAGCGGAGCGGTCACCGACTCCGACGACACCATGTCGACGAGATGGGAGAAGGCCCCTGTGCGATCGGCGTCGTGCGTCGCCGTGCCCAGCCAGCCGTGCAGCATCACGATGGGGACCAGGGCGGCGGCGGAGCGCGGCCGGACGTCGTCGCCCGTGAGCACGGGAGCCAGCTCCGCGACGCCGCAGGACGAGGGTGCGACCGCCTCGCCCGCCTCCGCCCGCCCCGCGGGCACCACGACGACGCCGACCACCACGAGCAGTGCGGCCAGCACGACGATCACGAGTCTCATCCGCGCGTTTCCTCACGTGCCGCGACCAGGACGGGGAACGGGTACAGGCTCGACCCGACGAGCACGCATCGAGTCAATCACCCCGCTCCTGCGGGGGAGGACGCTCGTCGCGAACGGGCGGCCCCCCGTGCGGGTGACCGCGGGCCGGGGACGACGAAGGCCCCGCCGGTGTCCCGACGGGGCCTTCGATCGTTCAGCTCACCTGGATCAGCTGTAGTTGCCCGGCTCGTAGCCGTCGCTCGAGAACGAGTCGAAGTCGACGAACGAGAGGTCGGCGTCGCTGAACGCGGCGTCGTCGGCGAAGATGCGGTTGGGGTACCGCTCGGCCTTCGCCTCCTCGGTCGCCTCGACCGACACGTTCCGGTACTTGGGCAGACCGGTTCCCGCCGGGATCAGCTTTCCGATGATCACGTTCTCCTTCAGGCCCATCAGCGGGTCGCGCTTGCCCTCCATGGCCGCCTGCGTCAGGACGCGGGTGGTCTCCTGGAAGGACGCGGCCGACAGCCACGACTCGGTCGCGAGCGAGGCCTTGGTGATGCCCATGACCTCCTGGCGGGCGGACGCGGTCCGCTTGCCCTCGGTCAGAGCCGCACGGTTGACCTCGCTGTAGCGCGAGCGGTCGACGAGCTCGCCCGGCAGCAGCTCCGTGTCGCCGTGGTCGACCACGGTGACCTTGCGGAGCATCTGACGCACGATGACCTCGATGTGCTTGTCGTGGATCGGCACACCCTGCGAGCGGTAGACGCCCTGGACGCCGCCCACCAGGTGCTTCTGGACCTCGCGGACGCCCAGCACGCGCAGGACCTCCTTGGGGTCGACCGTTCCGACGTGCAGCTGCTGCCCGAGCTCGACGTGCTGGCCGTCCTCGATGAGGAGCTGCGAGCGCTTGAGCACCGGGTAGATGACCGCCTCGTCGCCGTTGTCCGGCTGGAGGATGACGCGGCGGGCACGGTCGGTGTCCTCGATGGTGATCCGGCCGGCGGCCTCCGCGATCGGCGACGCGCCCTTGGGAGTGCGGGCCTCGAAGAGCTCCTGCACGCGGGGAAGACCCTGCGTGATGTCGTCGGCCGAGGCCGATCCACCGGTGTGGAAGGTGCGCATCGTGAGCTGCGTGCCGGGCTCGCCGATCGACTGGGCCGCGATGATGCCGACGGCCTCTCCGATGTCGACGAGCTTGCCGGTGGCGAGCGAGCGGCCGTAGCAGGCCGCGCAGACGCCGACGGCGGACTCGCAGGTCAGGACGGAGCGCACCTTGATGTGGCGCACGCCCGCTCCGACCAGCTTCTCGATGAGCACGTCGCCCACGTCCTCGCCGGCCTCGGCGACGAGCTCGCCGGCCTCGTTCGACGCCGGGGTGGCGAGCGAACGGGCGTAGACGGAGTTCTCGACGTTGGAGTCCTTGATCCAGGCGCCGGTGGCGTCCTGGAGCATGATCGGCAGGTCGAGGCCCTTCGAGGTGCCGCAGTCCTCCTCGCGGATGATGACGTCCTGCGACACGTCGACGAGTCGACGCGTCAGGTAGCCCGAGTCCGCGGTGCGGAGCGCGGTGTCGGCCAGACCCTTGCGGGCACCGTGCGTGGCGATGAAGTACTCGGCGACCGACAGGCCCTCGCGGTACGAGGAGATGATCGGTCGGGCGATGATCTCGCCCTTCGGGTTGTTCACCAGGCCTCGCATGCCGGCGATGTTGCGCACCTGCAGCCAGTTGCCTCGGGCACCGGAGGTGACCATGCGGTTGATGGTGTTGTCCGTCGGGAAGTTCGCGCGCATGGCCTTGGCGACCTCGTCGGTCGCCTCGGTCCAGATCTTCACGAGCTCCTGGCGGCGCTCGGCCTGCGTGGTCAGACCCTTGTCGTACTCGGACTCGACCTTCGCGGCCTTCTTCTCGTAGCCCGCGATGATCTCGGGCTTCGACGGAGGCGTGAGGATGTCGGACAGCGCCACGGTGACACCCGAGCGGGTGGCCCAGTAGAAGCCGGCGTCCTTGATCCGGTCGAGGGAGGCGGCGACCTCCACCTTCGGGTAGCGCTCCGCGAGGTCGTTGACGATCCCGGAGATGGTCGTCTTGTCGGCGACCTGCTCGAAGTAGGGGTAGTCGACCGGCAGCGCCTCGTTGAAGAGGGCGCGGCCGAGCGTGGTCTCGAGGAGGACCGGCGCGGTGACCTTGCCGTTCTCGTCGATCTCGACGCCCTCGGGTGCCTGACCCTGCGCGAAGTACACGTCCGACATGCGGATCCTGACCTTCGAGTTCAGGTGCAGCGAGCCCTGGTCCTTCGCGAGGATCGCCTCCGAGACGGAGGAGAACGCGCGGCCCTCGCCGGCGGCGCCCTCGCGGATCGTCGTCAGGTGGTGGAGGCCGATGATCATGTCCTGCGTGGGCAGGGTGACCGGACGGCCGTCCGAGGGCTTGAGGATGTTGTTCGACGCGAGCATCAGGATGCGCGCCTCGGCCTGGGCCTCGACGGACAGCGGCAGGTGGACGGCCATCTGGTCGCCGTCGAAGTCCGCGTTGAACGCGGCGCAGACGAGCGGGTGCAGCTGGATCGCCTTGCCCTCGACCAGCTGGGGCTCGAAGGCCTGGATGCCGAGACGGTGCAGCGTGGGCGCGCGGTTCAGCAGGACGGGGCGCTCGCGGATGATCTCCTCGAGCACGTCCCACACCTGCGGGCGCGAGCGCTCCACCATGCGCTTGGCGGCCTTGATGTTCTGCGCGTGCGACAGGTCGATCAGGCGCTTGATCACGAACGGCTTGAACAGCTCCAGCGCCATCTGCTTGGGCAGACCGCACTGGTGCAGCTTGAGCTGCGGGCCGACGATGATGACCGAGCGTCCCGAGTAGTCGACGCGCTTGCCCAGCAGGTTCTGGCGGAAGCGACCCTGCTTTCCCTTGAGCATGTCGCTCAGGGACTTGAGGGCGCGGTTGCCGGTTCCGGTGACGGGGCGGCCGCGGCGGCCGTTGTCGAAGAGGGCGTCGACCGCCTCCTGGAGCATGCGCTTCTCGTTGTTCACGATGATCTCGGGGGCACCGAGGTCGAGCAGGCGGCGGAGTCGGTTGTTGCGGTTGATCACGCGACGGTAGAGGTCGTTCAGGTCGCTGGTGGCGAACCGGCCTCCGTCGAGCTGCACCATCGGGCGCAGCTCCGGCGGGATGACCGGGACGACGTCGAGGACCATCGCGGCCGGCGAGTTGCCGGTGGCGAGGAACGAGTTGACGACGCGCAGGCGCTTGATGGCGCGGATCTTCTTCTGACCCTTGCCCTCGGCGATCTGCAGGTGCAGCGTCTCGGCCTCGGCCTGGAGGTCGAACTGCTCGAGGCGCTTCTTGATCGCCTCGGCGCCCATGTAGGCCTCGAAGTAGACGCCGTACCGGTCGACGAGCTCGTTGAAGACCGCGTCCTCGGGCTTGAGGTCGCCGACCTTGAGGGTGCGGAACTGCTCCCACACGCTCTCGAGCCGCGCGATGTCCTCGTCGAAGGACTTGCGGATCTGGCCCATCTCCTTCTCGGCGCCGTCCTTGGTGCGGCGCTTCTGGTCGCTCTTGGCGCCCTCCGCCTCCAGGGCGGCGAGGTCGGTCTCCAGGCGCGCCAGACGGTCCGCGATGCGGGAGTCGCGCTGGTCCGAGAGGGTCTTGATCTCGAGCCGGAGCTCGTTCTCGAGGCCGGGCATGTCGGCGTGACGGCCGTCGTCGTCCACGTCGATGATCATGTACGCCGCGAAGTAGATGACCTTCTCGAGGTCCTTCGGCGCCATGTCCAGCAGGTATCCGAGGCGCGAGGGGACGCCCTTGAAGTACCAGATGTGGGTGACGGGGGCGGCGAGCTCGATGTGGCCCATCCGCTCGCGGCGGACCGAGGACTTGGTGACCTCGACGCCGCAGCGCTCGCAGACGATGCCCTTGAAGCGGACTCGCTTGTACTTGCCGCAGGAGCACTCCCAGTCGCGAGAGGGACCGAAGATCTGCTCGCCGAACAGGCCGTCCTTCTCGGGCTTCAGGGTGCGGTAGTTGATGGTCTCGGGCTTCTTCACTTCACCGTGCGACCAGCGACGGATGTCATCGGCCGTTGCGAGGCCGATGCGCAGCTCATCGAAAGTGGTTACGTCGAGCAATGTTTTCTCCTTGTCGGAAAACAGGGTGTCTCGTCAGAGACGGGAGGTCGTCAGATGCTGGCGCGGATCAGATGTCGTCGACGGAGGACGACTCGAACCGGGAGGAGATGTTGATGCCGAGCTCTTCCGCGGCGCGGTAGACCTCGTCATCGGTGTCGCGCAGGCTGACCGCGGTGCCGTCGGCCGAGAGGACCTCGACGTTCAGGCACAGGGACTGCATCTCCTTGATGAGGACCTTGAAGGACTCCGGGATGCCGGGCTCCTGGATGTTCTCGCCCTTGACGATGGCCTCGTACACCTTCACGCGGCCGAGGATGTCGTCCGACTTGATGGTGAGGAGCTCCTGGAGGGCGTAGGCGGCGCCGTAGGCCTCGAGGGCCCACACCTCCATCTCGCCGAAGCGCTGTCCGCCGAACTGCGCCTTACCACCGAGCGGCTGCTGGGTGATCATCGAGTACGGGCCCGTCGAGCGCGCGTGGATCTTGTCGTCGACGAGGTGGTGCAGCTTCAGGATGTACATGTAGCCGACCGAGACCGGGTCCGGGAAGGGCTCCCCGGAGCGGCCGTCGAACAGCTGCGTCTTGCCGGACGAGCCGATCAGGCGCTCTCCGTCGCGCGTCGGGGTGGTGGAGTCGAGGAGCCCTGCGAGCTCCTCCTCCGCCGCACCGTCGAAGACGGGGGTCGCGACCTTGGTGCCGGGCGCCGCCTCGCGGGCGTGCTCGGGCAGGCGCGCGGCCCACTCCGGCTGACCCTCGACCTTCCAGCCCTGCTTCGCGATCCACCCGAGGTGGATCTCGAGGACCTGGCCGAAGTTCATGCGGCCGGGGACGCCGAGCGGGTTGAGGACGATGTCGACCGGGGTGCCGTCGGCGAGGAACGGCATGTCCTCGACCGGCAGGATCTTCGAGATGACGCCCTTGTTGCCGTGGCGGCCGGCGAGCTTGTCGCCCTCGGTGATCTTGCGCTTCTGGGCGATGTAGACGACCACGCGCTGGTTGACGCCCGAGCCGAGCTCGTCGTCGCCGTCCTGCGCGTCGAACACCTTGACGCCGATGATCGTGCCCTGCTCGCCGTGGGGCACCTTCAGCGACGTGTCGCGGACCTCGCGGCTCTTCTCGTTGAAGATCGCGCGGAGCAGGCGCTCCTCGGCCGAGAGCTCGGTCTCGCCCTTGGGCGTGACCTTGCCGACGAGGATGTCGCCGGGGCGGACCTCGGCGCCGATGCGGATGATGCCGCGCTCGTCCAGGTCGGCCAGGAGCTCCGGGCTGACGTTGGGGAGGTCGCGGGTGATCTCCTCCTTGCCGAGCTTGGTGTCGCGGGCGTCGACCTCGTACTCCTCGATGTGGATCGAGGAGAGGACGTCGTCCTTCACCAGGTTCTGGCTGAGGATGATCGCGTCCTCGAAGTTGTGGCCCTCCCACGGCATGAACGCGACGAGCAGGTTCTTGCCCAGCGCGAGCTCGCCGTTCTCGGTGGCGGGGCCGTCGGCGACGACCTCGCCGACCTCGATGCGCTCGCCGGCCGAGACGACCACGCGGTTGTTGTACGAGGTGCCCTGGTTGGAGCGGTCGAACTTGCGGAGGAAGTAGGTCTGCGTGCCGCCCTCGTCCAGCTGGACGGTGACGGAGTCGGCGGAGACCTCCTGGACGACACCGGCCTTGTCGGCGGTGATGACGTCGCCGGCGTCGATGGCCGCGAAGCCCTCCATGCCGGTTCCGACGACGGGCGACTCGCTGCGCAGCAGCGGGACGGCCTGACGCTGCATGTTCGCTCCCATGAGCGCGCGGTTCGCGTCGTCGTGCTCGAGGAACGGGATCAGCGAGGTCGCGACCGAGACCATCTGGCGCGGCGAGACGTCCATGTAGTGGACGCGCTCGGCGTCGACGAGCTCGACCTCTCCGCCCTTGGGGCGGACGAGGACCTTGCCCTCCGCGAAGCGGAAGTCCTTCGTGAGGGGGGCGTTCGCCTGGGCGACCAGGTACTCGTCCTCCTCGGACGCGGTGAGGTAGTCGATCTGCGAGGTGACGGTGCCGTCGACGACCTTGCGGTACGGGGTCTCGATGAAGCCGAACGAGTTGATGCGCGCGAAGGACGCGAGCGATCCGATCAGGCCGATGTTCGGGCCTTCCGGGGTCTCGATCGGGCACATGCGGCCGTAGTGCGAGGGGTGGACGTCGCGGACCTCGACGCCGGCGCGCTCACGGGAGAGACCGCCGGGGCCGAGCGCCGACAGGCGGCGCTTGTGGGTCAGACCCGCGAGCGGGTTGTTCTGGTCCATGAACTGCGACAGCTGGCTGGTCCCGAAGAACTCCTTGATCGCGGCGACGACGGGGCGCACGTTGATCAGGGTCTGCGGGGTGATCGCCTCGATGTCCTGCGTGGTCATGCGCTCGCGGACGACGCGCTCCATGCGGGACAGTCCGGTGCGGACCTGGTTCTGGATCAGCTCGCCGACCGCGCGGATGCGGCGGTTGCCGAAGTGGTCGATGTCGTCGACGTCGAGACGCAGCTCGACCGGCTCGCCGTCGCGCACGCCGGGGAGGGCGGTGCGGCCGTCGTGCAGGGCGACCAGGTACTTGATGGTCGCGATGATGTCCTCGACCGTGAGCACCGAGTCGGACAGCGCCTTGTCGATGCCGAGCTTGCGGTTGATCTTGTAGCGGCCGACCTTCGCGAGGTCGTAGCGCTTGGAGTTGAAGTAGAAGTTGTCCAGCAGCGCGCGGGCGGCCTCGGCGGCGACCTGCTCGCCCGGACGGAGCTTGCGGTAGATGTCGCGGAGGGCGTCCTCCTTGGTGAGGATGTTGTCCTTCTCGAGGGTCAGCTCGATCGACTCGTAGCCGGCGAACTGCTCGAGGATCTCCTCGCTCGTCAGGCCGAGGGCCTTGAGGAACACGGTGACCGACTGCTTGCGCTTGCGGTCGATGCGCACGCCGACCTGGTCGCGCTTGTCGATCTCGAACTCGAGCCAGGCGCCGCGGCTCGGGATGACGCGGGCGGAGTAGATGTCCTTGTCGGACGTCTTCTCCTGCTGGCGCTCGAAGTAGACGCCGGGGCTGCGCACGAGCTGGGACACGACGACACGCTCGGTGCCGTTGATGATGAACGTGCCCTTCTCGGTCATCAGCGGGAAGTCGCCCATGAAGACCGTCTGGGTCTTGATCTCACCCGTGAGGTGGTTCATGAACTCGGCCTCGACGTACAGCGGAGCGGCGTAGGTCTTGCCGCGCTCCTTGCACTCCTCGATCGTGTACTTCTCGGGCTCGAGGTACGGGTTCGTGAAGCTCAGCTGCATCGTCTCGCTGAGGTCCTCGATCGGGGAGATCTCCTCGAAGATCTCGTCGAGGCCGGAGTTGGCGGGGAGGTCCTCCCGGCCGGCGGCCTTCGCCTCGGCGACGCGGGTCTTCCACGCCTCCGAGCCGACGAGCCAGTCGAAGCTCTCGGTCTGCAGCGCGAGCAGATCCGGAACGGTCAGGGTGTCGCTGATCTTGGCGAACGAGAGACGCGAAGCTCCGCGTCCGTTCTTGGGTGAGGTGGTGGTCGCGGTGGACGCAGCAGCCAAGGAAGGAACCTCCGTAGACCCTCGCGGGTCTCAATCTGTGGGATGTGTGGAGTGGGCTCCCGCCGGACGGGCCGCCACCCCTGCCCGCACGCCGTGCGGACCGAGGCGACTCGGTCTTGGGGGCGGGGCTAGAGTGTGGCAACGGCATCCACCATCTGATGCCGGGTTCCGGTGACCTGCCGACCGCGATATGAGGGCATGGGTACTCGGGAGCGCAAAGTACGAATATAGCCGCATCGCGCCACGCCGCGCAAGTGCGGATGCTTGCGCCGCCCCGCGGGGTCCGGTATACGAGGCCACGGCCTCCCGGATCGATCCGACGGGGCCGGGCGCGGAGACCCGCCGTCCCGCCGCCGCGGCAGACTGATCGGATGCAGGAACGCACCGGCCGCCGACGCGGAGACGACTCCGAGCACCCCCGCGCCGTGCTCGCCAGCGGGTACACCGCGCGGATCGAGCCCGACCGCCACTCGCCCGAGGCGGCGACCCTGGTCGTCGACGGCACTCCGCAGTCGCACGTCGACCTCGCGGATCCGACGCACCTCTCGTTCGAGTACGTCCGCCGGATCGGCCACGCGATCGACCTCGTCGCCCCCGAGGGCGAGAGCGTCACGGCGCTCCACCTGGGCGCCGGAGCGCTGACCCTCCCCCGCTACGTCGCCGCGACCCGGCCGGGCTCGCGCCAGCAGGTCGTCGAGATCGAGGGCGCTCTGGTCGAGCTGGTGCGCGAGGCGCTCCCGCTCCCCCGCGGGGCGCAGATCCGCATCCGCCAGGGCGACGCCCGCGAGGTGCTCGGCAAGCTGCCGCCCGGGCTGCGCGGCACGGTCGACGTGGTCGTCGTCGACATCTTCTCGGGCGCGCGCACTCCCGCGCACGTGACCAGCGCCGAGTTCTACGGGGCGATCGCGCCGCTGCTCGCCCCCGGCGGCCTGGTCGCGGTGAACGTGGCCGACGGCGGCGCGCTCGCCTTCGCCCGCGCCCAGGCCGCGACGCTCGCCTCCGTCTTCGCGCACACCGCGATCATGACCGACACCCAGATGCTCAAGGCCAAGCGCTTCGGGAACGTGGTGATGCTCGCCTCGGCCGATCCGCTGCCGCTCGACGGCCTGCCGCGGCGCCTCGCCTCCGACCCCGCGCCCTCCAAGCTGGTGCAGGGGCGGGAGCTCGAGAACTTCATCGCCGGCGCCCTCGTCGTCACGGACGAGACCGCCACCCCGTCGCCGCTGCCGGCGCGGAGCATCTTCCAGGTGCGACGGGGCTGACCCGGGCCGCGCGTCGGGGCGCCGTCCGGGGACCCGCCGGTACACTCGACGCCGGGGTCAGCGACCCCGACCGTCCTCTCGTCCGCCGCGCGCGACGATCCGGATCCGCACTCCACGAGGAAGCATCGCCCTGAGCATCATCATCCGCCACGACCCCGCGACCCTCCACGAGGAGATCGACGTCGACGCCGCCCAGGAGCGCCTGGAGGAGATCGGCGCGCTGCGCAGCCTCGCCGCGCTCACCGAGAAGGCGGAGCTGCTGCGCCTGCTCGGGCGCGTCGACGAGGCGTGGGACCTCGCGAACGAGGCCGTCCGCCGCACCCGCTTCTCCGGCGACCGCGCCGAGCTGCTCACCGCCCGCGTCCGCCGCGCCCGCCTCATGCAGCTGCGGGGCCGCACCGACGAGGCCCTCTCGGAGCTCGCGCTCTGCGTCGAGGAGGCCCGCACGCACGAGTGGCACCTCGAGCACTCCTTCGCGCTCAAGCACCGCGGCCTCACCTTCTTCGAGCTGGGCGAGTACGGCCGGGCGATGCGCGACTTCGACGCCGCGACCGCCCTCGGCGAGCGCGTCGGGGTCCCCGAGGAGGAGCTCGAGGTCGCCCGCCTGGGCTACGCCGCCGCCTCCGAGTTCCAGGACGGGACCGACCGCGAAGCCCGCACCGACGGCACCGCCCGCGGCCGCCGCCGCGCCGACGGCGACGAGTCCTAGGAAGCGCCACCGGTGGCCGACCTCGAGGACGTGGCCCGCTGGGCCGACGCGCTGATCGAGGAGCACCTCGACCCCTCCTGGTCCTTCGCGCTCGACCACGCGCGCACCCGCGGCGGCGCCTGCCACTGGACGCGCCGCCGGATCACGGTCTCGCGCCACCTCGCCGCCCGCTGGAGCGACGAGGAGGTCCGGCAGACCCTCCTGCACGAGGTCGCGCACGCGCTCGCCGGGCCCGACGCCGGGCACGGACCGCCGTGGCGGCGGATCGCGGCACGGCTCGGCTACACGGGATCGCGCACCCACAGCAACCCGACCGCGGACGAGCTCGCGCCGTGGGTCGGCACCTGCCCGGGCGGACACCTCTTCTACCGCCATCGCCGGCCCACCCGGCCCCTGGCCTGCGGCCGCTGCGCGCGCCGGTTCGAGCCCGCGAACGCGATCCAGTGGCGGCGCCGACCGGTCCCGGCGCCGTGACCCCGGACGAGGCCCCGCACGGCGGGCGCACGCCGGTCACCGGGCAGTGGCTCCCCGAGGCCGACGGCCGGCGCTGGTGGTTCGACTCCGGAAGCCTCGCACTCGACTTCGCCACGACCGGAGCACTGCCTCCGGGAGCGGCCGAGCACCTCGACTCCGACGCCGCCCTGGCCGCCTGGCTCGCCGAGCGCTTCGAGGCGGTCGGCCCCGAGAGCCGGGACGCGCGCCTGGACGACGCGCTGATGCTCCGGGGCGCGATCGCCCGGCTGGCCGTCGCGGCCGAGGCCGTCACCGCACTCGACCCGCGCGACGTCGACGTGGTCAACCTGGTCGCGGCGATGCCCGACATCCCGCCGGTGCTGAGCGGCGGATCGCGGCAGGCAGGACGGCTGCACGCGGCGGGCAGGCAGGCGCTCGCGTCCATCGCCCGCGAGGCCGTGGCACTGCTGGGCCCGGCCGTGGCCGGACGGCTGCGGCGCTGCGCGGATCCGGAGTGCCGGATGCTCTATCTCGACACGTCCCGCGCCGGCTCGCGCCGCTGGTGCTCGATGCAGCGCTGCGGGAACCGGGCGAAGGTCCGGGCCTACCGGGCGCGCGCCGCCGCCCCGCGCGGCTGACGGACCGCCGCGGCACCGGGAGCGGCGCCGCGGCGGAACGGATCAGTCGGAGACGCGGACCGAGCGGTCGAAGGCGACGTAGCCCGAGAAGTCCTTGCCGACGCGGTCGAACGCCGTCGGGTAGGGGTGCGGGTACGACCAGGCCTTGTCCTTCTGCAGGCCGTCGCCGGTCTGCACCGAGAAGTACTGGCACTCGCCCTTCCACGGGCAGGTGTAGGGCGTGGGGCTCTCGACGAGCACGCCCTCGGCGATGCTCGACGGCGGGAAGTACCAGTTGCCCTCGATCGAGATCAGGTCGGAGTCGGGGGCGTCGGCGAGGACGACGTCGTTGAGGACGGCTTTCATGCGGGCCAGCTTTCGGTCGGGGCGGGGGCGGAGGGACCGCCTCCGCCGAACGCTACGCCGGGGGCGGGCGAGTGGTCGAGGCGGCGGCTCGGATCCGCAGGGGCTTGTGCGCTCCGCGGACGCCCTGCACCGCTCGGAGGCCACGCCCGCCGGAGCGGCGGGTCAGCGGAGGACCGACACCTCGTCGACGGCGTCGACCCGGGCGGCGGCGCGGACCTCGTCCGCCCGCCCCTCGGCGGCGAGCAGGCGGCCGGACTCGGACGCGGTGAGCAGATGCGCGCACGCCCGGCGCAGGCCCTCGTAGGACGCGCAGGCCACCGCGGCCTCGGGCGAGACGTGGTCGATGCCCAGCCCGATGAGCGCGTCGACGACCGCGCCGGCCGCCAGCTGGTCCTCCATCGCGAACCGCGCCGCTCCGCTGTCGTCGACGTCGCCGAGGGCGATCACGTTGACGCTGGTGCGCCCGCCGTTCTCGTGCTGGCGCTCCAGGATCCAGCGGGCGACGGCCGAGCGGTCGGCCAGGCCCGCGCGGACGACGCGGCCCTCCACACCCCCGAGGTCGGGGCCCTCGCCTCCGGGCAGAGCGTCGACGAGCACCGTGACGTGGGCGGGGGCGAGCACGCGGAGGGCGCGGGCGCCCCACTCGAAGCGGATCTGGTAGGTCGACTGGTCGACGGAGGCGGCGGGAGCGGTCACCCTGACACGGTAGCGAGCACCGGAGGCGCATACACGTCCGGGGCTCCGCGCGCACCCGGTTCCCGCGCAGGGGCGGGCGGAGGAGGATGTCCCTCGTGAAGGTGATGCTCAAGCACGTGCTCGACACCGACGCCGACTCCGCCTGGCGCGCCCTGCAGAGTCCGGCCGTGTTCCGGGAGGTGATGTCCCCGCTCCTGACCGCCGCGTCGCTGGACGAGGGCGGCTTCCGCCCGACCTGGGGGCTCGGCTCCCACGAGGTCGCGATGGACGCCCTCGGGATCGTGCCGATGGGCGCGCAGGAGATCGACCTCTCCTACCGCCGCGTCCCCTCGATGCCCGACGTGCGGATCCTGCGAGACAGCGGCGGGCCCCTCACGGGCTCCCTCCGCCTGATCACCGCGTGGGACCACCGCATGGCCGTCGCTCCGCTCCCCGACGGGCGCACGCTCTTCCGCGACCGCCTCGAGTTCTCGGCGGGCCTCGCCTCGGCCGCGCTCTGGCCGTCGATGTGGGCGTTCTGGCAGTGGCGCGGCATCCGCATCCGCTCCCTCGCCCCGTCCTGGCGCCACGATGTCGGTGCCGACACCCGCCCGCGCGGGGAGTCCGCCGCATGAGCCCCGACGGTGTCGCCGAGGAGGAGACCGAGCTGTCGCGCTCGGAGCTCCTGCGCCTCCAGTGGCCCTCCGCCGACGAGGAGGAGCAGGACGACGACGGCGTCTCGCCCCGCCGCCGCCTCACGAACGCGGTCGAGGTGTCGGACTGGCGCCGCCACGTCCAGGCCCTCTACGCGGAGGTGCGCCGGCTCTCGAACGTGGACCTGCTCGCCGCGCACGCGTCCTGGATCCGCGGGCGCAACGCGCTCTTCGCGCAGCACCCCTCCACCCCCCTCCTCCCGGCCGACCGTGCGCACTTCCGCTCGCTGCCGATCGCGCCCTACGACGCGGCCTGGCGCTTCGAGCTCGAGGTGGCCCCCGCCGAGGAGGCGCGGCGGATGGACGTGGAGACCGGCACCGACGGCACCGTCCCCTTCGAGCTGATCGGCACGGTCGAGGTGCCGGACGCCGGCAGCCTCGACGTCTGGCGCCTCGCGTCCTACGGCGGAGGCCTGTTCCTGCCGGTCAAGGACGCCCTCGCGGGGACACCCGGCGGCACCTACGGCGGCGGCCGCTACCTCCTGGACACCGTGAAGGGCGCCGACCTCGGCCCGGGCTCCGCCCCGGGGACGCTGGTGCTCGACTTCAACTTCGCCTACAACCCCTCCTGCGCCTACGACCCGGCCTGGGCCTGCCCGCTCGCCCAGGCGGGCAACCGGCTGCCGGTCGAGGTGCCGGTCGGCGAGCGCTACCGGGGCTGACGCCGACCCTGGACGTTCTCGGAGGGGCGGCCGATAGCCTCCGGGCGGCGCCGTCGTGCGCCGGAAAGCAGGAAAGCCGCATGCCCCGTCCCGTCCTCCTCGTCACCGGAACCTCCACCGGCATCGGCCGCGCCACAGCGATCGAGGCCGCGCGCGCGGGCTGGCGGGTGGTCGCCACGGTGCGGGATCCGGAGCGGGCGGAGGGCCTGCGCGCCGCCGCCGCCGAGGCCCGCGTCGAGCTCGACCTGCGGGCGCTCGACGTGACCGACGCGGACTCCGTCGCCGGCTGCCTCCGCGCCGTGGAGGAGGAGCTCGGCGGTCTCGACGCCCTCGTGAACAACGCCGGAGCCGGCCACCTCGGCACCCTCGAGCTGGAGGATCCGGAGGAGCTGCGCCGCGTGATGGAGGTCAACTTCTTCGGCACCGTCGCGGTCACCCGCGCCGCGCTGCCGATGCTGCGCTCGTCCCGCGGCCGCATCGTCACCGTCTCGAGCGTCGGCGGCGCGATCGGGCAGCCGTTCAACGAGGACTACTGCGCGGCGAAGTTCGCGGTCGAGGGGTTCTTCGAGGCGCTCGCCCCGGTCGCCGCCTCCGTCGGCGTCCACGTGTCGCTGATCGAGCCGGGAGCGGTCCGCAGCAGCTTCGTCGAGAACGTCGGCATCGACGCGGCGGCGATGCTCGCGCAGGCCGGCCCCTACGCGCCGGCGCTCGGCGCCTACCTCGACCGCGCCGCGTCGTCCTTCTCCTCGACCCACGCGCAGGACCCGTCCGACGTCGCCGCCGTCATCCTGAAGACCCTGCGCGACCCGGAGCCGGCCTTCCGCGTGCAGACCTCGGACTGGGCGGGCGACTTCGTCGGGACCAAGCTGAGCGACCGCGACGGCTCCCGCGTGCAGGCCGCGATGCGCGGATGGATCGGCATCCACTAGAGTGGGATGGTGCGAGCGCAGCGACTGCGCTCCCCCGCGTCGTAGAACGCCCCTTGTCCCCTAGGACTCTGACCGTCGAGGATCCGTCCCGACCATCTGGCGCACGTGCATGAGGCCCCCGGCCGCGCGCACCGAATCGTACGGCGAACGGATGTGACCACCGTCACCTTCGCCCGAACGCCGATCACCCGCGCCCCCGGCCACCGCCTGCGCGTCCTCGATCGGCATGATGCCCCCGAAAGGCACCACTCCATGTCGAACACCCCCCTCTCCTTCAGCGCCCTCGGCGTGCCGGCCCCCCTCGTGGCCGCGCTCACCGCGAGCGGCATCACCGAGCCCTTCCCGATCCAGGTCGACACGCTGCCCGACACGCTCGGCGGACGCGACGTCCTCGGCCGCGGCAAGACCGGCTCCGGCAAGACCCTCGCCTTCTCCATCCCGATGATCGCCCGCCTCGGCGGCTCCCTCGCCGGCGGGCGCCGCCGCCCCGGACGCCCGCTCGGACTCGTCCTCGCGCCGACCCGCGAGCTCGCCACGCAGATCACCGCTGCGATGCAGCCCCTCGCCGACGCCTACGGCATCGTCACCACCACGATCTTCGGAGGCGTCTCGCAGCAGCGCCAGGTCGCGGCGCTCAAGCAGGGCGTCGACATCGTCGTGGCCTGCCCGGGCCGCCTCGAGGACCTGATGAAGCAGGGCTTCGTGAACCTCGACGCCGTCGAGATCACCGTCCTCGACGAGGCCGACCACATGGCCGACCTCGGCTTCCTGCCGGTCGTCACGCGCATCCTCGACAAGACCCCCCGCGGCGGGCAGCGCCTGCTGTTCTCCGCGACGCTCGACAACGGCGTGGACAAGCTGGTCAAGAAGTACCTCCAGAACGAGGTGCTCCACTCGGTCGACGAGGCCAACTCGCCCGTCGCGCTGATGACCCACCACGTGTTCGAGGTCGACGGCCTCGACGCCAAGAACGCGCTCGTGAAGACGCTCGCGTCCGGCACCGGCCGCCGCATCCTCTTCATGCGCACCAAGCACCACGCGAAGAAGCTCGCCAAGCAGCTCACCGGCCAGGGCATCCCCGCGGTCGACCTGCACGGCAACCTCTCGCAGGTCGCCCGCGACCGGAACCTCGCCGCGTTCGGCGCCGGCACCGTCAAGGTCCTCGTCGCCACCGACGTCGCCGCCCGCGGTGTGCACGTCGACGACGTCGAGCTCGTCATCCACGTCGACCCGCCGATGGAGCACAAGGCGTACCTGCACCGCTCGGGCCGCACCGCCCGCGCCGGCAGCGAGGGAGACGTCGTCACCGTCGTCCTGCCCACGCAGCGCAGCGACGTGAAGACCCTCCTCCGCAAGGCCGCGATCCAGGTCGCGCCCCAGCAGGTGACGGCCGACTCGGCCGCCGTCGCGAAGCTCGTCGGCGACGTCGCTCCGTACGTCACCCCCAGCGCCGTCGTCGAGCCCGTCCGCGGCCAGTCGCAGGGCGGACGCTCGCAGGGCGCCAACGCGCAGCGCAAGCGCGCGGCCCGCACCGAGGGCACCGCCGCACCCCGCGGCGGACGCTCGACGGGTGCCGCGACCGGCGGAGGCGACCGCCCCCGCCGCGACCGCACCGCCGCCGAGGGACCCGCCCGCGGCGGCGCCCGCGGAGGCCGCAGCCGCTCGGCCGCCGGCGCCCCCTCGACCTCGGGCGGATCGCGCTCGTTCTACAGCACCGCGACCGGCGGAGCAGCCTCGGCCGCTCCCGCCCGCGAGTCCGCCGGCGGCGGCGCCCGCCGCGGCGGCCGCCGCGCGCAGGGCTGAGTCCGATTGTGCGCCGCGGAGCGGCGCACCGCGGTCGACTTCAAGGACGGTTGCGCTGCGCAGAGCGTGTCGCGACCGGCTAGGTCCGATCCGCTCACACGCGGATCGACCGTTCGCCTCGCGGGGAGCCGCGGAGCGGCGCACCGCGGTCGGCTTCAAGCACGGTCGCGACGCGCAGAGCGTGTCGCGACCGGCTAGGCCGATCCGCTCGCACGCGGATCGACCGTTCGCCTCGCGGGCAGCCGCGGAGCGGCGCACCGCGGTCGGCTTCAAGCACGGTTGCGACGCGCAGAGCGTGTCGCGACCGGGGCTGAGCGTTCGGTGATCGCACCTCAGCGCTCGTCCTGATCAGGGCGCCGACATCACGAAGGGCCGGGGCCCGCGACTACTGGTCGCGGGCCCCGGCCCTTCGTCGTTCACGCTTCACCTCTTCGAGCGGAGTCCCGCGCAGGGAGTTCCGGAAATCCTCACCGCGTCATGATCAGGCGATCCCCTGCTGCGCCGTCGTCGGGCAGGGGCGCCGCCTCTCCTCGCCCGGTCACAGAGGTCCCATGGATGCCGGATCCACGAGCCGAACGGCCGAGTCGCGTGCCGGCGGATCGGTCCAGGCGGACGCACGATGCTCCAGCCGGCCTGCTGTCCCTGCGAGCCGACCGCGGCGCGCCGCTATCGGCGCGCAGAAGGGAGCACCGCGGCCGATCCGCGCCGCTAGGACAGGCGGCCGACGGAAGCGAGCGCGGCGCGGATCAGCGCGCCCCGCCCGCCCTCCATCTCGGCGGAGATCGCGTCGGAGCAGGCCTCGTCGGGGGTCATCCAGGTGAGCTCGAGGGCGTCCTGGCGGGGGTCGCAGGTGCCGGTGACGGGGACGACGTAGGCGAGGGAGACCGCGTGCTGGCGGTCGTCGGTGAACGGTCCCATGCCGGGCATCGGGAAGTACTCGGCGACGTGGAAGGGGAGCGGGCTCGCCGGGAGGAGGGGGAAGGCCATGGGACCGAGATCCTTCTCGAGGTGGCGGAACAGCGCGTCGCGCAGCGTCTCGCCGTACATCACGCGGCCCGAGACGATCGTGCGGGT
Source organism: Rathayibacter sp. AY1E2 (assembly GCF_002932325.1). Lineage (NCBI taxonomy): Bacteria > Bacillati > Actinomycetota > Actinomycetes > Micrococcales > Microbacteriaceae > Rathayibacter > Rathayibacter sp. AY1E2. The sequence continues at coordinate 49,390 of NZ_PSVO01000021.1, forward strand.
GATCTGGCCGGAGGGGGTCGCGCGCAGGAGCACGCCGACCTCGGTGACCTGCCCGAGCCCGTCGACCCGGACGGGCACGGCCTCCACGTACAGCAGCGGGAGCCGCCGGCGGATCTCGGCGAGTTCGTCGTCGGACAGCCACCCGGAGTTCGGGTCAGGGGTGCGCACGCTCATGCAGCCATTCTCACCCTTCGCGGCTGGTGTTCCGACCGGCGGCGGCGATCCCGCACTCAGGGGGATGATGGTGCGATGGGAATCGACGCGAACGCGGTGCTGTGGTCCTCCTCCGAGCGCGACCGCGTCGGCAGGCCCCTCCTGGTGCTGCTGCACGGCTACGGCTCGCACGAGGGGGACCTGTTCTCGCTCGGCGCCTACCTGCCGCTGGAGCCGGTCCTCGCGTCCCTTCGGGCGCCTCTCGCCCTGGGCGGCGGGGCGAACGCGTGGTGGCCGCTCCGGGTGCCGCTGGTGCCTGATGAGCCGCGGGCCGATCCCGAGGCCGTCGAGGCGGCGGCGGCGGGGGTGATCGAGTGGCTCGACGCTCTGGGGCACCCGGGTCCGGTGGGGCTGCTGGGCTTCTCCCAGGGCGCCGCGCTGGCGGTGCAGCTGCTTCGGCGCGCGCCGGGCCGCTTCGCCTTCGCGGTCGCTCTGTCCGGGTTCGTGGTCCCGCTCGCCGAGGGCGACGACGCGGACGAGCGGCTCGCCCGCGAGCGTCCTCCGGTGTTCTGGGGCCGCGGGACGCTCGACACGGTGATCCCGGAGGAGCTCGTGCGGGACGCGGCGGCCTGGTTCCCGGAGCACACGGCGCTCGACGCCCGGGTCTACGAGGGCGTCGCCCACGGAGTCGGGCAGGCCGAGCTCGCTGACATCGGCACGTTCGTGCGTCTCGGCTTCGCCTGACGGGCGGGCTCCTCCGCGTCAAGGGCTCGCCCCCGGGCCGCGGCCCCGGCAATGTCGGAGGTGGCAGGGAGGATGGGTGCATGCCGGACGTCCTCGAGCGCTTCTCCCCCGCCACGCGCGCGTGGTTCGAGGGCGCGTTCCCGGCGCCGACCGCCGCCCAGGAGGGGGCCTGGTCGGCCATCTCGAGCGGAGCGCACGCCCTCGTGGTCGCTCCCACCGGCTCCGGCAAGACGCTCTCGGCCTTCCTCTGGGCGATCGACCGGCTCGTTCAGGGCCCGCCGCCGGAGGATCCGCAGCACCGCACGCGCGTGCTCTACGTCTCGCCGCTGAAGGCTCTCGGCGTCGACGTCGAGCGCAACCTCCGCTCGCCTCTCGTCGGCGTCACCCAGACGGCGCTGCGGCTGAGCGCCGAGGGCATCGGCAGCGCGCCGGCCACGGTCACCGTCGGGGTGCGGTCGGGAGACACGCCCGCCGCCGAGCGGCGCGTGCTGCAGAAGACGCCGCCGGACATCCTGATCACGACCCCCGAGTCGCTCTACCTCATGCTCACCTCGGCGGCGCGCGAGTCGCTCCGCGGCGTCGAGACGGTCATCGTCGACGAGGTCCACGCGGTCGCGTCGACCAAGCGCGGGGCGCACCTCGCCGTCTCCCTCGAGCGGCTCGACGCCCTGCTTCCGAAGCCGGTGCAGCGCATCGGCCTCTCGGCGACAGTGCGCCCGCGCGAGGAGGTGGCCCGGTTCCTCGCCGGCCGCTCCCCGGTCGCGATCGTGGCTCCGGCGTCCGAGAAGCAGTGGGACCTCAGCGTCGTCGTCCCGGTCGAGGACATGTCCGAGCTGGGGACGGCGGCTCCGCAGGACGGATCGACGATGGGGGCCACCGGTCCGCAGAGCGGGTCGATCTGGCCGCACGTCGAGGAGTCGATCGTCGACCGGGTCCTCGCGCACACCTCCTCCATCGTCTTCGCGAACTCCCGCCGCCTCGCCGAGCGGCTGACCGCCCGGCTCAACGAGATCTACGCCGAGCGCCGCGAGCTCGCCGCGGAGCGGGCGCGCGAGGCGGGTGAGCCCGTCGCGGTCGGGGCCCTGCTAGCCGAAGCGGGCTCCTCCTCCGTCCGCCGCTCCCCGGCCGAGGCGATGGGAGCGGCCGGGGGCACGAGCGGCAGCGGGCAGTCCGCGCCCGACGAGGAGCCGCTGCTCGCCCGCGCCCACCACGGCTCGGTGAGCAAGGAGCAGCGCGCGATCATCGAGGACGACCTGAAGTCCGGCCGCCTGCGCTGCGTGGTCGCGACCTCGAGCCTCGAGCTGGGGATCGACATGGGCGCGGTCGACCTCGTCGTCCAGGTCGAGACGCCGCCCTCGGTCGCGAGCGCCCTGCAGCGCGTGGGTCGAGCCGGCCACCAGGTCGGCGAGGTCTCGCGCGGGTCCTTCTACCCCAAGCACCGGGCCGACCTTCTCCACTCCGCCGTGACGACGGAGCGGATGCGCTCGGGCCTGATCGAGGCGATCGCCGTCCCCGCGAACCCGCTCGACATCCTCGCGCAGCAGACCGTCGCCGCGACCGCCCTCGAGAGCCTCGACGTGGACGACTGGTTCGACACCGTCCGCCGCAGCGCCCCCTTCGTGTCCCTGCCCCGCTCCGCCTACGAGGCGACCCTCGACCTCCTCTCGGGCCGCTACCCCTCCGACCAGTTCGCGGAGCTGCGGCCGCGCCTCGTCTGGGACCGCGACGCGAACACGCTCACCGGCCGGCCCGGCGCCCAGCGCCTCGCCGTCACCAGCGGCGGCACCATCCCCGACCGCGGGCTCTTCGGCGTGTTCATGGTCGGCGAGCCGGGCTCGACCGGCAACCGCGTCGGAGAGCTCGACGAGGAGATGGTCTACGAGTCCCGCGTCGGCGACGTCTTCGCGCTCGGAGCCACCAGCTGGCGCATCCAGGAGATCACCTACGACCGCGTGATCGTGACGCCGGCGTTCGGCGAGCCCGGGCGCCTCCCGTTCTGGAAGGGCGACTCGCAGGGGCGCCCCGCCGAGCTCGGCGAGGCGATCGGGGCGTTCACCCGCGAGGTGGGCGCCGCCGCCCCCGAGACGGCCCGCGAGCGCTGCACCGCGGCCGGGCTCGACGAGTACGCGACCAACAACCTCCTCTCCTTCCTCGACGAGCAGCGCCTGGCCACAGGGCAGATCCCGGACGACCGCACCCTCGTGCTCGAGCGCTTCCGCGACGAGCTGGGCGACTGGCGGCTGGTGCTGCACTCCCCGTACGGGATGCAGGTGCACTCGCCGTGGGCGCTCGCCATCGGCGCTCGCGTCCGCGAGCGGCACGGCGTCGACGGAGCGGCCATGGCCGGGGACGACGGCATCGTCGTGCGGATCCCCGACACGGAGTCGGAGCCGCCGGGCTCCGAGCTGTTCCTGTTCGAGCGCGAGGAGCTGGAGCAGCTGGTCACGAGCGAGGTCGGCGGCTCCGCCCTCTTCGCCGCCCGGTTCCGCGAGTGCGCGGCGCGGGCGCTCCTGCTCCCGAGGTACAACCCGGGCAAGCGCTCCCCGCTCTGGCAGCAGCGGCAGCGGGCGGCGCAGCTGCTCGACGTCGCCCGCACCTACCCGACCTTCCCGATCATCCTCGAGACCGTCCGCGAGTGCCTCCAGGACGTCTACGACCTGCCCGCGCTGCTCCGGCTCGCCGCGCGGCTGGACGGGCGCGAGCTGCGGATCCTCGAGGTCGAGACGCCGACCGCCAGTCCGTTCGCGCGGTCCATGCTCTTCGGCTACGTCGCGGCCTTCATGTACGAGGGCGACAGCCCGCTCGCCGAGCGCCGTGCCGCGGCGCTCTCGGTCGACGCGACGCTCCTCGGCGAGCTGCTCGGCCGGGCGGAGCTGCGCGAGCTGCTCGACCCGGCCGTCCTCGCGCAGATCGAGCGCGAGCTGCAGCGCGTCGAGCCCGAGCGCCGCCTCCGCGGGCTCGAGGGCGCCGCCGACCTGCTCCGGCTGCTCGGCCCGCTGACGCTCGACGAGCTCGGGGAGCGCCTGGTCGACGAGTCGGTCGCCTCGGCGGACGTCGCGAAGGCGCCCGCGATCGAGCGCGCGGTGCTCGAGGCCGACGTGGCCGCGCTCGTGAAGGCCAAGCGCGTCCTGCCCGTGGGCCTCGGCGGTGAGCAGCGGTACGCCGCGATGGAGGACGCCTCCCGGCTCCGCGACGCTCTCGGCGTGCCCCTGCCGATCGGCGTCCCCGTCGCCTTCATCGACCCGGTCCGCGATCCGCTCGGCGACCTCGTCGCCCGCTACGCGCGCACCCACGGCCCCTTCACCGCCGCCGCCGTCGCCACCCGCCTGGGCCTCGGAGTCGCGGTCGTCACCGACACCCTGCGCCGCCTCGCGGGCGAGCGCCGCGTCTCGGAGGGCGAGTTCCGCCCCACAGGCACCGGGACCGAGTGGTGCGATGCCGAGGTGCTGCGCCGCCTGCGCAGCCGCTCTCTCGCCGCGCTCCGCAAGGAGGTGGAGCCGGTGGACGCGGCCGCGTACGCCCGCTTCCTCCCCGCCTGGCAGCACGTCGGCGGCTCGCTCCGCGGTATCGACGGCGTGGCCTCCGTGATCGACCAGCTGGCCGGCGCGCCCATCCCCGCGTCCGCCTGGGAGTCGCTGATCCTGCCCGCCCGGGTGCGCGACTACTCCCCCGCGATGCTCGACGAGCTCACCGCGACCGGCGAGGTCCTCTGGGCCGGCGCGGGCACCCTGCCCGGCAACGACGGCTGGGTGAGCCTCCATCTCGCCGACACGGCAGGGCTGACCCTCCCCGTCCCCGCCGCCGAGTCCGTGACCCTGACCGAGCTCCAGCAGGAGATCGTCGGCGTGCTCGGCTCGGGCGGCGGCTACTTCTTCCGCCAGCTCTCCGACGCGGTCGGCTCCACCGACGACGCGGGCCTCGTCGAGGCCCTGTGGGAGCTGGTCTGGGCCGGGCTCGTCACGAACGACACCCTGGCGCCGCTGCGCACCCTCGTCGGCTCGACCGGCGGCGCCCACCGCCAGCCGCGCGCCCCCCCCCGCGCCCGCCCCCCCGCCCCCCCCC